>JAPOKA010000022.1 GCA_029977865.1 bacterium
GGCCTTCTCGAGCTCGCTCTCGCGGGCGCTGCGCTTGATCTCGAGGTTCTGCTCGGCGGCGATCAGGTCGCTTTGAGAGTTCTTGACCTTGTCCTCCGCATCGAGGATCCGCTGCTTGATGTCCTCGTCGGCGATCCGCACCAGCACCTCTCCGGCGCTGACCTGACGGCCCTCGTCGACGATCTCGGTGATCACCGCGCGGCTCTCGAGCTTGTTGCGGATCTCGACCTGCCGCACCGCGGCAAGTTCGCCGCTGACGGGAATCACGATGTTGAAGCTGCCCCGTTCGACGAGGTGGATGTCCTTGCCCGCACCGGCGACGCTTTCTGCCGGGGTGAAGGCGAGGCTTCCGACCCACGCCACCGCCGCGACCACCGCCACCACGCCGAAGGTCCGCAGCCAGGGGAAGCCCGCCGAACGCGGGCCGGCGCGATGGTTGGCATTGGTGGCGACGGGCGAAGTGGTGGGGGCTGCAGTCATCGGGGACTCGAAAGACGGAGGGGGCGGTGTTTCCGCAGTCCCCACGGTAGGGGCGTTTCGGCGGTCGGAAGGGTCGGAGTCGAGAAAGGACGCAAAGCGCAGCGGGCCGAGGGCGGTTCTGGAGCGTCGGGGCACCGGATTCCTCGACCGGCGTGGATCCTTTCGGACGAGCCGATCGACCGCGACGGGCGAACTTCTACCGGGCGGGTCCGGTCTGGGTTGCTTCGGGCACCA
This sequence comes from bacterium, assembly GCA_029977865.1. Lineage (GTDB taxonomy): Bacteria > Planctomycetota > Phycisphaerae > Phycisphaerales > SM1A02 > VGXO01. The sequence continues at coordinate 715 of JAPOKA010000022.1, forward strand.
CCACCGGCTCGACCGCGGGAGCGTTGGGATCGGGGGTCGGAAGCGACTCGTCGCGCACCGGAAAGTCGCCGTCGACACCCTCGGCGCCGGGAATCGTCTGCATTCCCGATTCGGGGGTCATGCCGCCAAGGTCGGGTGCGGCGCCGGGCAGATCCTCGGGCAGCGTGCCGATCACCTCGGCGCCGACGAGGCCGCTGATCGGCAGGAACATGCCCTCGGGCGAGACCCTGAACTGACCGGTGGTGAGCAGGTAGTCGAGGATCGAGATCTGCAGGTCGGCCTGGGCGCGGTCGCGCTGGTCCTCGGCCTGCCGGCGCTGGTCGAGGGCTTCGGTGCGATCGCGGGCGCTGGCGCGATCGGGCGCCGCGGCGATCGAGGCCTCGCGGTTCATGGCGATCGCCACGTTCTGCTCCTGCAGCAGCAGGCTGAAGCGGTTCAGCTCGATCGCGCGCAGCGAACTTCGCACCTCGACCGCGGCATCGTCGCGGGCGAGACGCTCGTCGCGGATCTCCTGCTCGTAGCGGATCTGCGACTCGCGATATCGAGCCCGTTCGATGGTGCGGTCAAGCGCCCATCCGAAGGAGGCTCCGGCGCGGTAGATGCCGTCGTTGGGCCGAACGTTGAGTCCGGCCGCGGTTCCGAACCGCTCCACGGTGGGAATGACGCCGGCGAGGTTGACGTCGAGGTCGGGCAGCAGTTCGTTCGAGGCCACATCCACGCGGCGGCGGGCGTCCTCCACGCGATCGGCGATCGTCTGCAGGTCGAGGCGGTACTCCATCGCCTCGCGGACCGCTTCCGAGGCGAGCACCGCGGGCAATGGCAGTTCGAGCTTGACCGGGACGATCACCACCGGCTGGGTGGGATCCATCCCGATCCGGACCTTGTAGTTGTCGACCGCCACGCGGTAGCGCTCCTCGAGCCCGGCGAGGCGGTTGACCGCGAAGAGGGTGTTCTGCTTGGCGAGGTCGGCCTGGAACGCGGGTTGGCGACCGGCTCGCACCAGGGCGTCCTCGCGCTGATCGACCTGTCGCGAACTCACCACCTGACGCTGGGCGTTGGCGATCTCCTGCTGCTGCAGGACCAGTTCGAGATAGCCCCGGATCAGCGAGAAGCAGAAGTCGCGTCGGAACTGCTCGAAGGTGCGGGCTGCGTAGATGAGGTCGCGGCTTCGCTGGATGAGCTCTTCGCGGGCGGTGAGGCCGGCGCCGCGGAGGAACGGGATGTTGGCCTGCAGGATCACATCGGCACCCTGCGTGGTGCCGTCCTGGGTGAAGAACCCGTCGACCTGGCGGGTCATGTCCACCACCAGCCGCGCCGAGACCTCGCCGCCGTAGGGAAGCCGCTGGGTCAGGCCGAGATCGTTGGAGACGTTGAGCGTGCGGGCGAAGCGCCCGTCCTGTCCCAGCGCCGCGAACTCGGCGCTGGTGATGTCGAAGGGCCGGGGCTCCCAGCGGTGCTGCTCGATGATGAGCTGCAGCGCGACGATGATGTAGTTCTCCTCCGCGTTGAGGTACTCGACCGCGTTGTCGAGGGCGTAGCGAAGCGCGCGGGGCAGGTCGAGCTGAATCGACTCGGCGGGAGGCATGCCGGCGGCCTGGATCCTCGCGGCGGCCGCTTCGAGGGTCTCCTCCCGCGGCGGCTGCGGGGTGAACTCAAGCTGGCTCGCGGCGGGGTTGCGGGTCGGCGGCCGGTAGCGCTCTGGATAGTCGGCCGGAAAGGGATCGCCTTCGTAGAGCCCGTCGGTCCGAAGTCGCGGCGCGATGGTGCCCCCGCCGACGTCGTCTGCCGCGGAGAGCAGCGTCGCTTCGGTGCGGCGGTCGATGGCCCGCAGCGGGCTCTCGCAACCGGGGAACAGCACCGAAAGCGCCAACGCCGAGGCGAGGGTCGCGAGGGTTCGAGATGGACGCAGCAGGTGACTCACGCGAGGGGTCCGACCGCGGCCGTGCGGCCGGTGATGCATGCAACCGCCGGTCCTTTGCCGGGTTTCGGTGATTCTGCAACCATAACGGCTTCGTTTCGCCGCCGCCGTGAATGGGGAAGCCGGATTCGATGCCCAGCGTGACCTTGGATGGACAGAGTCTCTTCGTGAAGGCCCGCCGGGCGTGGTTGATCGGCGGTGGGTTCGAGTATTCCCTCTGCGAACCCGAAGCCTGGGGCGATCGACTCGACCAGCTTCGTCGCGCGGGGGCCAACACCGTCGTCACGTCGGCACCCTGGTGCGTGCATGAGCCGCGACCGGGGCGATTCTGCTTCGAGGGCCGCGCAGACCTGCAGCGGTTCATCGAGCTCTGCGGCGAGCGTCAGTTGTGGGTGATCCTCCGCATCGGGCCCTCGGTGGGCGAGCCCTTCGATGGTGGCGGCATTCCCGCCTGGGTCGCCGAATCGGGGCCGGCACGCCTGCGGGAGTCGGATCCGGGCTTCCTCGAGCGGGTCGCGGCGGTCTATCGCGAGGTTCTCGGACGTGTGAGCGATCTGCAGGCGACCCAGTCATTGTCCAAGGGGCGTCGGCAGGTTGGGCCGGTGGTGGCGATCGAGATCGAGCACCGCTGGTTCTGCGCCAACGACGAGCAGGCCGACCGCTACCTCACCGAACTGGTTCGCTACGCGAGAGAGTGCGGGGCCAAGGTGCCGCTGCTCACCACCAGCGGCGCCTGGCAGCCCATCGAGGGTGCGGTCGAATGCTGGGAAGGCCACTCCGAACTGCTCGCGAACCTGCGGCAGTTGCGGACCCTGCAGGATCAGCATCCGCGGCTCGCGTTCGTGCGCGATCCAGCTGCGGTCTCGGTCTGGGGCGGCGATTCGAAGTCGGAGTCGAATGCGTTGGCGGCTCTGCCGCGGCACCTCGCAGCGACCCTCGCCGCCGGCGCGATGCCGTTGCTCGGCGATGCGGTGGGCGGAGTGCATGTCGATCGCACCGCCGGACGCCGCAGCGACTCGGGAAGTGGCGGCGCGGTGGGATTCCTCGCCACCATGGAGCCCCGCGGCTCCCTCATCGACGTCTTCGGTCGGCTTCGTCCGGAGTCCGCGGCTGTGCGGCGGCTGCTGAACTTCGCGTCTGCCTTCGGCCACGTGTTCGCGGATGCCGAGCCCGATCGCCAACCGGTCGCGGTCGATCCGGATCCTGCACGCGATACCTCCTCGCGCAAGGGGACTCGTCCGGCCTCGGTGGTGGCGGTGCGGGGCCCCGGCGGCACCGTGGTCTTCGCCTTCGCGCCCAACCCCGACGACCGCCGCATGCAACTGGTCCTCGAGGATGGTCGGGTGCTGCCAGTCGATCTCGGTTCCGCCGAGGTCGGATGGTTCGTGAAGGACGTGGATCTCCGCGGTCAGGGCAACCTCGACTACTCGACGCTGTCGGTGTTCTCGATCCTGCGGCGGAAGATGCTGGTGCTCTTCGGCCCGGCGGGATCGGAGGGCAGTCTCTCGATCAGCGGTTCACCGCTTGATGTCAAGGTGCCCGGCGAGGGCCGTCCGCCCCTGGTCGCGGAGCATCGCGGCCTGACCGTGGTGGTGCTCAACGAGGCCCAATCCCTCGCCGCGGTGCCGGATGGACCGCTGCTTCGAGTCGGCGTCGAGTCGATCGATCGCGATGGCGCTGCGATCCCCGCGGCAGGGTTCCGCGAGCACTGGTCGATCGCGCTCGATGGAACCGTCGAGCGGACCGCCATCACCAAGAAGAGGACCCGCAGAAGTCCGGTGCGCATGGGCACGTGGAGGATGCTCGACGATCCAACGCTCCGCGACGGAAGCAGCCATCGCTTCGCGAGCATCGACGGCCCCTGCTCGCTGCGGCAGTGCGGGGTGGCCGCTGGGTACGGCTGGTATCGGATCTCGTGGAAGCAGGCCAAGGCCGCGAAGACGCGGCTCGATCTCCCCTTCGCGGGCGATCGAATGCGCGTTCACCTCGACGGCGAGCTGCTGGGTGTCTTCGGGGAAGGGCCCGGCGCCGCGGCGCTGCCGATCGAAGTGCGGATTGCGGCCGGACCCCACCGACTTGTCGTGCTCGCTGAACACCTCGGCCGCGGTGCGGACGGTCTCGCCGGCGAGGCTCGCACGGGGCTTCTGGGCGGAGTGGTGGAGGTCGCGCCGATTGCGGGAGTGAAGGTCACCCATGGCGAGGTGCCGCCGATCGATCCCTTCCGGCTTCGCGGCTTCCTGCCGGGACTGATCCGCGGCACGCCGCCGCCGGAAGAGGGCGTCCGCATTCACTGGACGTGGCGGCGAAAGCCTCCGCTTCACCTCGAACTCGGCCGTTGGCCGCTGCCTTCGATGGTGTTCCTCAATGGAGCGGCACTCGCGCGAGTCGAGGGTGATGCGTCGACCCGCACCGTGCTGCGGTTGCCTTCCGAGGGCGCTGCGAGCGTCAAGCCCGGCGGCAACGAAGTCCTCGTGGTGCCCGACGAGGATCGGCCGCTGGCGCAGGTGGGCGATCTCAAGGCCCTCCTCAAGGGAATCCGCATCGACGAGGTCCGCCGCGAGCTTGGCGGCGAGCAAGGCTGGGGCTTTGCTCGATGGGCGACCGCCGAGGAAGTCTGCGAACAGCTGGGTTGGACCGACGCGGTTCGGGGCGGCGGTGGAGGACCGGCGTGGTTCCGCACCGAACTGACCGTCTCCGCCAACGCCTCGGCATCAGACCTGAGCATCGACCTCGGCTCGATGAGCAAGGGAGAGGTCTTCCTCGACGGCCAGCCGCTCGGTCGCTACTTCGCCAAGGCAGACGGCAAGCCGGTGGGGCCGGCGAGCCTGCCGCTGCCGGCCTCGAGGCTCCGTCCGGGAAGCACCCAGACCCTCGCCATCTTCGACGAGCAGGGAAACCCACCCTCCTCGATCCGGATCGGTCTCGCTTGAACGCGGTGTCGGGGCCGCCTTCGGGGACCGACTTCCGATTTTTCCGCCTCCCCAACCGATGGCACGGCGAAGGCTTCGGTCCGACGGTGTCGATCGGTACCATCGCCACGCGGGGTCCGACCACCGGCGGCACGGCGGATTCAGAGTCCCGCACTGCCGACACGAGTCCGGAGGCCACGCCGCAATCGGCGGCGGGGAGGTTCTTCCTGCAGCGCGAGGTCTCCGACGCCCCACCGACCTGCCCGTTCCGCGACCGAGCCCGATGACCCATACGACTTCAGACTCACTCATTCGTCGTGAACGATCGCCGAGCGGCCTCGAGACCCTCTGGCTTCCGCCATCGCCCACGAACCCCCGTGGTGGCGTGGTCGTGCTCGATCGCTGGCTGGTCTCCGAACTCGATCGCGCCCTCGCGTCCGTGGCGGCCGATCCGCCGTCGGGGCTCGTGCTCGCAAGCGCCAGCCCGCGAGTCTTCGTGGCCGGTGCCGATCTGGCCGAGATCGATGCGCTCGACGACGCCGGGCTCGAGGACTACCTCGCCCAAGGCGCCGCTTGCTTTCGCCGCCTGCTCGACCTGCCCTGCCCCACCGCCGCGGTGATCCACGGCGCCGCCCTCGGAGGCGGGCTCGAGCTCGCGCTCTTCTGCGATGGCCTGGGCTTCCTGGCGACCGCCGAGGGCGCAAAGCCCTATCTCGTGGGGCTGCCGGAAGCATCGCTGGGGATCTGCCCTGGTTGGGGCGGCACGCAGACGCTTCCGGCGCGGATCGAGCCGTCGCTGGCGATCGCCCGCACCGCCAGCGGAACTCCGTGGAAGAGCCATGAACTTCCCGCGGGACTCGCCGACTTCTCCGCGGCAAGCCTCGAGGAATTGCACACCGCTGCGGCGGAGTGGATCGCGGCGCATCCGGAAGCGCCTTCGCGGCGGCCGCGAGCGTTGGGGGCCGGCGAACGCGAAACGATCGAGGCGGCGATCGCGGCTGCCGGCCTTTCCTCATGCGAGCCGCTGACGCCGCCGGCCGCGGTGGTCGCGGCGGTCCGCGCAGGGGTGGCGGGCGGTTTCGACGCCGGACTGCGCGAGGAGCGAGCCCGCCTGATCGAGTTGAGGACCACCGAGCCCACCCGCGCGAGGATCCGCGCCTTCCTGAACAAGAGTTGAGCCCCGCCCACGGTTCCCGCCATCGACGCGGCGCCGCACCGATCGGAGTCTGATCCATGACTGCATCCACCAATCCCAGCAATCTCGACCGCGAGCTGCAGAAGCTCTCGGAGAAGGACCGCAAGCAGATCCAGCAGGCGCAGGAGATGCTCGGCCCCGATCCCGACTCGATGGGCCTGGTGAAGAACTACTTCTGGGGCCGCTTCCGGCGCGACCTGCTGCTGCCGCATCCGGAGCCCTCCGCCGAGGAGACCGCCCGCTGCGACCAGCTGCTCGCGGCGCTCGACACCTATCTCCGCGAGGAGCACCCGGCGCACGAGATCGACCAGAAGCAGGAGATCCCCGACTGGGTGGTCGGCAAGCTCTTCGAGCTCGGCGTGCTGGGCATGACGATCCCGAGGGAGTTCGGCGGCGGCGGCTTCGGCATCACCAGCTACAACCGCGCCCTCGAGCGGATCGGCCGCAGCTGCGGATCGACCGCGGTCATCGTCTCGGCGCACCAGTCGATCGGCTGCAAGGCGGTGATGCTCTTCGGCAACGACGAGCAGAAGCGCCGCTACCTGCCGCGGATGGCGAAGGACACCCTGAGCGCGTTCTGCCTCTCCGAGCCCAACGTCGGCTGCGACGCGGGCGGGCAGGAGACCCGCTGCGAGCTCTCCGCCGACGGCACCCACTACATCCTCAACGGCGAGAAGAAGTGGGCCACCTCGGGCGCCCTCTCCGGACTCTTCACGGTGATGGCGAAGCAGCGAGTCAAGGATCCGAAGACCGGCAAGGAGAAGGACGCGGTCACCGCGCTCATCTGCACGCCGGACATGGAGGGCGTCGACATCTTCAGCCGCAACCGCTCCAAGTGCGGCATCCGCGGCACCTGGCAGGCCCGCATCCGCCTGACCAACGTGAAGGTGCCCAAGGCGAATCTCCTGCACAAGGAAGGCAAGGGCCTCAACGTCGCCCTGACCTGCCTGAACTACGGGCGCTGCACGCTTTCGGCGGGCATGCTCGGCGGCGCGACCTACTCGCTCGAGCAGGCCGCGAAGTGGGCGCAGTACCGCCACCAGTTCGAGCGGCCGCTCGCGGAGTTCGGGCAGGTGCAGGAGAAGCTCGCCCGCATGGACGCCTACGTCTACGCGATGGACGCGATGCTCTACCTCACCACCGCGTTCCTCGATCGCCACGACGAGGACATCATGCTCGAGACCGCGATGTGCAAGGTCTTCTGCTCGGAGATGGGCTACCGCACCGTCAACGACTGCCTGCAGATCATGGGCGGCGAGAGCTACATGACCGAGAACCACGTCGAGCGGATCTGGCGCGACAGCCGCATCAACACCATCGTGGAAGGTGCCAACGAGGTGATGCTGCAGTTCCTGTTCGGATACGGATCAAAGCAGCTCGGCGAGTGGATGCTCGGCGTGAAGGCCAAGCCCTTCTCGAATCTCGGCGCGGCGATGTCGATCGCGATGCAGCTCTTCCTCGGCATTCGTCCGGCGGCGCCGCAGGTCGGGCCGCTGCATGCGAAGCTCTCGGCGCACGGCCAGACGCTCGCGAACCTGATCCGCGAGTTCGCCCACCAGGTGCGGATGATGTTCAAGGAGCACGAGGAGCGGCTCGTCACCAACCAGCTCATCCAGTCGCGGCTCGCGATGGCGGCGCTGTGGATCCACGCGATCGCCTGCTCGCTTTCCAAGTGCGATCGTCATCTGCGGCAGGGACTCGACGGCGAAGCCCTGACGCAGGAACTCACCCTGATGGACCATCTCGTGGCGCTCTTCGCCAACGAGGTTCGGATCGAGCTCGACGGGCTTCGTCAGCACGCCAACCGCACCGTCGAGGCGGCCTCGAGGGGGCTGATCAAGCGGATGGAGGGCTACTCCAACGCCGGCTACTCGATGCCCGAGCGGAGCCCCGACGCGGCCGCCCGCGGAAAGGGTCGCAGCCCCGATGCCGTCGGCGTTCCGCAGTTCGGATCCGGCACCGCCTTCAAGGGCAAGCCGGTGGCGAGCGACGCCTGAGTCGAATCGCTACCGTTCCCCGCTTTCGTCGGTTTCCCTTCCGCCTCGTCAGGATCGATCCCATGGACCTTCTCTCGCTGATGCAGTCCCACGGCCACGAACTGGTGGAGTTTCATCAGGACCCCGGCACCGGGCTCAAGGCGATCATCGCGGTGCACTCGACGGTGCTCGGCAACGCCCTCGGCGGCACCCGTCGTTGGGCCTACGCCTCGACCCACGATGCGATCTACGACGTGCTGCGGCTCTCCGAGGGCATGACCTACAAGGCCGCCGCCGCGGACCTGCCGATGGGCGGCGCGAAGAGCGTGATCGTGCTCGACAAGCCCGGCCAGCAGCCCACCGAGGCCGAGGGCCGCGCCATGGGCCGCTTCGTCGAGGCCTTCCACGGCAAGTACATCGCCGCGGAGGATGTCGGAGTCAGCCCGCAGTTCTGCGACTGGATGGCGATGGAGACCAAGCACATCATGGGCGGCGAGAATGTCTCGACCGGCGGCGATCCGTCGCCGTGGACCTCCCAAGGCGTCTTCAACTCGATGAAGGCCTGCCTCGAGGCGGCGGGCGACACCGAGTTCTCCGGCCTCACCATCGGCATCCAGGGATGCGGCGCGACCGGATTCAAGCTCGCGAAGCTCTGCCGCGCCGCGGGCGCCGCGGTGCTCGTCACCGATGTGCACGTCCCCAGCATGAAGCGCTGCGTGGAGGAGCTCGGCTGCATGGCGGTCGGCAACGACAAGAACCTCTTCCACGAAGAGCTCGACGTCCTCGCGCCCTGCGCCCTCGGGGCGGTGCTCGGCCCCGAGACCATTCCCCAGCTTCGCTGCCGCATCATCTGCGGCACCGCCAACAACCAGCTCGTCGAGCCGGTGCGCGACGGCCGTGCGCTTAAGGAGCGCGGCATCGCCTACGCACCCGACTTCATCGCCAACGCCGGCGGGTTGATCCGCCTCGCAGGTCTCTACCTCGGACTGACCGAGCAGCAGATCGACGAGAAGGTCGCCGGCATCGAGCACACCACCCACGAGGTGCTGCGCGAGGCGCTCTCGACCACCTCGACCGCCGAGGCCGCGATCGCCTACGCGAAGCGACGGATCGAGAAGACCCCGGCACCGACGGCGGCGCTGGGATGATCGGGCCGCGCCAGATCCGCCGGGGGAACCGGAGGATGGCGCGGTGAAGCCGCCGTTCGGCTGGGAACTTCCCTACCCGTCCCAACGCGAACCGGTGCTCGGTCGCGAGATCGTCGCGACGAGCGTGCCCGTCGCCGCGAGCGCCGGGCTCTCGATCCTCGAGCGAGGCGGCAATGCCGTGGACGCCGCGGTCGCGACAGCTGCCTGCATGACCGTCGTCGAGCCGACCACCAACGGTCTCGGCGGCGACGCGTTTGCGCTCCTGTGGGACGGGACTCGCGTCCACGGCTTCAACGGTTCGGGACGAAGCCCTGCGGCGCTTGAGGTCGATGCGTTTGCGGGCATGAAGCGAATGCCGACCGCGGGTTGGCTGCCGGTGACCGTTCCGGGTGAAGTCGCCCTGTGGGCCGATCTGTGGCGGCGACATGGACGACTGCCCTTCCCCGAACTGCTCGCCCCGGCGATTCGCCTCGCGAACGAGGGCTACCTGCTGAGCCCGCAGACCGCGGCGCTGTGGCGGCGCTCTGCACGCGGGTTTGCGTCGAGGCCGGATTGGAATGCGACCTTCCTCTTCGAAGGCCGCCCGCCCGCGGCCGGCGACCTCGTTCGGCTTCCCGGCCATGCCCGCACCCTCGAGGCGATCGCTTCGAGCGAGGGCGAGGCGTTCTATCGCGGCGAGATCGCCGAGGCGATCGAGCGGGCATCGATCGCGGAGGGCGGATTCCTGCGGGCGAGCGATCTCGCGGCGCACGAGACGCTCGCGGTCGAACCGATCTCGATCGACTACCGCGGCACGCGTCTCCACGAGATCCCGCCCAACGGACAGGGGCTCGCTGCGTTGGTCGCCCTTGGCGTGCTTCGCCACTTCGATCTCGCGTCCCTCGATCCGGACTGCCCCGACGTGCTGCACCTTCAGATCGAGGCGGTCAAGCTCGGCTTCGCCGATGCCCATCGCCATGTGGCCGACCCGCGGTTTGTCGATCGACCGCCGCAGGAGCTGCTCGCCGCCGATCGGCTGCGCGAGCTCGCTTCGCGGATCGATCCGGCGAAGGCCCAGGCCTTCGATGCGGGGACGCCCAAGCCCGGCGGCACCATCCTGCTCTGCACCGCCGATCGCGAGGGCCGCTGCGTCTCCTTCATCCAGAGCAACTACACCGGCTTCGGTTCGGGCGTGGTGATCCCCGAGTGGGGCATCGCGATGCAAAATCGCGGCGCGTGCTTCCATCTCGAGCCGGGGCATCCCAATGCGATCGCGCCCGACAAGCGGCCCTACCACACCATCATCCCGGCGCTCGCGACGCCGGCGGACCCATCGGCGTCACCGGCGGCTGGCCTCATGGCCTTCGGCGTGATGGGCGGCTTCATGCAGCCGCAGGGGCATGTGCAGGTGCTCACCCGCGTGCGTGACCATGGCTTGAATCCGCAGGCTGCACTCGATGCGCCGCGATTCCAGTGGAGCAAGGGACTCGAGGTGGCGGTCGAGCCGGGCTTCGCCGACTCGACCTACGGCGAACTTGAAGCGCGAGGCCACCGGATCGATCGGGCTCGCGAACGTTCGATCTCGTTCGGGCGCGGTCAGGCGATCCATGCGGTCGAGGAGGGCTGGTGCGCCGGCAGCGACCTCCGCGCAGACGGCCAGGCGGTGGCGCGGTAGGCGCACCGCGTGCGCGGCCGCGGTCGCGGGACTTGTCGGAACGAGGCGGTTCTTCAACAAGGTGCGGACCGCGGTCGGCCGATGAGCGAGCAGTGCTCCGCGCCGATCGACGCATCCTGAACGCCGCCGTGGCCGGAGGCTCGCTGTTGCTGGTGGCGACCTTCGCACGCCCGCTGCTGCAGCGGGCCGGATTCGCCGACGCACCCCAGGATGGCCTCGAGCGGCTGCGGGCGCGGCTGGGGAGCTTCGCCCCCGACGGCAGGGGCGTCAGCGTGCTTCAGGTCGAGGCGAGCGATCGCGGCGGGGGATGGTCGCTGAACACCAAGTCGGGCCGATTCCGCGACATCCCCGTGGATCCGCTCGCCCCGAATCCTTTGCCGAGCGTGCATGCGGACATGGTCGCCAACGCCATGCTCTCGATGGCGCCCGGAGTCTCGCGAATCTGTACTGCCAGCAGCGACTGGTTCCTGACCACGCTTCTTGGCGCCGGCCGTCCGGATTCTCCCGGATCCCTCCCCCTCGGGACCAAGATCGTCTTCTGCGCCTGGGTCGCGACAGCTGGTGCTGCTGCCGACAACGATGTGCTTCGCCGGGCCGACTGGCTCGTCGCGCGGAGTCCCTTCACCCTGGTGGCGGGCCAGAAGAACGCGAGCGCCCTGATGGGCTGCGCGTACAACGCGATCGCGGTGGGCCCGGCGAACGGTCCGGCCAACCGCGGCGTGCCATCGGGACTCGACGGCTCCGGCCGCTGCAAGCCGGACATGGTGACGAGCGAGGGTGCGGCGAGTCCGGCGACCGGTCGCGTGGCTGGCGCGGCGGCGGCGCTCCTCGACGCGGCCTCGCGGCTGCCGAACCTCAAGGACGATCTCGCGGCACGACGGCCCGAGACCATCAAGGCGGTCCTGCTTGCCGGCGCGGTGCGAGCGGCGGGCTGGACCAACCTCGATGACGTCCCCGGAGCACCACCGTTCCGCGCGACTGCGCAGCCGCTCGATCGCACCGTGGGCGCGGGCCGTCTCGACATCGCCCGCGCAGCGCAAGCGCTCGCCGCAGGCCGACCCTCGTCGGAGCGAGCCTTCGCCGGCGTCGGCGGATGGGACCTCGTCACCTGGAGCGACGCATCTGGCGCGGAGCAGCGCGAGGTCACCTACCGAATCGAGATCGAGCGGGATGCCGGAGAACTGGCGGTGGTCTGCTGCTGGAACCGCCAGGTACTCGACGCCGAGCACTGGGCGCTCAGCGACGTCGATCTTCGGGTCGAGCGGATCGGTCCGGAGGCGGCGGACGAGTGGGCAGCGTCCGGGAACTTCGCGAGCGAGAGTCGCGTCGACAACGTCGAGATGCTGCTTCTGAGGGACATCAAGGCCGGGGAGTACCGGCTCACGATCTCGCTTCGGGACGGTGCACCCGTAGCCACCGCGATTTCGTGGCTGGTTTCCGGACCTTCGCGGCGAGGTGCTGCATCACCCGCCGTCGAGCGCTGACGACCGCGGAATCGGCGGTGACGCTGCTACACTTCGCCCCCTGCCGCGGGGTCGGACGCGGAGCAGTGATCCATCGGATGGAGCCGTCCTGGAGACGGGGAGCAGGAGACCTCCCGCACGCGGAGTCGCGATCATGCCCATCAAGACCGCCTTCAAGACCGAGATCGAGCACGTCTCGATCCTCGACGAGCACGGACAGTTCGACGCGAAGCTCGCGGAAGGGCTGATCCCCGACGACGACCTGCTTGCGCTCTACCGGCACATGACCGTCTGCCGCCACCTCGACGAGGTCGCCTTCAAGCTGCAGCGATCCGGTCGCATGGGCACCTACCCCCAGAACATGGGGCAGGAAGCCACGAGCCTCGCTGCTGCGTACGTCCTGGAGAAGACCGATTGGCTCGTGCCCTGCTACCGGGAGAACGCCGGGCTCTTCTGGCGCGGCGTTCCCATGGAGTACGTGCTGCTGCACTGGATGGGCGACGAGCGCGGCAACGCGATTCCCCGCGAACTCTTCTGCACCCCGCTGGCGATTCCCATCGGCACCCAGATGCTGCACGCGGCGGGCCTCGCCTGGGCTGCCAAGTACCGCGGCGAGAAGCAGATCGCCTGCACCTTCTTCGGCGACGGGGCCACCAGCGAAGGCGACTTTCACGAGGCGATGAACTTCGCCGCCAACCTCGATCTTCCGGTGGTCTTTCTCTGCCAGAACAACTTCTGGGCGATCTCGGTTCCGGGGAAGATCCAGTGCTCGGCGCCGACCCTCGCCCAGCGCGGACTCGCCTACGGCATGCACTGCGTGCAGTGCGACGGCAACGATCTCTTCGCGGTGGCGAAGGTCGTCAAGGAAGCCGCCGCGCGGGCCCGCGAGCAGAGCCGGCCGACCTTCATCGAGGCGGTCACCTATCGACTTGGTGACCACACCACCGCCGACGACGCCCGCCGCTACCGCGATCAGGCCGAGGTCGACCTCTGGAAGGCCCGCGACCCCTTGATCCGACTTCGCGGCTTGCTCAAGGAGAAGAAGCTCTGGAACGACTCCAAGGAGGCGGAGCTCCTCGAGTTCGCCGAGCGGGAGGTGGCGGGGGCGGTGCAGCGGGCCGAGGGCATCGAAGCCCCGGCGACCACCGAGGTCTTCGACCACACCTTCGCCACCCTCGATCCGCAGATCCTCAAGCAGCGCGAGACCCGGCGCACCAGTTCGCTCGGCCAGCAGTCGGGCCGCAGCGCCTCGCACGCCCCCGCAGGCGGGAGCCACTGAGCCATGGCCAATCTCACTCTCGTCCAGGCGATCAACCTCGCCCTCGTCCAGGAGATGGAGCGGGACGACCGCATCATCCTGCTCGGCGAGGACGTCGGACTCAACGGCGGCGTCTTCCGCGTCACCGAGGGTCTTCACAAGCGGTTCGGCGGACATCGCGTCGTCGACTCGCCGCTTGCCGAAAGCGGAATCATCGGCACCGCGATCGGTCTCGCGATGGCGGGGCTGCGGCCGATCCCCGAGATCCAGTTCGAGGGCTTCCTCGGGCCGGCCTACGACCAACTCTGCTCGCACGCGGCGCGCATGCGGACCCGCACCCGCGGCGCGTTCACCGTGCCCATGACGGTTCGGGTTCCGGTGGGCGGCGGCATCCACGCTCCCGAACTCCACAGCGACAGCCCCGAGGCGATCTACGCCCACCAGCCCGGCATGAAGGTGGTGATGCCCGCCTCGCCCTACGACGCCAAGGGCCTGCTGCTCTCGGCGATCCGCGATCCCGATCCGGTCATCTTCTTCGAGCCCAAGCGGATCTACCGCGCCTTCCGCGAGGAAGTCCCCGAGGACGAGTACACCATTCCCATCGGCAAGGCCCGCGTGGTGTGCGAGGGCGACGAGCTCACCATGATCAGTTGGGGCGCCTCGGTCATCCAGTGCATGCAGGCGATCGAGAAGAGCGGACGCAGCGTCGAGCTGATCGACCTTCGCACCATCTATCCCTTCGACATGGAGGCGGTGGCGGCGAGCGTCTCCAAGACCGGACGCGCGGTGGTGGTGCACGAGGCTCCGCGCACCTGCGGATTCGGCGCCGAGATCGCCACCCGCATCATGGAGGAGTGCTTCCTCTCCCTCGAGGCCCCGGTGCAGCGGGTGACCGGCTTCGACACCATCATGCCCTACTACAAGCTCGAACTCGAATACCTGCCGGAGACCGAGCGCATCGGTCTCGCGGTCGAGGAGACGCTTGCGTACTGAGACCCCGCGGGCCCGCGCCTGAACCGAGCCGGAACGACCCATGTCCGTGAAGCAGCCATCCGACAAGAGCCACTTCATCCTGCCCGATCTCGGCGAGGGCGTGCACGAGGCGGAGTTGATCCGTTGGCGCGTGAAGCCGGGCGAGGCGGTGCAGGAGCATCAGATCCTCGCGGAGATGGAGACCGACAAGGCCCTGGTCGAGGTGCCGAGCCCCTGGGCCGGCACCATCCGCGAACTGCACGGCAAGGAAGGCGAGATCCTCAACGTCGGCAAGCCGCTGGTGAGCTACGAGGTGGGCGGCGGCGCGGCCTCGGCCGCGACGAGCGCTGCGGCGAAGCCGAAGGCGCATGCCGCGGGTGAGTCGGAGGATGCCGGCACGGTGGTGGGCACCATGTCGGGCACGCTGACGGTCTCCGAGCGATTCGCTCGTCGCAGCGAGGAGTCGAACACCGCGACCGCCCGCAAGGCCCTCGCCACGCCTGCGGTGCGGCGGATCGCGAAGGAACTCGGGGTCGACATCAACCGAGTCGCGGCGAGCGGTCGCGGCGGACGCGTCACCGCGAGCGATGTGCAGGCGGCCGCCTCGGCGCCCGCGACCTCGGCTCGCGGCCACGAGAACGGAGC
The DNA here is from genome assembly GCA_029977865.1 of bacterium. GTDB lineage: Bacteria > Planctomycetota > Phycisphaerae > Phycisphaerales > SM1A02 > VGXO01. Next base: position 15,853 of record JAPOKA010000022.1, read on the forward strand.
GGCGCTCGCGCCGCGGAGCGTGGTCATCCCGGCCGAGCGGCCTCCGGTCGATGCCGACGGCGTCTCGGAGCGGATTCCCTTCCGCGGCGTGCGTCGCAAGATCGCCCAGGCGCTCGACCTGTCGGTCAAGACCGCGGTGCACTTCACGGTGGTCGAGGAGGCCGACGTCACGGCGCTTCTTGCCAAGCGAAACGAGTACGCGAAGGTCCTCGGCCGGAAGCTGAGCCTCCTTCCCTTCGCGATGTTCGCGGTGTGCCGGGCGCTGCGCAAGCATCCCGAGCTCAATGCCGTCGTCGATGATGCCGCGGAGACAATCCTCCGCAAGGGCGTCGTCAACCTCGGCTGTGCGGTCGACACCGAACACGGCCTCATGGTGCCGGTCGTTCGCGACGCGGATCGCCTCGCTCCGGTCGAGCTTGCCGATCGGGTGAAGGCTCTCGCGGAGGGCTGTCGTTCTCGGACGATCGCCCGCGAGGAACTCGCCGGCGGGACCTTCACGGTCTCCAACGTCGGAAGCCACGGCGGAATGTTCGCGACTCCGATCATCAACTACCCAGAGGTGGCGATCCTCGGCTTGGGCCGCTCCCGCGAGCGAGTGCTGGTCAAGGATGGGCGTTTCTACGCGGGAACCGTGCTCCCCATGAGCCTCTCCTGCGATCACCGCGTGGTCGATGGTGCGGCCGGAGCCGCGTTCCTAGCCACGGTGCAGTCACTTCTGGAAGCCCCGGAAACGCTGTTGGGGAGTTGATGGCTCTGGCCCTTGACCGGGATGAAGCCCCGGCGAGACCGAGATGACTGGGCATGACCCGCTGAAGTCTCGACCTAACTCGGGCGATGAAGGGAGTTCTTCCGTGGTCCGCCCCGGATCGCTCCCAAGGAACACCGCCCATGAGCCCCGCTGGAACCGCCGTGATGTCGACCGCCACCGCCCTTCGTGAAAAGATCGAGAACCGCACTGCGGTGATCGGCATCGTCGGTCTCGGGTACGTCGGATTGCCCTTGGCCAAGGCCATCCTCGATGGCGGCTTCCCGGTGCTCGGGTTCGACATCGACCAGCGCAAGATCGACGCCCTCAAGGTGGGTCGCGCCTACATCGAACACCTCGGCCCCGAGTTCTTCAAGGGCCTCGCCGGCAATGGCAAGTTCGAGGCGACCGCCAATCCCGAACAGCTCGCCAAGGCCGACGCGATCCTGCTCTGCGTGCCGACGCCGCTCGGCCCGCATCGCGAGCCGGACCTGACCTACGTGCTCGAGAGCACGAAGATGGTGGCGAAGGTGCTTCGCAAGGGACAGATGGTCGTCCTCGAGAGCACCACCTACCCGGGCACCACTCGCGACGAGATGCTGCCGATCCTCGAGGCCTCCGGTCTTCGCAGCGGCGAGGACTTCTTCCTCGCCTACAGCCCCGAGCGCGAGGACCCAGGTTCGCCGGGCCGCTCCGCCGGCCAGATCCCGAAGCTCGTCGGCGGCGTCGACGCCACCAGTGGAGATCTCGCGGAGGCGCTCTACACCAGCGTCGTCGCCAAGGTGCACCGCGTGGCCAGCGCCGAGGTGGCCGAGAGCGCCAAGCTTCTCGAGAACATCTACCGCGCCGTCAACATCGCACTGGTCAACGAGATGAAGACCGTGCTCACCACCATGGGCATCGACGTCTGGGAGGTGATCGACGCGGCCGCCACCAAGCCCTTCGGATTCCAGGCCTTCTATCCGGGTCCCGGCCTGGGCGGCCACTGCATTCCGATCGATCCCTTCTACCTCACCTGGAAGGCTCGCGCAGTCAACCAGCCGACCCGCTTCATCGAGTTGGCCGGCGAAGTGAACACCGCGATGCCGCACTGGGTGGTCGACCGCTGCATGCGGGCCCTCAACGAGGATCGCAAGAGCCTTCGCGGCGCCAAGGTCCTGGTGATGGGCATCGCCTACAAGAAGAACATCGACGATCCCCGCGAGAGTCCCGCCGCCGAGATCATCGAGCTGCTGCTCGACTCCGGCGCCGAGGTCTCCTACCACGATCCCCACCTGCCCGTGTTCCCGCCGATGCGGAAGCACCGGCTCGAACTGCGATCGGTCGCGCTCGACGAGAAGACGCTCGAGGGTTCGGATCTGGTCCTGATCGTGACCGACCACGATGCGGTCGACTACGCCAAGCTTGGCCGCCATGCCAGGCTGATCGTCGACACCCGCAACGCCATGGCCCGGGTGTCCGAGATCAAGGGTCGCTTGGTCAAGTCCTGATCGCGTCGCGGCTGCAGTTCCCGAGTTCATCCGACTCAATGGCGACCCGGCCCCCGTGGCCGGGTCGTCTGTTTCGGTGTCCGGTCTCTGCCCGCGACGAATCGCGCCGGGATCGATCCAGGACCGTTGCCCTTGTCCGCACCGCCCCGTACCCTGACCCGATGCTTCGAACCCTCCACACCCGCGCCCTCTGCGCCGCGGCCTCGATCGCGGTAGCGACGACCCCGCTCCTGGCCCAGAACGCGCCGCCGCAACCGAGCAAGGATGGAGCCTACTCACCGGTGGTCGGATACCTGGTGCTGCTGCTCCTTGGCGGAATCGTGATCGCGATCAGCCTCTATCCCTCCAAGCGATCGCATCAGGACGTGTGATGAGCGCTGCCTCGCCGATCCCCGCGCCGCCGTCGGCAACCCCGCCGCGGCGAAGCGCACGCGTGCGGGTTGCGGCGCTGATCGCAGCGAACGCGGCGCTGCTCGCGGCGCTGCTGTTCATGCGATTCGGTCCGGTGGCCCAGGCCCAGACCCGCCCAAGAGGCGACTACGCGATGGTGGCCGGCGACGCGAAGGGCTCCGACGCTCAGGTGATCTGGGTGCTCGATCAGGTGCACGAGGAACTGGTCGCGGTGGCGTGGAACGCGAGCCGTCAGGAGTTGGTCGGCGTGGGATTCCGCAGCCTCGCCGCCGACGCGGTGGGCGTGTCGCGAGGACGCAACTGACCCGCAAGGAGCAGGCCGAGTGGACTGGTCGCGACGATTCGAGATTCCGCTGTGGGCCTCCGGCTTCGTGCTGGCGGGGCTGGTGGCACTCGAAGCCGGTCGAGGACCGGGCGACCTCGCCTACGCGGCCGATGCGGTGATCACCCGCGACGGCTACTCGCTGGTCACCGCGCGGACCGCCGTCGGCGCCGCCGAGAAGCCGATCGACTTCCTCTACCTCATCGACGGCCGCGACGAGATGCTCTACGTCTACGAGGTTCCCGGGGCCCCGGAACGCCGGGTGGTGATGCGCGGCGGCGTGCACCTTCCGACGCTCTTCGCCGCTGGCAGGGGAAACTGAGATGAGCGGCGGATCGACCGCGACGGAGCAGCCGGCCACTCTGCGCGGCGAAGGCGGGCGTCCGGTGGATGCGGTGATGGCGGCGATCCGCGCGGCCTCGTTCACCAAGCGATCGATCAAGGAGCCCGCCAAGTCCCAGGGGCTTCGGCTGGCGATCTCGATGCTCGACCTGACCACGCTCGAGGGGAAGGACAGCCCCGAGAAGGTGCGGGCCCTCTGCCGCAAGGCGCAGCGGCCCTGCCCGATCGCATTGCCCGCGGGTGTCGAGCCGGTGCCGCCGGTCGCAGCGGTCTGCGTCTACTCGACCCTGGTCTCGGTGGCGCGGGAGGCGCTTGCCGGTTCGGGCATCAAGGTCGCCTCGGTGGCGACCGCGTTTCCGAGCGGACAGGCTCCGCTGGCAACGCGGCTCGAGGAGGTCCGGCGTGCGGTCGAGGATGGTGCCGACGAGATCGACATGGTGATCTCGCGCGGACTGCTGCTCTCCGGCCGCGATGCCGCGGTACGGGAGGAGATCGCAGAGACGCGCGCCGCCTGCGGGCCGGCGCACCTCAAGATCATCCTCGAGACCGGTGAACTCGAGACCCTCGACCTGGTTCGTCGCGCGAGCGATCTCGCCATCGAGGCGGCGTGCACGGTGCCGGGCCTTGCGGCTCCCGCCGATGGCGAAGTCTTCATCAAGACCTCGACCGGCAAGGTCTCGCCCGCATCCACCATGCCGGTCGCGCTGGTGATGATGGAGGCGATTCGGGATGCGCGGCGGGGCGGTGGACCGCGCATCGGGCTCAAGCCCGCGGGCGGGATTCGCACCGCCAAGCAGGCGCTCCACTATCTGGTGATGCTGCGCGAGACCCTCGGCATGGAGTGGTTCACCCCGGCGCTCTTCCGCATCGGAGCCTCGAGCCTGCTCGACGATCTGATTCGTCAGGTCCTCAAGGCCGCAAGCGGCGGGCGGTACGTCGCGGCGTGGGACGTCTCGACGGGGTGAGTGATTCCGAGGCGGCGCTCAACTCGCCGCGGCAGGCGGCTTGGGCAGCTCGAACCGGGTGGGAAGCGAGTTCTTCCACTCCTTCTGCCAGAGGCGGAACCCGCCCTCGAAGGCGTTGGCGTTGTCGCCGAGCAGGCAGCCATCCGGGAGCGACTTCAGCAGGCGCCCGTTGCCGCCGCCAAGCACCACGTAGTCGGGAAGCAGCGCCGCCTGCAGGATCTTGACCACATCGGTCACGCTCTTGCGCCACCGGCTCTTGCCACGCTTCTCGAGGCTTCGCTCTCCGACGTAGTCCTCGTAGGTCTTGCCGCGGCGGTAGGGGGCGTGGGCGAGTTCCATCGGTTGCACGAGATGGCGGTCGATCATGCAGCTGCCCAGACCGGTGCCGAGTCCGAGGAAGAGCATGCGTCCGCCGAGGTAACTGCCCACCGCCTGCATCGCCGCGTCGTTGACGAGCTTGGTGGGCTTGCCGAACCCGCCGGCGTAGTCGAAGTCGACCCAGCCCGGCCCGAGGTTCACCGGGTTCCGCAGCACCGCCGCGTCGAGGATCGGAGCGGGAAGGCCCATGGAGACCGACTCGAAGCTCCATCCCTCCGCGAGCTTGAGCACCTCCTCCACCATGGCCTGCGGCGTCAGGGTCGGTCCCGAGGGAAAGCGCCGGCGCTCTGGATCCGACGGCACGCGGATCTTGACGTGGCTGCCGCCGATGTCGATCGAGAGCACCGACGGAATCGATGCGGATGCGGTCTTGGAGTCGCCCATGTCGTCCACCTCCTGGCACCGCTGCAGCGGCGCGGAGGCTCAATCTAGCCGCGGAACGTCGGCTTCGGCGCCGGAGTCGGTCACTTCGGCGGACATCGCTTCGCGGGTGGCGGAATCGCTGGAAGGCGACGCGTCCATCGACTGCACCGGGATCTGGATCTCCGACCACTTTCGGGCGTTGGGGACGTACGGCCCGTTGTAGAAGAAGGCCCGCGGACTTCCGGCTCTCGTCCATTCGGGATGCTCGGCGAGCCACGATTCGAGTTGAGACATCCCTTCCTTCACCCGCGCCAACCCGTAGGTGCCGGTGAGGCCGATCGAGAGCACCGTCATCGCGTCGGTGTCGACCACCATGACCGAACCGGCCGAGCCGGCCGAACCGAGGTCGGCGGTTCGGTAGAGGAACGACATCGTCCAGCGCTCGGGCTGGCCGCCGCCGTCGGGGGCGAGTCCCTCGTAGTCCATCTCGACCGGACTGGTCATGGCGATGTCGCGGTCCTTGATGTGGTTGAAGAGCGGCCAGAACCCGTTGTTCATGCCGCGGTCGGCGCTGCCGGATCGCGAGAACTCCGCCCGCCGCACCGAGGGGTACTTCTTCAGGTCGATGCCGCCGGGCGGGGTGGGCTCGGGATACCCCTCGGGAAGCGGCGCCTCGATCAGGCTTCGGCCCACGCGGTACTGCCCGTTCACGATCTCGATGGCAGCGGTGCGATCGCCACCGACCCGGGTGACGAGTTCCGGCGTGCGGACGGCGCCCATGTCCTCGCCATCGCCGGGTATTCCAAAGAGGGTGCAGGCGCCAAGCAGGAGCGGCGCCGACGAGGCAAGGGTGGTGAGAAGACGTTTCATGCTGCCGCTTTCGTCGGACCGGCAGGGCGGGTTTCGTTGCGGATCGGGGCGCTCGGCTGGCGATTCCCAAGCGCAGAGAGTCGACTCGGCCGACGATCGAGTCGCTCGAGGGTTCGCGAACGAGCCGGACCGGGATACTCTCCATCCTCGACCATGATCCAGCCCCGCCCCGACGCCGCACCGCCGACCGACTGGGACCTCAGCCCGGCGCCGGAGACCGTGAAGGTTCGCATCGACCCGGAGTCGCGCCTCTACATCGACGGCGGCTTTGCGGCTGCGGCGGACGGACGCACTTTCGAGACGGTGAATCCCGCGAGCGAACAGACGCTCTCCCGAGTGGCCGATGCCGGCAGCGCCGACATCGACCGCGCCGTCGAGGCGGCGCGACGCGCCTTGCGAGGCTGGAGCCGCACCCCCGCGATCGAGCGGGCGAAGTACCTCTTCAGGATCGCCCGCCGCATTCAGGATCGCTCCCGCGAACTCGCGGTGCTCGAGACCCTCGACGGCGGCAAGCCGATCAAGGAGAGCCGCGACGTCGACGTGCCGCTGGTGGCGCAGCACTTCTTCCACCACGCGGGCTGGTGCGACAAGCTCCGGCATGCGGTGCCGGGCCGCGACCCCGTCCCTGTCGGGGTCTGCGCCCAGGTGATTCCGTGGAACTTCCCCTTGATGATGGCGGCGTGGAAGTTGGCGCCGGCGCTGGCCTGCGGCAACACCTGTGTGCTCAAGCCCGCCGAGACCACGCCGCTGACGGCGATCCGGCTGGCGGAGATCTTCGAGGAGGTCGGGCTCCCGCCGGGCGTCGTGAACATCGTGACCGGCGGTCCGGAGACCGGACGACTGCTCGTCGAGCATGGCGACGTCGACAAGGTCGCCTTCACCGGTTCCACCGAGGTCGGCAAGCGCATCGCGGCGAGTTGCGCCGCCAAGCGGCGCAAGGTGACTCTCGAACTCGGCGGCAAGGGACCGCACGTCATCTTCGCCGACGCCGCGATCGACCAGGCGGTCGAAGGGATCGTCTCGGGAATCTGGTTCAACCAGGGTCAGGTCTGCTGCGCCGGCAGCCGGCTGCTCGTCGAGGAGCGGGTGCTCGAGGAGGTGATCGAGAAGCTCGCTTGGCGAATGAAGTCGCTGCGGGTCGGCGACCCCATGGACAAGAACACCGATGTCGGCGCCATCAACTCGCGGCGGCAGCTCGACACCATTCGCGGCTACATCACCCGCGGCGTCGACGAGGGTGCGACCCTCCACGAGTGCGGCGATCGGCCGTTGCCCGACCGCGGCTTCTGGTGCCGACCGACCTTCTTCAGCGGAGTGCAGCCTTCGCAGACGATCGCACGCGAGGAGATCTTCGGGCCGGTGCTTGCGGTGATGAGCTTCCGCACCCCGGAGGAGGCGGTGGCGCGGGCCAACGACACCGCCTACGGGCTCTCCGCGGGCGTCTGGACCGACAAGGGCGCCAAGGCCCTCGAGTTCGCGCGGCGGGCCAAGGCCGGCGTGGTCTGGTGCAACGGCTTCAACCGCTTCGATCCCACCGCGCCCTTCGGCGGCTTCCGCGAGAGCGGCTTCGGTCGCGAGGGCGGTGCGGTGGGCCTGCGGGAGTACCTCGCATGAGTCGCGTCCCCGTCGCCAAGACCTGCAAGCTCTACATCGGCGGGTCGTACCCGCGCTCGGAGTCGGGACGAAGCGAACCCATCGCCGATCCGGCGGGGATGGTGCTGGCCCACGTCGCTCGCGCGAGCCGCAAGGATCTCCGCGATGCGGTGGAGGCGGCGGCCAAGGCGGTCGACGGCTGGGGGGCCGCCACCACCTACCTGCGCGGCCAGATCCTCTACCGCATCGCCGAGTTCATGGAGTCGCGGCGCGACGAGCTTGCCGAGGCAGTCCGCTCCGTCGAGGGCGCCACCGCCGCGGCGGCGCGGCGCGAGGTCGACCGCTCCATCGATCGCATGGTCTCCTTCGCCGGATGGACCGACAAGATCACCACCGTCCTCGGCGGGCAGTGCTCGGTTGCCGGACCCAACTACGTGATGGCGACCATCGAGCCGATCGGCGTGGTCGGATCGATCGCGCCGGCGGCACCGAGTCTCCTGGGGTTCGTGACCGCGATGGCGGCTCCGCTCTGCGCCGGCAACACCGTGGTGGTTCTCGCGAGCGAGCGGAATCCGCTGCCGGCGGTGGCGATGTCGGAGATCCTCGGAGTCTCGGATGTGCCCAACGGTGTGGTCAATGTGCTGACCGGCGGCGTCGCGGAGATTGCGCCGCTCCTGGCAAGCCATCGTCAGGTGCAGGCGCTGGGGGCGATCGGTCTCGAGCCCCGGTTGGCGGCCGCGGTCGGCGAGGCGGCGGCGGAGAGCCTCAAGCGAATCCGGCTCGTCGACCTGCCTGCGGAGAAGAGTGGGCTCGAGGATTCCGAGCGATGGACCTCGATCGACGCGATCGCGCCGTTCACCGAGGTCAAGACGATCTGGCATCCGGCCTCGATCGGCTGACCCGCCGGCAGCGACTCGGTCGCCACGGGGCGGCCCCCGGAGCCGGTCCCCGCAGCGATCCGAGCGCAACCCGGGCCACCACCGCGTTACGGTGCGGGTCGCTTGGAAGAAGAGAGACGCGAACGATTGGATTCGTGCGCGCCTCGCCACCCCTCGCCCCGCTGGCGTCGCGGTCAAGCAATCGCGCGCCGGGGCACGTTCGAGTCGGTCACGCCAATCCGCTCGCGCGTGAGGCCTGGATTCCGCGATGGAGCCGCCGAACGATCAGCGCGAACCGCGCCCGCCAACGGCGTAGGTCTTCGCGGTTTGCGCCGCGAGGTCGCGGACCCGAACGGCGAGGGCCTTGGGCCGAATCACCCGGCAATGAGGTCCCATCGAGAGCACCCACCAGGAGATCTCGTCGATTCCGCTGACGGTGAAGCGAAGGGTGCAACTGCCGTCGGGGTGCTCCTGGACCTCCTGGGTGCGATGCCAGATGGTGTCGCTCACCGTCGGGGCAAACGCCGCATCGAAGCGCACCTCGACCCGTTGGTCGCGGGCACCGCGGATCATCCCCCAGGCGTTGCCGAGATGGCTCTCGAGGCTGAAGGACCTGGGAATCCGGTAGCGGGTGGTGCCGATTCGCAGCGCCGCGAAGCGACTGAGCTTGAGGTTGCGGACTTCGCCGAGGTCGCGACGGCGGCCCACGACGTACCAGGCCCGCACCGAGAAGAAGAGCGCGTAGGGCTCGAACTCGAAGTGCTGCTCGCCGCGGCCGCGGCTGCTCGTCGCGGGTTCGTAGGCGATCTCGACTACGGTGCGTTCGCGAATCGCGGTCCGCAGCTTCTCGTAGACGTCGCGGTGCTGATCGGCCGGTTCGGCGGCGGCGGTGCGGACCTCGAGACTGCCGCGATCCTCCTCGAGTTGGGTGCGGATCGCCGGTGGCAACACCGCCTCGATCTTGCGAAGGCCGTGCATCGCTTCACTGAGATAGGGAATCTGTCGGCGGCCTCCGAGCTGCTCGCCGAGGAGCGCCAGCGCGAGGCACTCGTCGATCGTCAGCTGCATCGGCGGCAGATGATGTCCTGCGGCGAGGCGATAGCAGCCCGAGGCGTGGTCGAATCGGACCGGCACGCCGGCGCCCTCGAGCTCGCGCAGGTCGCGATAGATGTTGCGGGTGCTGGTGGCGCACTCTCTGGCGAGATCCGCGGCGCGGTGGCGGCCGGTCTGGACGAGCAGCACCAGCTTGAGCAGGCGATGGACTCTGGTGTAGGCAGGCATGGGAACCCGGATCAGGCGCCCGGCGGCGGAATCTCCCGCGCCGCGGCGAGATACGCCTCGAACTGCATCGAGGTTTCCCGCAGCGAATCGCCGGAGAACTTCGCGCGGAAGGCGCGGGCGACTTCGAAGGCGACGACGTTCTCGAGCACCACGCTCGCCGCGGCGACGGCGCAGATGTCCGAGCGCTCGTAGGCCGAACGCTCCGCGGCCCCGGTGGCGAGATCGACGCTCGGAAGGCCTTGCAGCAGGGTGCTGATGGGCTTCATCGCCGCGGTCACCACGATGGGCATGCCGTTGCTCATGCCGCCCTCGATGCCGCCGGCGTTGTTGGTGGATCGCTCGAACCCAAGCGAGGCGAGATGTCGGCGATCCGGATCGAAGTGGATGGGATCGTGCACCTGCGATCCTCGCCGCGCCGCGACCTCGGCGCCGAGGCCGATGCCCACGGACTTCATCGCCTGCACCGAGAGCACCGCTGCGCCGAGCCGAGCGTCGAGCCGGTCTGGCCCGGCTCCGCACCCGCCGAGACCGGGCGGGACGCCGAAGACGTGCACCTCGATCAAGCCGCCCACGGTGTCCTTGGCCTCCTTGGCCGCCCGGATCCGCTCGACGAGCCGATCGCTCGCCTTCGGATCGGGGACGGCGACCTCGCTCGCATCGCGGAGCGCGCGAAGCTCGCGCCAGTTGTCCGCGGTCGGCGCGACGTCGGTGAAGGCGTCGATCGCGCCGCGGACGAACCCGAACGCCTCGATGCCGAACTCGCGGAGGAGACAGCGCGCCGCGGCGCCGGCGGCGACCCGCGCCGCGGTTTCACGAGCGCTTGACCGCTCGATCACGTCGCGGCCGTCCGGAGTGAGGAACTTGAGGCTGCCCGCGAGGTCGGCATGGCCAGGCCGCGGACGCGTGACCGCGGGGGTCTTCGCCGGATCGTCGAGCCGGCTGTCGCGGTTGCGGACCGCCAGGGCGAGGGGGCCGGCGTTGGTCTTGCCGAGTCGAAGTCCCGCGAGCACCTCCGCCGCATCCGACTCGATCCGCTGCCGCGCACCCCGGCCGTATCCCCGCTGGCGTCGGCGAAGTTCGGCGTTCACGAACTCGAGATCGATCGGCGTCCCGAGCGGAAGCCCTTCGACGAGACAGACCATCGAAGGCCCGTGGGATTCGCCAGCGGTGCGGTATTCAAGCGCGGCCATGGGTTCGGTCCCGATCCTACCGAGAGTCCGCGTCGAAAGACCCCCAGCGGCGGTGCGTCGAGCCTCGGAGTGCAAACCGAGTGGAACCGCCGGGGTTCGCTAGCATTGCGAGGAGTTCCCCGTCGGCCCCGGAGATCGCGCCATGCCAGGTCGTCCACGTGCCCGCGCTCGGCTTGCCTCGTTCGCACTTGTCGCGATGGTTCTCGGCGGAGCGGTCTCGCTCGCCTCGGGCTGGGGGCATCAGGATCCGGAGCCTCCGAACGGCTCGCTCGGCGAGTCGCTCGAGCGATCGATGATGCAGGCACTCGCGGCGCGGGACACCGAAGCCGTCGCCGCGAAGATCGCGGAGGGATTCCTCTCGATCCACGAGGATGGCGCTCGCGATCGGGCGCAGGAACTGGCGCTGGTCTCCAAGCTCGACCTCGGCAAGTACACCCTTTCGGGCTTCCGCGAGGTGCGGGAGGGATCGACCATCGTCGTCTGCTACTTCCTCGAGGTCGAGGAGACCATCGACGGCACGCGGCTTCCGAAGCGCCGCGCCGCCCGCTCGAGCGTGTGGTCGATGACCCCCGAGGGCTGGAAGTGGATCCACCACGCCAACCTCAACGCGCTGCGGCCGCAGTGGTGACGCCGACTTGAGCCATCTTCGCGCCCTTCCGCTTGGGTACTGCGCCAACGTCCACCCCGGACCTGGACTGGATCGGATGCTCGATGGCCTGATGGCGACGGCGCCGGCGGTGGCCGCGATGTTGCGCGAGGCGGGCGACATCGACTCCGCGGCGACGTTTCCGGTGGGCCTGTGGCTCTCCGACGAGGCATCGCGCGAACTCGAGGCTCCCGGCGAGGCGGAGCGGCTTCGCGAGCGGCTTGCTCGCCGAGGTCTGGTGGTGGCAGGGCTCAACGGGTTTCCCTTCGGCGACTTCCATGGCCGCGTGGTCAAGCATGCGGTCTACGAGCCGCACTGGGCGGATCCGCGGCGGCTCGAGTACACGGTGCGGCTGGCGGGACTGCTCGCCCGCCTGGTGCCGTCGGGGACCGCCACGGCGGGCGTGACCACACTCCCGATCGGGTGGCGGAGCACCTTCGCCGATCCGGCGGCGGTCGAGGCCGCGAAGGGGAATCTGGCGGCCGCAGTCGAGTCGTTGCGAGCACTCGGCGACCGATCGGGCATCGAGATTCATCTCGATCTCGAGCCCGAGCCGGGCTGCCTGCTCGAGCGTGCCGGCGAGACCGCGGAGCTGCTTGCCGAGGTGCACGACCGCGTTGGCGGCGACGAAGCCCGCGGCGTGCTCCGCGCCTGCCACGACGTCTGCCATGCCGCGGTCCTCTTCGAGGATCAAGAGATGTCGCTGGCGAGCTATCGAGCGCGCGGCGTGCGCATCGGACGAGTCCAGGTCTCGAACGCGATCGCATTCGACGGGACCGCCCACGACTTCCGGTCGCTGCGGCCCTTCGACGAGCCGCGATGGCTGCATCAGACCGCGGTCCTCTCCGGCAGCGGTCGCGTGCACTGCTACGAAGACCTTCCCCAGGCGATCGAGGAGGCTCCCGAGGGATTCTGGCGGGTGCACTTCCACGTGCCGGTCTTCGCAGGAAGCCTCGGCCGGGTCGAGACCACTCGCAGCGAGATCGGCGAGTGCCTCGCGGCGCTGGTGCCCGAGGACGGCTGCGACTTCCTCGAGGTCGAGACCTACGCGTGGACCGTGTTGCCGCCGGCGCTGCGGCCGGCCTCGCTCGAAGCGGGAATCGCCGAGGAGATCCGGTTCGTCCGCGGCCTGATCTGAGGCTCGAGTGGCCGACGGGCGTTCTCGCGAGCGCCGCCTCGGCGGACCGCTACGCTGCCGCGGGTGACGATCGCCGCACGAATCCGCGCCTGGCTCGAACTGCTTCGAGTGCCGAACCTGCCGACGGTGGCGAGCAACGCGATCCTCGGCGCGTGGCTTGGGTTTGTCGCGCAGGGCAGGCTTCCCGCCATTCCATTCGCGGGGTGGCAACCTCAGGCAGCGACGCGGCCGATCGAGTTCAGGGACCTCTTCATCGTGGCGCATGTCGCCCTCGGGCTCTGCGGGCTCTATCTCTTCGGACTCATCCTCAACGACCTCTTCGATCTCGCGACCGATCGCCGCGAGCGCCCGCAGCGTCCGCTGCCTTCGCGACGCATCGGGCGATGGCAGGCCGCGATCGCCGCGGTCGCGCTCCTCGTGGCGGGCGTGTGGCTGCTGCTCTCGGTCAATCGCTCGCCGCTTCTCGTCGGCCTCGTCTCGGCGCTCGTCGCGGCGATCGTCCTCTACGACCTGCTGCATCGCCGCGTCGCGTTCGCGGTGGTGCTGCCGGCAGCCTGCCGCGGTCTTGCGGTGCTCGTCGCGGCGGTGGCGACCTTCTCGGGAAGCGCCTTCGAGGAGAGTTGGCTGCCGGTTGGTGATCGCGAGCTGGTGGTGGTGCTGGTGCCCGCGGCAGTGGTGGCGATCTTCGTGCTCGCGGTCAGTCTCGTCGCACGGCGCGAAGTCGAGGCGGGGCCGCGTCGGCTCTGCACCAAGTGCGGGCAGACCGTGCTTGACGAGGCGGTGCGATGTCCCGAGTGCGGCGAAGCCGCGCCGCCCCGCGAGAGCCGAGTCGCGCGGCGATCCGATCTCGGTTCGGCGCCGAAGTGGGTGGTCGCGTGCGGGATGCTCGCGCTGGTGGCGACGGCCGTGCTCGGCGCTCCGGCCTGGACGCCTGAGTTCGGCGAGCCCTTCGGATCGACCCAGCTGATTCGCAGCCTTGCCGTCCTCGGCTGTCTCGGTGCGTGGCTCGCGTTCGCGACGCGTTCGACACCGGAGACTCCGGTCCCGAAGCTCGTCGGCCGCTGGCTGGGAAGCCTCTGCCTGCTCGATGCGACGATGCTTGCGCCGCTCGGACCGTTGCCGGTACTCCTCTGCGTGGGGCTCTTCGCGGCAAGCAGCCTGCTGGCGAAGCGCTTCGCCGGGAGTTGAGCGGCTCCACCGGGCTCGAGGTCCAAGTACACTCGCGCGATGCCCGCCGCGAACGGAATCCTGGTGATGTTCTCCGGTCCCTCGGGGGTCGGGAAGACCACGATCCTGCATCGAGTCCTCGCGGACCTCGGCGCCGAGTTCAGCGTCTCCGCGACCACCCGGGCTCGAGCTGCGGGCGAGGTCGATGGCGTCGACTATCGCTTCGTCGACGAGGCGACGTTCCAGTCGATGATCGACCGCGACGAGTTCCTCGAGTACGCCCAGGTCTTCGGACGCAACTGGTACGGCACCCCGCGTGCTCCCGTCGACGAGGCGGTGGACGCCGGCCGCACCGTGATTCTCGACATCGATGTGCACGGCGCCCGGCAGGTGCGGGCGCGGCGGCCGGAGGTCTTCGGGATCTTCATCATGCCTCCGAGCGAGTCGGAGCTGCATCGCCGCCTCGCCGATCGCAAGCGCGAGGATGCCGCGGCGATCGAGCGGCGCTTCGCCGAGGCCAAGCGCGAGATCGAGGCGGCCCGGGAGCCGGGCCTCTACGACGCGTTCGTGGTGAACGACGATCTGGAGAAGGCGGTGGCGGCGGTGCTCGAGCTGCTCGAGCGGCGGCGGTCCGGGGCTGCGTCGGCCCGCCCGGCCTGAACGGACGCCTCGCGAACCCGTACACTCGCGCCATGCCGGCGAGCCGATTCCCCAACCTCTTCGTGCTCGACCATCCGTTGATCCTGCACAAGCTGTCGATCGTGCGGGACGCCCGGACCCCGTCGCCGGACTTCCGTCGCCTGCTCGGGGAGATCGCGGCCCTGATGGCCTTCGAGACCTGCCGTCACCTTCCCACCGCGCCGGTGGTGGTGAAGACGCCGCTTGGCGAGGCGAGCGGCGCCCGCATCGCGGCGCCGGTGACGCTGGTGCCGATCCTTCGTGCCGGCATCGGCATGACCGACGGACTGCTCTCGCTGCTGCCGGAGGCGCGGGTGGGGCACCTGGGGATCTATCGCGACGAGGAGACGGTGCAGCCGGTCTGCTACTACTCGAAGGTGCCCACCGACATCGCGGCCGGTCCGGTGTTCCTGATCGACCCGATGCTCGCCACCGGCGGTTCGGCCTCGTTTGCGGCGGGCGAACTCAAGAAGCTCGGCTGCGCCACCATCCGCATGATCTGCCTGGTGGCGGCGCCGCCGGGCGTCGAGCGGATGCTCGCCGACCACCCCGACGTGCCGGTCCATGCGGCGGCGCTCGACGATCGGCTCGACGAGCGCAGCTACATCGTGCCCGGCCTCGGCGACGCCGGCGATCGGATCTTCGGAACTCGATGAGCACGCGATCGCGGCAGGTCCGCGATCGACCAGGAGCGGGATCGATGGCGGAACGAAAGAACACCGAGTTCGACCGCGCCGGCGGCTACGCGGCGCCCAAGGGCGGCATCGCGGTGATGCGCGAGGGAACCTCGCGGCTGCGGTCGCTTCCCATCGTGCTGCCCGGCGACGAGATGCCGGCGCACGAGGTGGCGGATGCGGCAGACAAGCCGTACTTCACGGCGTCCGAACCGGACACTCGGCTCTATCTCGGCGACTGCCGCGACGTGCTTGCGAGATTGCCCGACCGGGGCAAGGTCGACCTGATCTTCGCCGATCCGCCCTTCAACTGGGAGGTTCCCTACGAGGGCTGGAAGGACGGCATGCCCCGCGACGCCTACGAGCGCTTCACCTACGACTGGCTCGACGCCTGCATCGAGTGCCTCGCCCCGCACGGGGCGCTCTGGGTCAACATTCCCGACGACACCGCGGCCGAAGTGGTCATGCATCTCAAGCGCCGCGGTCTGGCGATGATCAACTGGTGCGTGTGGCACTTTCGCTTCGGCCAGTGCCGCGACAGCTCCTTCATCGCCTCCAAGGTGCACGCGCTCTACTTCGTGAAGGACGCGAAGCAGCGGCGGTGGAATCCAGACGCGGTGCTCGAACCCTCCGACCGCGCCAGCATCTACGGTGATCCCCGCACCATGGCCAAGGAGAGCAACAAGGGCATGCGGGTGCCGATGGACGTCTGGTACGGGCCCTACTGGGGACGCATCCAGGGCAACAACGGCGAACGGCGGCACCGCCACCACAACCAGATTCCCGAGGTCTACCTCGAACGGGTGATCCTCTCCTGCTCGAACGAAGGCGACCTGGTGCTCGATCCCTTCTGCGGCAGCGGCACCACCGCCACGGTGGCGCGGGCCTGGAATCGCCGTGCCGTGACCATCGAGTTCTCCGCGGGCAACGCGGAAAGCGCCTGGGAACGGATCACCGAGGTGGGCATGGTCCGCAAGGGCGCATCGCAAGGGGTCTCGACCGCCATTGCGCCCAAGCGTCGCAGTCTCGAGGTCGAGTCGGTCTCCGATTCGTCGCCCGCCGGCCGCCGCCGCGGGCCGCAAGCAACCCGTTCGCGGGGCAGCCGCTGAGTCGAGCGAACCCGCGGCTCAGCCGCCGACCGTCTCGGGGTCGCGGTCGGGATACTCCCGTTCCATGACCATCGTCGATGGAATCGCCGGGAAGGCCACGCGGGCCCGATTCAGGTCGAAGTCGTCCGCCGACCAACCCGCCTTGGCGAGCACGTGGCCGAGCATGTCGGCGTAGAAGGGAACCTCGCGCAGGCCCGCCTGCTTGAGGCCGCGGCCGAGTTGCTCGGGATGATGTGGACCGGGCAAGAGGTCGCAGCGGCGGTGGGGCCTGCCGTCGCGGACGGCGCAGTGGTAGAGGTCGCTGTTGTGCAGCAGGTCGAACTCGCCTTCGCCGCCGAAGATCTCCCGGTGGCAGAGCAGGTCGAAGACGCCGAGCTCGGTGGGGGTGCGGAGGCTGAAGAGGTGATGGATCCCGTGGTGCGTCTCGGTGCGAACGATTGGTTCGTACTCTCGGATCACCTCGGCGAAGACGAAGGTCTGCTCACCTTCCCGGCCCACCCCGCCACCCGCCGCCTCGAACTCGACGAAGCCTCCGCCGAGATCGTGGGGTCGGAAGTTCGGCAGGGGATCGGTGCAGAAGTCCCGCAGCAGCGGCGGCTGAAGTTGCGATCCGCTGCTTGAACGAGGGTCGATCGGTCGGCGATCCGGCATCGAACGCTTGGCGCCCTTGTCGTCAATCGAGATGGCGTTGCGGAACCGCCACGAGACCTCGGGTCGCAGCCGCCGCAGATCGACGATGCCGCGAATGGTCACCAGGTCGAGTTGCCCCTTCGTCGCCGAGGGCGCGACGATGTCGCATCGGAAGGTGACGCGCGCCTGGATGCCCCAGACGTAACTCGCGCCCATGAACATCTGGCGGCGGTGCTCCAGGGCGAGCCGGGTGTCGCCTCCGGTCGGAGCAAGACCAGCCACCATGAGATCGAAGGCCTTGCGGCTTCCGGCGAAGCGATCGATCACCACCAGGAGATCGGCGTAGGCCGAGTTCGCCTCCGCGACCAGGTCGGCGGGGGCGCCGTGAGCGGCGCACGCCTCGGTCCAGATGCGGTGGCCGACATGCCCTGGGACATGGCGGGCCGAGTCGAGGGGACTCGCCGCGCGAGCGAGGCGGAACATTCGCCACGCCAACTTCAGGTCGAGTTGAAGGTGATTGGCGACATCGACGGGCCGGGAAGGATCGAGACCGGGGACCGCGTTGAGGAGGTCGCCGGTGATCTTCCGGAGCCGCGAAAGCGACTCGCTGGCGGCGACTTCGAAGTGGTCCTGCAGGGTTGCGTTGATCGCGGAAGCCAAGGCGTGCACTCCAAACACGCGGTCGACGGTCGCACCCCCGTGTCCGGTCGAACCGCGAACTCATCGGGCCGGACCAACCCGACCCCACTAGGCACACTGTACGGACGACTTCTGCCGACGATGCGACTTTGACTGGAAATCACCCAACAGGAGACTGGTTCGGCCAATGCGCCGACTCCTCCGAACTTGGTGCTTGGAAGTCGCCGGACCGAGAGTAGTTTCATGGGATCGCCAACTCGAACGGGAAGCGGCCCCGCGGGGACCGCCCCGCTCGGGCACCAATCCGACCGGCCAGAACCCATGAACCTCCAGACCATCATGACCGCCGCCTTCGGCTTCGCCGCCGCCATCACCTCGGCCGGCTTCGCGCAGCCGGTCAACGACGAGTGCTTCCTTCCCGAGCCGATCTACGGCTTCGGTTCCTACGACTTCTCGACGGTCGATGCGACCACCGACGGCGAGCCGGTGGCCGCGTGCCTCTTCTTCGGCCAGGACCAGATCTACAAGGACATCTGGTACCGCTGGACCTGCGACGACTCGACGCTCATTCAGATCAGCCTCTGCGGCGCGAGCTACGACACGAAGATCGCCGTCTACGCGGGCTACCCCAAGGGCGGCTGCCCGGACTCGATGGATGTGATCGCCTGCAACGACGACTCCTGCAGCCTGCAGTCGGTGGTCACCTTCGCCGGCGAGTCTGGCGCGGTCTACGCCATCCGGATCGGCAGTTACGGCACCCCGACCTCGGGCGGATCGACCGGCACCGGCACCATGACCATCGGCAGCGGCTTCCTCGCCGACGTGACCGACCCCAACACCGGTCAGCGATACGCGCTCGCGACCTCGACCACCTGGAACAACGCCGAGGCCCTGGCCCAGCTCGTGGGCGGTCACCTCGCCTCGATCCACAGCGCCGAGGAGAACGAGTTCATCCATCAGACCTTCGGCAACTTCAACGGTCAGGACCGCCGCCTGTGGATCGGCTTCACCGACCAGAACAGCGAAGGCGAGTGGTACTGGTCCGACGGCAGCGCGGTCGACTACACCAACTGGAATCCAGGCGAGCCCAACAACGCCAACAACGTCGAGCACTTCGCGGAGATGCTCGGCTCCAACGGCGCCTGGAATGACCTCAACGACGCCGGCGCCGGATTCGTCCACCTCGCGGTCATCGAACTCGGCGGGGGTGGCGGCGGTCCCGGGGACTGCCCCGGCGACATCGACGGCGACGGCTTCGTCGGTGGCGTGGATCTGGGCATCGTGCTGGCCGACTGGGGAAGCCGCGGATCCGGCGACGTCGACGGCAGCGGCGTGGTGGACGGCATCGACCTCGGGATCGTGCTGGCCGGCTGGGGACCCTGCCCGTGAGTCGAGGCGGCAGCGCCCCGCTGCAGCGCCCGCCCGAGGGCTACCGCGTCCGAAGCATGGTCGAGGCGGACTACCCGCAGATCGAGGCGATCTGCGCGGCGGTCTACTCGACCGAGCGGCCCTACACCGACGAGGAGCTTGCGACCCATCACCGGCTCTTCCCCGAAGGGCAGTTCGTCGCCGAGCACGAGGACTCCGGCGACGTCGCGGGCGTCCACTTCAGCCTGATGCTGAACCTCGCGCACTACCACGTCGACGATTCGTGGGACGTGCTCACCGCGAGCGGTCTCTTCACCGATCACGATCCGCAGGGGCACACGCTGTACGGCGCGGAGCTCATGGTCGCGCCGCGGCATCAGCACCACGGTCTCGCCAAGGTCCTGACCAACGCGACGCGCGACCTCGTGCGTGCGAAGGGGCTCTGGCGCATGGCTGGCGGCAGCCGCATGCCCGGATACGCGCAGCACCTTGCCGAGATCGAACCGCAGACCTACATCGAGCGGGTACGCAGCGGCGAGATCGTCGACCCGGTGCTGACGGCGCACCTGCACGATGGCTGGGATGTCGTCGCCCCGATCCGCGGCTATCTGCCCCACGACGACGAAAGCGCCGGGTGGGCTGCGATCATCCAGTGGATCAACCCGTCGTGCCCGCCGCCGCCGGAGTTCGACCTCTCGAAGCTGCCTCGCCGGGGCTGACGTCCGTCGCGGGAGAGCGACTCAATCCCAGCGGAAGACGCCCTTCTTCCACGCGTAGACGTAGGCGACCACGCTCATCGCGATGAAGAAGAGGATCCGGCCCAGGAACAGCACGCCCTCGGGGCTGCGTGGTCCCAGTTGGGTGAAGGTGACCGCCCAGGGGTAGAGGAAGATGATCTCGACGTCGAAGACCAGGAAGGTCATCGCGAGGATGTAGAACCGGACGTTGAACCGCTTGCGGGCGCCCTCGATGGGGTTCATCCCGCTCTCGTAGGGCATGCCCTTCACCGCCGCCTGCTTTCGGGGACCGATCAGGTGGCTCGCCACGATGTTCACGACGGCGAAGCCGGCGGCCATCACGAAGATGAGCAGCACCGGCAGGTAGGTGTCGAGTTGGACCGCAAGCAGGGTGGAGGTGGTCACGGGGCGGAAATGGTACCACCCTCGCGGAGCGGTCCCGACCGTTTCGGACGCGAACCCGGCTGTGGAGCGACGCCGTCCGCGGCCTGCGGCGGCTCGGTTCGAGTCCTCAGCCGCCCGGGGTCCACTCGCCGAGCAGGATGGCGAGGTCAGCGCCGTTCACGATGCCGTCGTCGTTGAGGTCGGCCGGGCAGGCTCCCTTGGGCGGGCATGGTCCCCACGCGGCGAGCAGGATCGCGAGATCCGCGCCGTTGACGATGCCGTCGCCGTTCAGATCCGCCGGCGGAGCGATCTCGGTGCCGAGTCCGGAGAAGTCGACCACGAAGGTCGATTCGCCGCTCACGCCGTTGGCAGTGCCGGAGACGATCAGATGGGCGACCGATCCGGGAGGCAGCACCGTCGGGACGTCGGTCGGCTGCGGCGGGAAGTCCTGCTGGGTCGGTTCGTCGAAGGTCTGGGTTCCCTCGGCCGTGCCGGCGAGCAGGTAGCCCGCCGGCGTTTCGATCAGGGTGCCCGAGACGGGAATCACCGCGAGGCTTGGTCCGACGAGAAAGTCCTCGCCCGACTGGTTCACGATCGCGGAGATCTCGACCTCGACGAGCGCCGAGAGCGTCCAGCCGGTCTTGTTGGCCACGACCGCCACCGCCGCCGGCGCGGTTGCGATGATCGAGATCGAACTGACTGCTGCGGCGCCGAATGGAAGCGGGTAGGGCGTGCCACCGGGGAAGATGGAGTCTGGGCTGTAGGTCCGGAAGGTTCCGAAGAGGATGGTGAGCGTGGCCTCGAGGTCGCCGGGAACTCCACCGAGCGGGTCGAGTTCGAGAGCGGTGAGGGTGGCGGTGGTGTCGCCCGGCACCCAGTCGACATCGACGAACCCGCTGGGCGTTCCGACGAGATCGCCGACGAGTGAGAACGTTGCGGTGTAGGGAACCGGGATGTTGCCGCTGCCTCCGAAGAGGCCCGGTCTGGTCTGGGTTCCGCCGGGATTGCTGACCGGGTCGTAGTTGCCGATCAGCGTGCCCGCGAGCGGCACCGCGAAGGACTTCGAGATCTCGGCGACGTTGCCCTCGCCCTCGAACTCGAACCGGAAACTCTCCGCCGTCGCGGGTGCGGAGCAGGCGATCAGGGCGGCAATTCCGGCGAGCAGTGGTTCGAATCGCTTCATGGGGGAATCCCTCGGTTTGGCGTGGCCCGATCGAGTCGCCTCGAAGTGTGCGGAGAGGTCCTCAGAACCTAGCACGGGTGCCGCCGATTTCCTGCTCAATCTCCGCCAATTTCAGCGTCCGGCCGGCGGGTCGGCTCACTCGCGCGGCTGCCTTGCCCTAAGGCCGGTTCCGGGACCCTTGCTCACCACAGAGGCTCGAGCCCGGTCCGCGGGCCCGGGTGGCGGGGGAACGCTCGACGGGGCCCGATGGTCGCGCCTCCGCGAGGATCGCGAAACGAAACCGCCCCGGCTTGAGGCCGGGGCGGTGAGGCGTTGGAATCGATCGATGCGAAAGCGGCTCGTCAGCGACGCCGCCGACGTGCGGCGAGGCCGACTCCCGCGAGCGCAGCGAGGCCGGCGCCGGGAACAACGGAGGAGGTCACCGTTGCCAGATCTTGGCCTGGGGTGTACCCGCTAGGGGCGATGGCATTGCCCGAACTGTCGCTCCAGAACATGTCGCCGTTGTTCTTGATGTAGTAGGTATCGTTGCCGGTCCCCGTGGCAGCCGACCACACCACCGCGGTATAGGTCGTGTTCGCCGCGAGAGTCACCGGTGTGCCCGCGAACACTTGACTCGTGAAGGAGCCGGTGATCGCACCTGCTGTCTTCGAATCGGAGATCACCGAACCTCCGGAGTAGACGCCGGTTGTCCCGTTGTAGTTGTTGGTGAAGTCGGTGTAGGTGCCCACGATCACCGCGAAGTTAATGTTGGCCGACGGGCCAGCGCCGCCGCCCTTCTTGACGTGGAAGTAGCCGCCGGTGAAATCCGACACCGCGCTCGCGTTGGTGGCGAAGGTCCAGTAGCTGATGTCGGTCCGATTGATGAAGGTCTGGGCGCCGCTCTGGCCGGTGGCCACGTAGACATTCACCGCGCTTGCCGACCCTGCGATCGCAGTCGCCACTACCGCCGAAAGTCCGATGGGGAACCTCATGGCATCTCATCTCCTGCAACCGACTCGGCCACGTTCACGAGAACTGCCGGCGGTTGCTTCTGCGCTAGCCAATGACACTCGACGCCTCTGAAAATACGCCTTTCCCACCGGAGAGCAAGGTCTCCACCCCATAATTGCGAGGGATTCCGGCGTCGAAGTCATGCCGTTCGGAGGCTCACGGGAAGCGGTTCCGGTCTGGAAATCGCGGAGCGGCGGCTCGAGATGGGGCCGCTTGGCCGAACACTCCCCCGCTCGAATGCGACGGTCGCGGGCTGAAGCGGGTCGCTCCCGGGGTCTCTTGGGCCCGCCAAGAGCGCCGCCTTCGAGGTCGCCGTCTGAGGTTCGCTTCCTTCCTCGGTGGCCGCGCGGGCGTGAACGCGGCGCAATCAGCCCCAGTTGGCGAGCAGCAGGGTGAGGTCGGCGCCATCGATCTCGCCACTGCCGTTGAGATCGCCCAAGGGATTGTCGGTGCCCCAGTTAGCAAGCAGGATCGCCAGATCGGCCCCGCCCACCACGCAGTCGCCATCGAGGTCGGCAGCGGCACAGATCGACTCGGCTGCGAGCAAGTAGCGTCGCTCGAAGGGCGGATCGGGCGGAGGCGGGTCGTCGGGCGACGGGGGATTCTCGGGGTCGATCTCGTTGCAGGCGAAGGCGCGCCGCAGTTCTCCGCGGATCGTGCCGCCCGACACCACGAGGGTCAGCGTCGGGTCCCCGGTCCATTGCAAGGCGATCGGGAGTTCGGCCTCCGTGCAGGGACTCGTCGTCGTCACCGCGAGGACCTCGATCGCGCCTTCGCACTCGCCGCGAATGAGCACCAGCTGCCCGGGGAACTCGGGACGGAAGCGGACCGTGGCGATCGGGCCCACGAGCCGGTAGCTGTCGATGTCGCGGGGTCCGTTGGTCGTCCACTTGCCGACGATCGTCAGCCCGGCGGCGAGCGAGCCCCAGGCCGGCTCGGTGAGACTGCAGCCGTCGTTGACGCGCTCGTAGCAGAACTCGCCTTCGGGGATGGCATCGTCGGGCACCTCGATCGCGCAGGGACCGAGGCCGCACAGCAGTTCCGTCCGCTCCACGCAGAGGCGATCCCACGAGACGTCGCAGCAGAAGCGATCGAGCAGGCACGCGAAGTCGCAGCACGACTCGTCATCGCAGCCGGGGTTCTCATGCGGTTCGAGGCAGGAGCCCGGGTTCGGGCAGGCGATGCCGACGCAGAGTTCGGTCGCTGCCTCGACGCAGACTTCGTCCCATGCCGCCTCGCAGCAGAGCGGTTCGTAGTCGCAGACGAGTTCGCAGCAGGCGGTCTGGATGCAGCCGCCATCGGGGTGCGGCTTGTAGCAGTCGCCGGCACCCGCGCCGCAGGGCGCCCACTGCGCGAGTGCTGACGAGGTCGACGCGCACACCGCGGTCGCGAGCAGCGCTCGGCGACGACCGCTCACCGTGAGCCCTCCTTGGCCGCCGGCGCCGCGGGCGGCATCCAATCGGCGAGTTCGATCGCGACGTCGCGGGCGTCGAGGAGGCCGTCGAGGTTTCGATCGACCAAGGGGCCCCGCCCGGCGTCGCGGTCGGCGGCGGGCGAGGCGGAGAGAGAGCGCTTACCGCCGGCGGTGACTGGATCCTCGAGCCCGGCAAGGCCGCCCTCCCCGCTGCGATTGCGGAAGACGTGCACGGTATGGCTCGAGATGTCGACTGCGACGAGGTCGGGGTCGCCGTCGCCGTCGAGGTCGCCGATCGCGAGATCGCGGATGAACGAGCCCTCGAAGATCGGCATCGGGAATCCGTAGACCAGGTCGCCGCCCGGCAGGTCGGTCGACTCGTTGCGACGCACCACGATCATCCCCGGTAGGGCCATGCCAGCGACGAGATCGACCCGACCGTCGCCATCGAAGTCGGCGGCGGTGGCGCACCAGGCGAAGCCGATGAACGAGGTCTCGACCAGGGAACGATCGAGCAGGTTGCCGCTTCCGTCGTTGCGGTAGATCACGATCACCTGCGACTGGCCGAGCAGGATCGCAGGCGTGATGGCGTCGAGGTCGCCGTCGCCGTCGAGGTCGAAGAGGCCGGCGGTGGTGAGCGCCGCATGCTGATCGCCGACCGCCGGAGTGCGGATGCCGGTCGGATTGGGCACCGCCAAGCTTCCCGCGGCGAAGCGCATGATCTGCAGGCGACCGTTTCCGATCGCGGGCACGACCAGTTCGGGAACGCCGTCGCCATCGAGATCGCCCGCGTGGGTCTCCTGCGGAAAGCACATCGCCACCGCCTCGCGGCCGATGGTGAGGTGGTCGAAGGGCTGGATTCCTTCGGGCCCGATCTCGGCGGTGGTGATCGAGTTCGATCCGTAGTTGGTCGCCGCCAGTTCGACCGCCCCGTCGCCATCGAAGTCGGCGAGGCAGAGGCTCCGCGGTTCGCGTTCGATGGTGACCAGTTCGGGCGTTCCGAACCCGCCTCCGGCAAGGCCAGGCAACTCGATCAGCCGGCCGATCTGGGTGCGGGCGACCAGCACGAGATCGACATGTCCGTCGCCGTTGAAGTCGCCGCTCGCCGCTGCGTCGGTGGGAAAACCGAGTTCGATCGCCTCTGGCGGAAGGAACGAGCCGTCCTCCGCACCACGAAGGATGTAGAGCAGACCGTCGGTGCTTCGCCCGGTGACGACGAGGTCGAGCCGCTGGTCGCCATCGAGATCGGCCAGATGCAGCGACGAGGGCACGTGCGGGGTCGGCAACGGAATCGACACCGGCGGTTCGAAGGCGATCTGCCCCGCCGCGGGGGCGGCGGCCAGCAGAACCGACGAGAGCGTGGCAACGGGCGTTGGCGGGCGGCGGAACATGGGGAGTCGAGGACCGGGAAGAAGCGAGATGAACGCATGGGAATCCGCGGCGGTTCAGGCCTTTCGGAAACCGGGGACCGATCCGAGCGTAGGGATCCCTCCTTCCAGAGGATGCCCCAGGATCGAAACCGCGTGAGGATTCGCAGGCCAACTTTGCGCCACCTCGCCCAGATTGTCGGCTTCGGTCCGGCACGGCCGGTTCGGGGTGCTAGGTTCTCTTGGATCGGCCTCGCCTTGGAAGTCGGCCCTGTGGGCCATTGTCGCCATCGTCGCCGAAGCCCGATCGCGTCGGGTTCCAGACCACCATCTGCAGGAACGCCATGACCCGCCAGCCACTCCCGCTCGACCGCCTGATCGTCCTTTCGTGCCTCGCCGCCGCGGCCCCGGCGCTGGCTCAGCAGTTCCAGCAGCAGACGACCTCGCGGTTCCCGACCCAGGCGGAGTACACCAACCAGGCGACCATTGGCGACCTCGACGGCGACGGGGACCTCGACATCGTCTTCGCGAACGGGCAGGGCTACTCCTCGCTCGGCGCCCTGCTCAAGCCGCGGATCTACATCAACGACGGCGTCGGCGTCTTCTCGGATCAGACCGATGCCCGCGCCGCGGGCGTGACCGGCTGCTTCCGCGGCGTCGAGCTCGGCGACTGCGATGGCGACGGCGACCTCGACATGGTGCTCGCGCAGGACTTCTTCCGGAAGCCGAAGCTCCTGATCAACGACGGCGCCGGCGTCTTCAGCGACGAGAGCGACCGCCTTCCCGACGCGAACCTTTCGAGCGCACGGGCGCAGTTCGGCGACGTCGACGACGACGGCGATCTCGACCTGGTCTTCAACCACAGCGGGACGAGCAGCCGCTTCGGCTCCAACGGCGCTCCGAAGCTCTACCTGAACGACGGGACCGGGCACTACACCGACGCGAGCGTCGACCGCATCCCCACCGCAAACATCCCCGACCAGCAGGACATCCTCTTCTTCGACGTGGACAACGATCTCGATCTCGACATCCATGTGGGGAGCCGATCGAGCACCAACGGCGGAAGCCAGATCTGGCGCAACGACGGAACCGGCGCGTACGAGCGCATCAGCGGGGTGCCCACCGACTACTCGACCTACTCCTACGACGCGGGCGACTGCGACGGCGACGGCGATCTCGATCTGCTCGGGGCCAACGCCGACACCAGCAACAAGGAGATGCTGCTGCGGAACTACTCCGGAGACGGCTCGGTCTGGCAGAAGATCTCCTCGCGGATCATCCCCAACCCGACTTCCGACGACAACGACACCAAGTTCTTCGACATCGACGACGACGGCGACCTCGACATGATCGTCGCGACGCTCGGCGGATCCCGCGAGCGGGTCTACGTGAACAGCGGCGACTGCACCTTCACCGAGGACACCTCTCTGATCAGCGCCCAGTCCGACTCCTCGCTCGATGTGATGGTGGGCGATCTGACCGGTGACGGCCGCATCGACATCGTCACCGCACAGGGCGAGAGCGGGGGCTTCCAGAACCGCATCTACGTGAACGTCACCGGTCCGATCGACTCGCGGGCGCCGCGGGTGATCAGGATGGATGAGATCGTTCCCGGCAAGAGTGCGGCTCCCGGCCCGCAGCGGGTGCGGGCGCTGATCTTCGACGACCACACGAGCGATCGCGGGTTCTTCGCCCGCTCGGTCGAACTTCGCTACATGGTCGGTGGCGGCAAGGAGCAGTCGGTCGAGGCGCTCTGGTCAGGCAACAGCCTCTGGCGCGGGGTGCTGCCGGAGTTCCCGGCCTGCTCGGAAGTCGCCTACCGCATGGTCGCGGTGGATTGGGCCGGCAACGAGGGATCCTCGGAGTGGATGGTCTTCATCTCTCCCGGCGAGTGCGGCGGTGGTGCCGATATCGATGGCGACGGCACCGTGGGCGGCGCCGATCTGACCATCCTGCTCGCCGCGTGGGGCACTCCCGGCCCCGGCGACCTCGACGGCGACGGCACCGTGGGCGGCGCCGATCTGGCGATCTTGCTTGCCGCCTGGGGCACCAGCGGCTGATCGCGGCGGGGTGCTCTTCGGCGGAGGCCAAGCGCCTCGTTCACGGCGAATGTGCGAGCAGCATGACTGCGCTCGGGATGCTCCACGGCGCGGGCGGCCTGCGAGCCCGCGGTCTCGATGACCTTCGCGGTGCCGGTCGGGTCGCGCTACTCGGTTGAGCGGCGTCGCCGCCTCGGCGCGCGGGCGGGCGGCGCGGGTGGCGGTCCGATCTCGTCGCGCAGCTCGCGCACGAGTTCGCCCAAGGCCTGTTCTCTCCATGATCCTGACCGAAACGGACTTTCGGCGAGCGGCTCGGCAGGTCCCTTCATGGGTCGGCCGTGGCGCGCGGAGACCTCGCGACAGAACCACGAGGTGAAGCCGGCGCGGCTGATCACGAGTTCGGTGGCGATCCCGAGGGCGAGGCAGCGCTCCTGAAGCCGCGGCCAGGCCCGATCGACCTCGGCGCGAATTCCGCGACGGCTCATCGCATCGGCGATCCCGTCCGGCTCGGCGGGGGTGGCGAGTCCGTGGGCGCCCGCGGCCACGAGCCGCTCGGCGCAGTGTTCGCGGGTGCGGCCGGGGATTCCCTTGACCCGTCGCAGGCTCTCCGCGTCGGCCGGCCGCGCCCGGGCGATGTCCGCCACCGCCGCATCGGGCAGGGCAGCCCGGGGAGGAACATCGTGGTCGCGGGCGATCACTTGTCGTTCAAGCACCAGCGCTGTGATGACCGCCCGGTTCACCAGCCCCACCAGATCGGCGCGGGCGATTCGCTTGACCTGCCCGCGGGGATCGAAGGGAGCGTCGGCCAACGACTCCGCGGATTCCGCG
>JAPOKA010000225.1 GCA_029977865.1 bacterium
CAGGGGCTCGACGAGGATGATGTTGGACGCGTAATCGCGCAGACCCTCGCGCTTGTTCGGCGCGCGGCTGAGCCGGAGCTTGAACGGTCGCGCGAGCGCGCTCAAGCCGTCCCCGGCGCCGTTCGCGCCGCCGTTCCGGCTCGAGCTCGAAGTCGCGCCGCCGCTCGTCTTGCCGCCGCTCAGCCGCATGGGCAGCGACTCCGTCACCGCCAGCGCGTCCAGCAGGCGCTCCACGAGCGCGCCCATCGCGTTCGGGGGCATCTTCTCGGCCGCCGCGCGCGTGAAGCTCGAGAGCCGCGCCGCGACGGCGGAGCTCCAGCCGTCGTCCCGGGGCAAATCCGCGCCGCTGAAAAACGCGCGCAGCGCCTCGACGCCGCCGCACTCCAGGAGCTCAAACGTCGACGCGCCCTCGCCCTCCAACAGCGCGGCCACGAAATCCACCGCGACGTCGGCGGCGGCGTCGGGGTCATCCCCCGCCGAGCGGAGCGGTCCGCACGCCGTGCGG
>JAPOKA010000226.1 GCA_029977865.1 bacterium
CCTGCGGCCCGTGCACGGAGATCCACTACGACCGCATCGGCGGCCGCGACGCGTCGAGCCTGGTGAACATGGACG
Source organism: bacterium (assembly GCA_029977865.1). Taxonomy (GTDB): domain Bacteria; phylum Planctomycetota; class Phycisphaerae; order Phycisphaerales; family SM1A02; genus VGXO01. The sequence continues at coordinate 76 of JAPOKA010000226.1, forward strand.
ACCCCATGTGCCTCGAGATTTGGAACGTGGTGTTTATTCAGTTTAACCGCGAAGAGGGTGGCGTGCTGAAGCCGCTGCCGGCGAAGCACGTCGACACCGGCATGGGCTTCGAGCGCCTCGCGTCTATTCTGCAGGGCAAGATGAGCAACTACGACACCGACATCTTCACGCCCATCTTCGATGAGATCCAGCAAATCACGAACGCGCCGCCCTACACCGGGCTGCTCGCGCCCGAGGATGTCGGCGAGAAGGACATGGCGTACCGCGTGGTGGCGGACCACATCCGCACGCTCACTTTTGCCATCGCCGACGGCGCCGCGCCCGGGTCGGACGGACGCAACTACGTTTTGCGGCGCGTGCTTCGCAGAGCGGTGCGCTACGGGCGCGAGAAGCTCGGCGCCAAGCAGGGCTTCTTCCAGAAGCTCGTGC
>JAPOKA010000227.1 GCA_029977865.1 bacterium
GAAGCTGGGCTACATCAAGACGGACTTTGACAGGTGGGTGGACGAGGACGAGGAGGACGAGGCGCCGGGGCTCGCAGACGGCTTTGACATGAGTTCGTTCCAGCAGATGATGGGCGGCATGGGCGGCATGGGTGGCATGGACGGTGGAGGTATGGGAGGGTTTGACATGTCGCAGCTCGGGGACCTGGCCGGCGCGGTCGGGGACGACAGCGACGACGACGAGGAAGACATCCCGGATCTCACCAAAGAATGATGACGACGAAAAACATTGCAACAACCATACCTACAAATAGACGCTCCCGAGCAAGACCTGGCGCCCCGTCGCCCGTTGCGCCCTGTAGTCGTCGACGATCCCGAGCGCCTCGTCGACCCCGACCTCCACGACGCCACCCCAGCCCCCCCTCACCACACACCCCGACACCATCTCGTCCACAAACGCCTCCCTGGCGTTTGTCTCCTTCTCTCCTTCTCCTTCTCCTTCTCCTTCTTCTCCTTCTCCTTCTT
>JAPOKA010000228.1 GCA_029977865.1 bacterium
CACGTTGAAGAAGGGAGCGTTGCAGAAACCCTCCTCGCACTGCTTCCGATGGAGCGCGTCGTTCGGCCGCAGGATGTTGAGCAGTGACACGGGTGAGGCGCAGCGGGTGTCGCTCGCGTTGGCAAAGCGGTGCGCCTTGGCGCAGTGTGTGCTCCAACCCTCCGTCTCGAGCAGCTTCCTCTCCGCGATCTCCATGCTCGAGATCGCGTCGACCTGGTCAGGGTAGGGGTAGGGAGTGGCGTTAGGGCTCTAGGGCTAGGGCTAGGGCTAGGGTTTTAGGGCTAACCCTAACCTAACCGGGCGTAGCCGAAGTGCTCCTGCCCGTGGAGCGAGGTGGGCCGGTGCGACCACTCGACCAGCAGCGTGTCGGCGAGCACGGTGAGCGGCGCCTGGTTAGGAGTAGAGGTAGGCTTAGGGGTAGGGTTAGGACTTGGGTTTAGGTTAGGGTTATGTTTAGGGTTAGGGCTCGGGTGAGCGCCGCCTTAGGCCAGCCCTCCCACCCGC
>JAPOKA010000229.1 GCA_029977865.1 bacterium
CGGCGTGGGCGTTGCCGTCGTTGATCACCACCTTGACGCCCTCGACCGGCCAGCCGCCCAGCGAGCCGGCGTTGACGACCTCCTCGAAGCCCTTGGACACGGCCGGGATGAAGTTGGGCGGGATGGCGTTCCCGATGATGGCGTTCTCGAATACGAACTTTTCCTGGGAACCCTCGGGCAGCGGCTCGATGTAGCCGCACACGCGGCCGTACTGGCCCTGGCCGCCAGACTGCTTCTTGTGCAGGTAGTCGAAGTCGGCGCGCTTGGTGATGGCCTCGCGGTAGGCCACCTTGGGCTTGCCGACGTCGGCGTCGACGTTGTACTCGCGCTTGAGCCGTTCGACGTAGATCTCGAGGTGCAGCTCGCCCATGCCGCTGATGATGGTCTCGCCGCTCTCCTTGTCCTGCTCGACGCGGAACGTGGGGTCCTCCTTCTGGAAGCGGTTGAGCGCCTTGGAGAAGTTGGCAGACATGTCCCTGGCCTTGGGAGCGATGGCCAGCG
>JAPOKA010000230.1 GCA_029977865.1 bacterium
AGCTCATCGAGGTTGTCAGGGGTGAGAGAGACAGAGAGTTCCTTCCCGTCGACGTGGTCAACGACGTCGCACAAGTAGTGGAGCATGTGGTTTAATTCGAAGATACGCGCAGAACCTTACCAACACTTGACATGTTCGTCGCGACTCTAAGAGATTAAAGTTTTCGGTTCGGCCGGACGAAACACAGGTGCTGCATGGCTGTCGTCAGCTCGTGTCGTGAGATGTTGGGTTAAGTCCCGCAACGAGCGCAACCCTCACTTTTAGTTGCCATCATTAAGTTGGGCACTCTGAAAGAACTGCCAGTGATAAGCTGGAGGAAGGTGGGGATGACGTCAAGTCCTCATGGCCCTTACGTGTTGGGCTACACACGTGCTACAATGGTATCTACAACAGGAAGCAAGACTGCGAAGTTAAGCAAATCCTTAAAAGATACCTCAGTTCGGATTGCACTCTGCAACTCGAGTGCATGAAGCTGGAATTACTAGTAATCGTGGATCAGC
>JAPOKA010000231.1 GCA_029977865.1 bacterium
TTGCCGTGGTGGAGATGGCCCAGGTTGACCCGCCGTTGGTCGATATGCCCACGCCGCCGTCGGTCGCCGCGTAGACCGTGCTGCCGATCGCGTAGACGCCGTTCACGAAGTTGGGCGCGGAATAGGTGGTCCAGGTTGATCCGCCGTCGGTCGACACGCTCACACCGAAGCCGCCAACCGCCGCGTAGATCGTGTCGCGTTGGGCGTAGACGCCGGTCAAGTAGTTGCTCCCCAGTCCGTTTGCCGTGGTGTAGGTGGTCCAGGTTGACCCGCTGTCGGTCGACACGCTTAGGCCGCCGCCGTCGGTCGCCGCATAGATCGTGTCGCCTTCCGCGTAGACGCCGATCACGCAGTTGCTCCCGAGCCCGTCCCCGGTGTCGTAGTTGGTCCAGTTCGCACCGTTGTCGGTCGACACGCTCACACCGGCGCCGGTCGCCGCGTAGATCGTGTCGCCGACCGCGTAGACGCCGGTCACGTTGTTGTCCGCGAGCCCGTTGGCC
>JAPOKA010000232.1 GCA_029977865.1 bacterium
GACGGGTGACGGCGCCCGGGGCGTCGTTGGTGTGGAGCGTGGAGAGCACCACGTGGCCGGTGAGGGAGGCCTGGACGGAGATCTGCGCGGTCTCGAGGTCGCGGATCTCCCCGACCATGATCGTGTCCGGATCCTGTCGGAGGAAGGAGCGGAGGGCGGCCGCGAAGGTCAGGCCCACCTGATGGTTGATCGGCACCTGCATGATGCCCTCGACCTCGTACTCGACCGGATCCTCGGCGGTGAGGATCTTGATGTCCTCGGTGTTCACCTCGCGGAGGGCGGAGTACAGCGTGGTGGTCTTGCCGGAGCCGGTCGGGCCGGTGACGATGAAGATGCCGTTGGGGCGGTTGACCATCGCGCGGATGCCCTCCTTGATGTCGTCCTGCATCGAGAGCGCGTCGAGGCTCAGGTTGACGACGGTCTTGTCGAGGATTCGCAGCACGACGGACTCGCCGAACTGGGTCGGCAGGGTCGAGACGCGGAGGTCGATGGCGCGGCCT
>JAPOKA010000023.1 GCA_029977865.1 bacterium
GGTCACCTTGCACAGCTCGAGCGCGCGCGCGTGCGCCTCCATCGCCTCGCGCCTCGCCGCCTCCCGCCGCATGGCGCGACGCTCTTCGCGCCCCGCCTCCGGAGACTCCGCCGCCGACGAAGCGTCCTCGCCCTCTCCGGGACGCTCCGCCGCGGATGGCGACGTCTCCGCGTTCGAAACGCCTTCCTCGGGAACCTCGCGGTACTCGCCCAGCATGATCTCGGTCATGGTGTAGCGGCTGTCGGGCAGCAGCCAGCGATCGAGCAGTGCGATGGTCGCCTGGTTCTTGGGCAGGATCGCCATGGCGATCTCGAGCGGGCGATGCCAGCCATCGATCGCATCGAGCCGCTCCTGCGCTTCCGCGGCACGGGCGCGATTGGCATCCAGTTCGGTCTCGAGCCGGTCCCGCGCTCGCTGCTCGCTGGGCCGTGTCGCCTCGCCCGCAGCGGCGAGACGAGCCTCCTGATCGGCGATCCGCAGTTCGATCCGCTCGAGCCGCACCGCCTGTTCATTGGCGATCGACCGCAGACCCGCCTCGCCCGACTGCACCGCGAAGAGCACGATCCAGAACACCGCCGTGAAAATCAGGGCCGCCAGCCCGCTTCGGGTGATGAGGCCCATGAGGACGTTGAAGGCGTAGAGGTAGGAGAAGAACACCGTCACCAGAGGCACCGCCGCGAAGATCGACCACAGCCATTCGTCGATGCGGAACCCGACGCAGAAGAAGACTCCGACACAGAAGATCGCCACCTGCAGCAGCACGAACAGGAGACTGCCGAGGAACTTGATCAGGAAGACGCGGAGCCGCGAGATCGGCTTGGAGAGCACCATCTCGATCGAACCGGCCGCCATGAAGTCGGGGAAGACCGAGCTGGTCGAGACGAGCGCGAGGATCGTCGCCGCCCAACCCAGCCAGATCGTCACCACCACGTTCGAGAAGATCCCGAGATAGAGCGTTCGTGCCCACGGACTTCCGGAGATGAAGAACGGGTCTTCCAGTTCCCAGAGTCCGAAGAAGAGGCTGAGGCCGTTCTGCCCGAAGCCGATCGAGGCGTAGATCAGCATCACCAGCGCGGAGATGCCCAGGCTGATCCAGAAGAGCGCGCGGCTCCGCAACATCCGCAGACTGTCCAGGAGCAGCGCCGCGGTCTGCATCAGGCCCCTGCCTTTCGCTTCAGCACACCGCCGGGCGCCGACCTTCCCCCGCTCGCGGCCACCAAGCGAACGAAGAGGTCCTCGAGGCTCGACTGCACCGGCCGCAGCGAGCGAAGGAGGCGGCCGGATCCGCGGATCGCGTCGACGAGCGGCTGCACCGCCATCGGGTCGTGGCCGGCGACCTGCACCCGCCAACCATTGGTCTGCGGTTCCACGCTTCCGCCAACGCTCGCGATGGCGCCGAGCACCTCCGCTGCGAGCGGTTCGGTGCCGGCGACCTCGAGCACCTGTCGGCGATCGGCGCCCGCAAGCTCGTCGATCGAACCCTGGGCGAGCACCTGCCCCTTGTCGAGGATGGCCACTCGCGAGCAGGTCGCCTCGACTTCGCTGAGCAGGTGGCTGTTGAGCAGCACACTGCGCTTTCCTCCGGCCGCGGCGGCCACCAGCACGTCGCGGATCTCCTTGCGTCCGACCGGATCCACTCCGTCGGTGGGCTCGTCGAGCACGAGTAGGTCTGGATCGCTTGCAAGCGCAGCCGCGAGCCCCACCCGCTGCCGCATGCCCTTGGAATAGGTTCGCACCGGGCGATCTGCCCACGCCGTCATGCCCACGGTCTCGAGCAACTCGGCGCCGCGGCGGCGCCGCTCCGGCCGCGGCACCCGGGACAAGGCCCCGAAGTAGTCGATCGCCTGCCGGGCAGTGAGGTACTCGGGGAAGCGCAGGTTCTCCGGCAGATAGCCCACCCGGGCGAGAGTGGCGCGATCGCCGAGCGGCTGACCGAGCACCCGCCCGCTGCCACCGCTCGGACGAACCAAGGTGAGCAGGATCTTGACCAGCGTGCTCTTGCCCGCCCCATTGGGGCCGAGCAGCCCGAAGATCTCGCCGCGCTCGACCCGCAGATCCGCGCCGCGCAGCGCCTCGACGCCGCGATAGCGCTTGCGCACGCCCTTCAAGTCGACCGCGGGCTCGGTGAGCATTCCGCGATGGTAGGGAACGAAGGCGATCGCGTTTCGCCAATCCGAGTTCGCTCGGCGACGGCGGTGACGCCGATCATCGACGTACACTCACCCCATGCGCTACCCATCGACTCCCGGTCTTTTCGGCACCATGCTTGCCCTCGGGCTGTTGCTTCTCGCCTCGCCGACCTCGGCGCAGGCACCTTCCGGTCCTCCGCTGCCGCCGCAGCCCGGCCAGAATCGTTTCCCACCCTCGGAGCCTGCTTCGCCGGTTCGGGTCGAGCCTGCGGCCATTGAGCTCGGGATCGTGCCGCCCGGCTCGGTCCATCGACGCACCTTCCAGATCGTCAACGACGGACCGGTTCCGCTGATGGTCCGAGCCGCCTCGCCGAGTTGCCGCTGCACGACCGTCGACGACATCGTGGGCAAGGTGATCCCGGCGCGCGGCTCGCTGCCGCTCGACGCGGAGTTTCACGCCCCGCCGACCCCCGGCTACAAGGACGCCACCGTCAACATCGTGATCGAAGGTGTGCCCAAGCCGCTCATCGCCAAGATCGGCGGCGACGTCACGCTGCAGATCCGCGTCGATCCGCCCTACGTCGATGGACTCAAGGGACAGATCTCCGGAGCGGTCGCCATGAACTCGGTCGATGGCAGACCTTTCACCATCCTGAGCGCAGGCGGCAAGCCGCCGGTCTACGCCGGCCCCGCGCCGAGCGGGCCGTCCAACGCCGCGCGGCTCTCCTGGAGCATCGCAGGCCTCGACTGCGCCCGCATGCCGCTTTGGTGGATCGTGGTGACCGATCACCCCGACTGCCCCATCGTGCCGTTGCGAATCCGCCACGACTGCACCGGGTCCAAGGCCGACATGGGCCGCTTCGAGCGCTACTGGATCCCCAAGGAACAGCTGGTGAACCTCGGCCGCGTGCAGCCTGGCCAAGCCAAGGTCGAGGAGTTCGAACTGACCCACTACAACCCCCGGGGCAGAGGCCAGATCGTGCGACGCGACTGGGGCGAGGTTCGTGCGGTCTCGGTCGACTCGCCGGAGATCGAGGTCAAGCTGCTCGGCACCCGCACCGCCGGCGACAACTCGACGGTGCTCTCGCTTTCGTTCACGCCCAAGCCCGGGTTCACCGGCATCATCGAGAGCGAGCTGCGCATCACCACCGCCTCCGGCAGCGGTTCGATTCCGCTGGTGGCGGTGGTCGGACCCTGATGCAGCCATGAGCGATCGCTTCGCCGACGCCGCGGGGTTCTGCGACCTTCTCGACCGCGCCGCCGAGGCGCTCCGCGCGAATCCGCAGCGGCGGGGCGCGACCGTCCATCTGCCGCGGCGCGGAACGCTGGTGGTCACCGGCGACCTGCACGACAACCCTCTGCAGCTCACGCGGATCCTCGCGCTGGCGGCACTCGATCGGTCGACCGATCGCCACGTGATCCTGCAGGAGCTCATTCACGGCGACCGGCTGGTGAACGGCGTCGATCTCAGCCATCGCATGATCGGCCGTGCCGCGGATCTGGTGCTCCGCCACCCCGGGCAGGTCCATCCGCTGCTCGCCAACCACGAACTCGCCCAGATGCGAGGCGATGCGGTCAGCAAGGGCGGCGGAGACAATGTGGCGATGTTCGACGACGGGCTCGACTGGGTCTTTGGAGACGCAGCCGGAGAGGTGGCGGAATCGATCGGGCGATTCGTCCTCGCGATGCCGCTGGCAGTCCGCACCGAGAACGGCATCCTCTGCACCCACTCGCTTCCTGCACCACAGTGGATGTCTCGATTCGATCCTGCGGTGCTCGATCGAGACCTCGTCGCGGCCGACTACGCCTCGCCCTGGGGTCAGGCCTACATGGTGGTCTGGGGACGAGGCCACGAACCCAAGCAGGTGGCGAGCCTGCAGGAGGCCTGGGGCGTTCGACTCTGCTGCGTGGGACATGGCTACGCCGAGACCGGCGCCGAGGCGGTGTGCCCGGGACTCCTGATGCTCAACAGCGACCATGAGCGCGGCGCCGCCTGGCGGGCCGACCTTGCGAGCGAGCCGCCCACCGCGGAGGAAGCGGCCATGGAAGCGATTCCGCTCGCCGCCGCCGCGGCGCTCGCGGAGGCCGCGGCCGAGGACCGCCGTTCGGAGCGCGGCGAAGGATGAGCCCCCTCCGCCGGGTGCTGGCGATCGAACTCTCGGGCCGCGTCGGATCGGTCGCACTGCGCGACGAGCACGGGGCAGTCGTCGAACGATCCTTCTCGCCCGGCGATCGCACCCGCGAACCGTTGCTTCCCGAGATCGATGCACTGCTCCGTGCCGCTTCAACTCAACGCGATGGACTATCCGCGGTCGCGGTCTCGGTCGGACCCGGCGGGTTCACCGGCTTGCGCATCTCGATCGCGGCGGCGAAGGGCATCGCAGCTGCGCTCGGCATCGCCACGGTGCCGGTGCCCACCGCGATCGCCTGCGCCGAGTCGGCGCGATCGTCTGCGGCGGTTGCCGGCGATCGCGTGCTCGTCGTGCTCGCGAGCAAGCGCGGCACCGCCTGGCTGCATCGGGTTCGTCTCGACTCCGGCGCGCCGAGCGGTTGGCGCGATGTTGCACCGCCCGGGATCTGGTCGCGTCAACAACTTGAAAGCGATCGAGGTTGGCAAGACCTTGCCGGCGATGCGGTCTTCGCCGACGCGCACCAGGACCGCGACATCATCGATTGGCTCGAATCGAAGGGCGGCGCGGTCGTTGCCGGCGGCTCGCCACCCCCGACCGCGACTGCAACGCTCGTGGTCGGCGAGCGTCTGCTCGCCGCCGGATCGAGCCTGCCGCCCGAGGAACTGCTGCCGCTCTACCCACGCGAGCCCGAAGCGGTGACGCTCTGGAGAGGCAGAACCGCGACCACGGCGGAGCGCGGCAGCTAGCCGCCTGCGGTTCTGGCGACCCTCGGCATCCGATAACGATGGCGAGGAACCACCGCCGTCGCCCGGATCGCCACCGTCGCCAGACCGGCAATCCCCGCAACTTCCCCGCAGACCCCGAAGTCGCCCCAGATTCCTGCCGATCCCGGATGGTCGCGAGGTTCGCTCGCGATGGTTCGGAGCGACGCATGGATCGACCCAATTCCCCAATAGCGCTTCACGACAAGACCGTCTTCACCACCGGTGAGGCGGCGGAACTCTGCCGCGTCTCGCAGCAGACCATCATCCGCTGCTTCGACAACGGTCGGCTCCAAGGCTTCCGGGTTCCCGGTTCGCGCTTCCGACGCATCCCTCGCGCCGAACTCATCCGCTTCATGCGCGAGAACGACATTCCCCTCGGAGCGATGGGGGAAACCCGACACACCATCCTGCTCGTCGATTCCGATCCCGAGATCATCCGTCGTGTCGGCGAAGCCCTTGGCGCCGATTCCGCCTGGAGTCTCGTCGGCGCGACCAACGCACTCGAGGCCGGGCTCGCGCTGGAGCAGAACGGGCCCGACATCGCGCTCTTCGACGTCACCCTTCCCGGCCTCGAGCCGGAGTCGACCTGCCGGAAGCTCCAGGCCCACGCGCGATTCTCGGATCTGAGAATGATCTTCACCGGCGGAGCCGGCGACGAGGAGCGACTCGCGGTCGCTCGTCGTTGCGGCGCAGAGGTCCTGCGCAAGCCCTTCGAGTTCGAGGCCCTTCGGGGGATGCTCCGCAACGGAACCACGCGGTGAAGCGGCCATCCGCCGCGGCCGCACCGCGCCGCACCCCTACAGACGGAATCTCCGGTCCCCGATCGGGCCGACCGCGGCAGTGCGGCTCAATCCCCGCCCCATCCCCGCCGATTCGCAGGGCGGAGGTGGAGCCCATGTCACAAGAGAACTCGATTCATCCCTCGAATCACCACGCGGCGGTCTCGCCGACGACCTCGCGGCGTGCCATCGCGATCTGCGGTCGCAACGCCTTGGCGCCATCGTTGCGGCGTCAGCTCGCCCGTCTCGGCATCGAGTGCGATACCCGCACCGATCCCCGCCGGGCCGCGGCGCAGTTGCGGAGTCAGGTCTATGACCTCTTGCTCATCGACGACGCCTTTCCGCCGGCCATCCGGGCCGAGCTGGTCCGCGCGCTTCACGAGCGAGACTGCGCCGGGGCCGCGATCTGGCTGACCGAGTCGGCCTCGGTGGCTGAGACCGTCGCGGCGATGCGAATGGGCTTCGAGGACATCCTCGCCCTTCCGTTGCGGGAAGAGGAGTTCGCGGTGCGGATCTCGGAGGTCCTCCGCAAGCGTGAGCAGCTTCGGCGCAGTGCCGAGCGCCTGGCACGCTGGCGGCTGGTCTGCCGACGCCTGAACCAGGCGCGTCACGAGGCCGGCCGTGCCATCGAGGAGGCGGTCAGCGATCGCGATGCCGCTCGCGAGGAGACGCGTCGTCAGGTCGCCGAAGCCGCCACCGCGAGCGAGTTCCGCACCCTCGTGCGGCAGGAGCTCGACGTCGAGAGCCTCCTGCGGACCTCGATGGAGTACCTGCTCTCCAAGGCCGGTCCCACCAACGCCGCGGTCTTCCTCGACAACGGCGAGGGCAAGTGGACGCTTGGCGCCTACGTCAATTACCGGATTCCCCGCGGTTCGATCACCAGCGCCCTCGAGCGGATCGCCGACCAGGTCTGTCCGTCGGTGGCCTCGCAGTCGGGCATCCTGCGCTTCGACGACGTCGCCGACTTCGTCAATTCGGTCGGCGCCGAGGCGGAACCGCTCGCCGACCAGGAGATCGTGGCCTTCGCGTGTCGGCATGAGGACGAGCCGCTTGCGGTCGCAGTCCTCTTCCGTGATCGCAACGAGCCGTTCGCCGACGAGTCCGCGGCCACCTTCGACCTGCTTCGCGAGATCCTTGCGGCGCAGATGGCTTCGGTGATGCGGATCAATCATCGCGCGAAGCCTCAGTGGCCCGAGGAGGCTGGCGAGGGCTGCGACGAAGGCGATTGGAACGAGGCAGCCTGAGGCGAGTCAGATCGCGGGGATCCGCGCGAGAATGGTCACGCCGCCGACGACTCGTTGGCCGGTCTTGACCAGCACTTCGACTCGATCGGGGTCAGGCAGCACCAGTTCGGTGGTCGAGCCGACCTTGATCATGCCGAACCGCTGGCCCCGCTCGAGGCGCTGACCGGATTGCAGCGGGCAGACGATCCGCCTCGCGATGGCGCCGGAGATCTGCTTGATGCCGAGGTGCCTGCCGTCGTCGAGCTTCATGACCACGAGGTTCGACTCGTTCAGCCTCGCCGAAGCCTCGGACCGCGCGTCGAGATAGCGCCCCGGCCGGTGTTCAAGCCGCACCACCTCGCCCGATGCCGGGGCGCGATTGACGTGCACGTCGAGCACGCTGAGAAAGATGCGAATCACCACCGCCTCGCCACCAATGGCGGAGTGGTTCGACTCCCGCACGATCGCGCTGACCACGCCGTCGGCCGGGCTCGCCATCGCGAGCGGGTCTGCATCGGCCGGAACCCGTCCCGGCGGATCTCGGAAGAACCAGACCGTGGCCAGGAGCAGGAGCCCCGCGAGAACCGAGATCGGCCACCAGCCCAGGAGCGCCGACGGAATGCCGAGGGCGAGTGATGCCGCGATGGCGATCGACCACTCGCGGATGCCGTAGCGAGTCAGCAGCATGGCTGGAGAGACGCGGGACCTCGACGCGGCCCGATGCCGTGCCTGCAGGGAACGTCGATGGCCGACGGGTGCACTGCGGAGAGTCGAATCAGTCGATGGCTCGGCCGATGAAGAAGCCAGCGACGGCGCCCACGAGCGAGACGCCGACGAGCCCGCCGACCCACGCCCAGAGATTGGCGGTGAACGCGGCGGACAACGCCGGAGATCCACCCATCGCGACCGTGGTCACCACGACGCCGGCGGCAAGCAGTGCGAGGAGGCATCCGACCATCAGTCCAGCGGTCAACCCCGACCAACCCGGCTCCACCGACTCGATCGAGGTCGCGGCCATCATCGGCACGAAGGCTTCCGCGGCACCGCGGCCGCTGACCACCGCGGGTCCACCGCTGTCGCCCTCGACCGGCTCGAACAGGCCGCTGCTCGCGGCGGGAATCTCGACGTTGTCCTCGCTCGAGTAGACCTCTTCGAGGAGCTCGGCGCCAAGCGAGGTCTCTTCGCTCTCGCGAGTCAGGTCGAGAAGCGAACTCGACTCGCCTCGCGTCACTTCGCCGAACTCCGCATTGCTGCCGGAGTCGGCGAGCCCGAACGAGGGGCGGCTGGCGCCGGAGTCGATCACGGTCATGCCGGTGCCGCTCAAGTCGAGCGGTTCCGAGTGCTCCTCGGAGGAAGCCGATGTGGAGGGCGTGAAGCTCTCGCCGCTGTCGTCGAGTGCCAGAGGAATGCTCGGCTCCGACTCGTCGCCGGTGAGCAGGTCGATCTGGTCCACCTTGAACATCACCTTCTCACGGTCGCGGAACTCCTGGATCTGGCCCTTCTTGGCCATCTCGAGGACCTCCTCGACGCTCTTGCCGAGCTTCTCGGCGACCTCTTCCGCGGTGTAGAACATCTTGGCCATGAGCAAGGCTCCCAAAGGCGAGACCAACCCGACCTCCCCGCGTGGCAGACGCCGTCGCCGGGAGATCGTTTCCAATCCGTCTACGGTAGCGGTGGCTCCCCGCTCCCGCAACGAACGCATGGCCGCGGCGGGGGCAGTGGCGACCGCGATCGAGCGGTGGTTCCCGGGGGCGGCCCGCGATCTTCCATGGCGGAAGCGGCGGACGCCCTACCGCGTCCTCGTCAGCGAGGCGATGCTGCAGCAGACGCAGGTCTCGCGGGTCGCGGAGCGGTTCCCCGAGTTCATGGCCCGATTTCCGAATGTGCAGGCCCTCGCCAAAGCCTCGCTCGACGAGGTGCTCGCCGCCTGGCAGGGCTTGGGCTACTACCGCCGAGCCAGGTTGCTCCATGCGGCGGCGAAGGTCGTGGCCGAGTCGCACCGGGGACGGGTCCCATCCGATCCATCCTTGATTCGCGGGCTGCCGGGCGTGGGGAGGTACACCGCCGGCGCGATCGCCTCGCTCGCATTCGGGCTTCCGGAGCCCATCGTCGATGGAAACGTCATCCGCGTGGTGTTGCGACTCGATGGACGGAGACTTGCCTCCGACGACCCCACTGCGGTCGAGCACTGCTGGAGTCGGGCCCGCGAGCTTGTCGAGGGAGCCGAAGATCCGGCGAGGCTCAACGAGGGCCTGATGGAACTCGGGGCGACGGTGTGCACTCCCGCCTCGCCCCGCTGCGGCGAATGCCCGTTGCGCGCTCGATGTGTGTCGCGCCGCGAGGGCACCCAACTCCAGACGCCGCTTCCGAAGTCCGCCGCACGCAGAGTCACCGTGCACCATCACGCGGTCGCAATCTCGCAGGGCTCGAATCTCCGAATCCGTCAGCGCGGCGACCGCGGGCTCTGGGCGCGAATGTGGGAACTGCCCACCGTCGAGTCGCCGGAGCCGCTTTCTCTTGCAGCCCTCGCCGAGGCGCTCGGAGTGCCCAAGGCGTCGCTCGACCATGCGGGCGAGTTTCTGCACCGCACCACCCATCGAGACGTGGTCTTCCGGGTGCACCGGCTTGATCCGAAGCTCGCCGCGGCGATCGAGCGGATTCCCGCGTTCGCCGAGACCGTTTCAGTTCGGCGCCGGGACCTCGGCAGCTACGCGATGGGGGTCGCGCAGCAGCGGACCATCGAGCTCGCATTGGGGCCCTACCCCGTCGCAGGACCTGCCCCGCGGAGATCAACCGCCGGCAGTCCCGACCCGCGGTGAATCCGTCGAGGCAGGCTCGTCGGTCGAATCCGGCTCGGCGTCGACTCGCGGCTCTTCGTCGGCAGCCGGAGCCGCGACGCTCGCGGTCGACTGGTACTCGACCCGCCCGTGGTGGATCGAGACGAGGCTCTTCACGATCGAGTCTTCCACCTGACGGAGTTCGCGGAAGGTGAGCGGGCAATCGTCGAACTGGCCGTCTTCGAGCCGGGCCCTGCTCAAGCGGCGAACGAGCGCCTCGAGGCGTCCGGGGCTCGGTTCCTTGAGCGTGCGCGATGCGCTCTCCGAGGCGTCGCACAGCATGAGGATCGCGGCCTCGCGGCTCCGCGGACGCGGACCCGGATAGCGGAAGTCGAACTCCTGCACCGCGGTCTCGACCTCGCCGAGCGCCTCGGCCCTGCTCTGCGCGGCCCGGTAGAAGTACTCGACGAGGGTGGTGCCGTGATGGCTCTCGATGAAGTGATGCAGCACTCGGGGAAGCCCGTGCTCCTTCGCCAGCGCCAAGCCGTCCTTCACATGCCCCACGATCACCAGCAGGCTCATCGCCGGGCTCAACTTCTCGTGCCGATTGGGACCACCGGACTGGTTCTCGATGAAGTAGTCGGGCTTGTTGATCTTGCCGATGTCGTGATAGAGCGCGCCAACGTAGACCAGCAGCCCATCGGCCCCGATCGCATCCGCGGCGGTCTCGGCCATGGTGGCGATCTGGAGCGAGTGGCTCGAGGTTCCCGGCGCCCGCTGCTGCAGCAACCGAAGCAGCGGCTGCCGGGGATCGCGAAGTTCGCTCAGGGTGAGGCCGGTCGCCACATCGAAGAGCCGTTCGATGCTGGGCAGCACGCCCAACATGAGGAATGCTGCCGCCAACGAGGCCGCCGCGGCGAGCGCCGCCTCCGTTCCCAACTGCATCCACGACGCGGGCGAGCCGGGCAACTCGATCATGCCGAGCAGGCCGAAGGCCGCCGCCGAAGCCACCGCCGAGCGGACCCCCGCACGAATCAGGCAGGCGCGGTGCCGGACTTCGCGCAGGTTGGCGATTCCCACCGCGACTCCGCAGAAGACCGCAAGCCCGTACCCAAGACCCCGCTCGAGCGAAAAGCCGAGCACCACCACCAGCAGCGAGGTCACCGCGAGGCCCAGCCGCCGGTCGTAGCAGAGCGTGGCGATCATGCCGCCCATCGAGGCGGCAAGGACCGCCGCGAAGACGCCGCCGCGGGGCAGTTCGACGGCGCCGGCAACGCCGATCGCCGCGAGCCCGCTGCTCAGGACCGCGAGGCCGAGCATCCGCCAGGGATTGCGTGCAACCGCCGGATAGGTGACGGAGAGGAAGGCCGCCGTCAGCGCAGCCGCGAAGGCGAGCAGACCGGCGAGGCCAAGCGACTCGGCGAGGTGGCTCGGCCACGACCGCACCGTCCGCTGCTGCCGAATCGACTCGGCGAGCGTCGCCACCTGATCGGTGGTGATCTCGTCGCCTCGCGCGATGATGGTCTCGTTGCGGGGATGCCGAACCAGCACCGACTCGACCGCAAGCGCAGCGTTCTCGGCAGCGGTGGCGGTCAGCGAGGCATCGAAGGTGATGGTCGGCTTGGGATCTCGAAGGATCGGGGCCACCACGAATCGGACCACCGGACCGGGGAATCCAGCACGCTCGGCGAGCCGCGTGACGGCGCGCTCGATCGAGGCGGCATCACCTGCCGCGAGATCGATCGCGCTGCGGAGCGGAACGGCGTCGGCTGCGCCCTCCGCAGGCGGGACCACCTCGCGACGCAGAGTCGTCGCGAAGAGCTGGTACTCGCCGCTTGCCAGCAGCGGATCTTCCGACCACAACCCGTTCACCAGTCGCCCCGTCCAAAGCCGCCAATCCGCAGAGGGTCCCTCCGAACTGCCGAAGGGCTGCAGGCGGGCGAGACCCTCGTCGTTCAGCGCGAATTCCTCACGCACCCGCGCATCGATGCTCGCGACATCGGTCTTCTCATGGACCGCCACCGGCAAGCCTTCGATGGCGGCACGCAGGCGGTCGAGATAGGTGGTGCTTGGGCGGTAGATCCGAGGCGCCGCCTTGCGAGCCTCGTCGCGCCGCCCCGAGGTCGCGGACGAATCGACCACCTCGTAGGCGAGTGGATTCAGACGGCTGCGAACGGCGATCCGCCCGGCGTGCACCTGCGGCTGCGAGGTCGCCCAGTCGGTCAACAGCACCCCGCCCACCGCGGTGATCAGGATGAAGGCGACCAGGTTGACGGTCTCGGGCCGGCGAAGAAGGGCCATCAGGTCGAAGCCGGCTCGCGGCAAGGCCCGACGGATCTCGTCTCGGCGGGTCTTCGAGGGCCCGGGCCGGCGGTTCGAGAAGCCTGGAATGCTGGCCATGCGGCGGGGTCTCGAAGGTCACTTGGCCTCGTGCAAAACGTCGAGACGAACTCCAAGCGACCGGGTGATCCGGACCGAAGCGACGAGTCTAGCCGCCGCTCCCGAGATTCCATCGGCCCGATTTCTGCCGCGGTGGGGCGACGGGGCTGGACTCGTATCGTTCCGAGGCGAAGGTCCGAGAATCTCGCTGCTCCGCCCCAGAGAGGCGAGGGGTCGTTCCGGGGCCGCGCCCGTCATCGGTATCCTCCCGCCCATGCGCAGTGCCTCGAAGCGGTGGGCTGCATCGTCGGTGCTCGTGACTGGGCTGGGTCTCGCCGGTCCTGTCGGCTGCGAGAAGCCGGTGCAGAACACCCCCGCGCTCAATCGGCTCTCCGACCCGTCGATGGATCCGGACTCCCAGTGGGCCTCCACGATGCTCGACTCGGCGCAGCGGCGCGAGGTCGAGGGGGTCTTCGACACGCTTCCGGGCTCGCAGACCGCTGCCACGGTCGGACCTGGTCCGGTCTCGGCACCGCGTGGCCGGTGGCGCGATCTTCCCGCCGCCGCCAATCGAGCCGCCGGCATGGCCGAACTGGCCGTGCTCGCCACCCGCTACCGCCCCGACGACGCGACGCTCGAGACCGCGGAGTCGATCGAGTTCGATCTGCTGACGCTCACCTTCGAGCCGGGCCGGCTCGTGGTGCGCCGCGGCAACCCTCCCGAGGTCTATCAGGCGGAGGCGGTGGTTGGGCTTCTTGGCGATCGCACCGACTCCGCAGACCGGCTGCTCGCGGCGCTCGCGGAATCGCTGCTCGCGTTCGGTCGCAAGCCCCAACTCGCTCCGCTCGCGGACTGATCGCAACGACTCAGCAGGCAAGCGGACAGCGACCGAGCGCCGTCTCGAGGCAGGCGGCTGCGCGGAGCAGGCCTCCCTCTGCGAATGCCGGCGCCTGCAGTTGAAGTCCCATCGGCAGCGGCTTGCCGTCCTCCTCGACGAAGCCTCCCGGAACCGACACGCCGCAGATCCCCGCGATCGGTGCGTTCACGGTGTAGACGTCGCAGAGGTACATCGACAGCGGGTCGCGTTGCGAACCGAGTTTGAACGCCGGCGTGGGCGCGGTCGGCCCCAGCAGCACGTCGCAGGCGGTGAAGGCCCGCGCGAACTCCTCGCCGATCAGCCGACGCACCTGCAGCGCGCGGCGGTAGTAGGCGTCGTAGTAGCCAGCGCTGAGCACGTAGGTTCCGATCATGATGCGGCGCTGCACCTCGGCGCCGAAACCCTCGCCGCGGCTGCGGGCGTAGATCGATTCGAGATCCTCCCCGGCCCGCGGCTCGGCACGGCGGCCGTAGCGGATTCCGTCGAATCGCGCGAGGTTGCTCGACGCCTCCGCCGGCGCGATCACGTAGTAGGTCGAGATGCCGATCTCGGTCAGCGGCAGATGCACTTCGACCAACGTCGCGCCAAGCCGCTCCATCGCGGCGGCGGCGGCCCGAACCGACTCGTTCACCGCGGGGTGGTTGGAGTCGGAGAGGTACTCGCTGGGAAGCCCCACCCGAACGCCATCGAGCCGACCGGTGCCCGACTCCGCCGCCGCGGCGATGCCCGCGACGTCGGTCGCCGCCGAGGTGGAGTCGAGTCGATCGTTTCCGCCGATCACCTCGAGCAGCAACGCCGCATCCGCCACGCTGCGCGTGAGCGGGCCGACCTGATCGAGGCTCGATCCGAAGGCCACCAATCCGTAGCGGCTCACTCGCCCGTAGGAGGGCTTCAACCCGACGCAGCCGGTGAAGGCCGCAGGCTGGCGAATCGAACCGCCGGTGTCCGATCCCAGCGCCGCGTGACAAAGGCCCGCAGCGACCGCGGCGGCCGATCCCGCCGAGGAGCCTCCGGGCACTCGCTCGGGATCCCAGGGATTTCGGACCGGTCCCCAGGCGCAATGCTCGCCGGAGGATCCCATCGCGAACTCGTCGAGGTTGGTCTTGCCCACCACGATCGCACCAGCCGCAAGCAGGCGCTCGACGCAGGTGGCGTTGAACGGCGAACGCCATGACTCCAGCATCCGCGAACTGCAGGTGGTGCGGCCGAGGGTGGTGGCGATGTTGTCCTTGACCGCGATCACCGCCCCGGCGAGCGGACCGGGGTCGTCGCCGGCCGCCACTCGGCGATCGATCTCCCGCGCTGCAGCCAGCGCTTCCTCGGCGAAGACCTCGTGGAAGGCGTTGAGCCCGGGATCGAAGCGCTCGATGCGATCGAGGATGCCGCGGGTCTCCTCCTCGGCGCTGGCCGTTCCCGACCGCACCGCTGCGACCACTTCGCGGAGTTCTCGCGGCGGATCAGGAACCATCGGCAAGCACCTTGGGAACGGCGATGAACGGCGCCGCCGCGAGCGGCGCGGCGGCGAGAATCTGCTCCCGCGGGATGGTCGGACCAGGCTCGTCGGGATCGAGGCGATTGGACGCGTCGAGCGGTCGATGCTGCGGCTCGACCCCGGTCACATCGATCGCGGAGATCCGACCGATGTGCTCGAGCACCGACACCAGTTCGCGACGATGCCGTTCGATCGCCTGCTCGTCGCCGCCGATGCTCAATCGCGCCAGCCGCGCCACCTTGCGGACATCGGCGGCCGAGAGTTCCGGTGGCGCTGGAGCGGCAGCATCGCTGGAAGGACCTTGCTTCGACATCGCCGCACGGTATCGCGAAAGCCGGAAACGCAGCGGCGCCTCGACGGTTCCACGGTTCGTCCCGAGCCGCTCCCCCGGTAGGATTCGCGATTCCCCGCCGGACTCCACCTCTCGCCCTGCCGACCACTTCCCATGACCTCCAGATCCGGCGCCCTCTTCTCCCTGTTCTTCCGATCCGCGGTCGGCCTCGCCGCCCTCGCCGCGGCCATCGCCATCTTCGGATGGCTCGCGTCCACCCGAGAGACTCCGGTGCCGCGGCCGGCCGACGAGGCTCGGCCCCGCATGGTGGTGATCGAGGCACGGCCGACCGAGGTGCAGCGGATCTTCGCGGGCTTCGGCACCGCCGAGGCGCTCTACTCCGCGGATGTGCCGGCCGAAGTGGCTGCACTCGTCGAGTCGATCCCCGAGTCGGTGCGGGAAGGGATGCCGGTGCAGGCCGGCGACGTCATCGCGGTCCTCGATTCGGAGAACTTCGCCCGGGAGGCCGAGATCGCGGCGGAGACGCTCGCCGAACTCGACTCGCGGTCGGCGCAACTCGATGTCGAGGAAGCGGCGGCGCGGGATCGCATGGTGCTCGCGCTGCGCGACCTCGAGCTCGCCAAGGCCGATCTTGCCCGCACCGAGCAGGCGGTCCGCGACGGCGCCGCGGTCGAACGCGAGGTCGAACGGGCGCAGCAGGCGGTCTTGGCGGCCGAGCGCTCGGCGCTCCTGATCCGCGAGGTCATCGACGGACTCGAGCCGCGGCGGCTCTCGCTGCGGGCCTTGCTCGAGCGGGCTCGCGCCTCGAAGCGGCTCGCCGAGCAGAACCTCGCCCGCTGCACCATCACCACTCCGATCGACGGTGTGGTGGCGGCACTCGATGTCGAGGTGGGCGAGAGCGTCGCGCCGGGTCGACGAGTCGCCCGCGTCGTCGACCTCTCGCGCATGGAGATTCCCATCAAGCTCGCCTCGGCGGCGCGGCGGTTCGTCGCCGCGGGCGACGTGGTCTTGATCGAGCGCGACGCCAACGACCCCCAGGGTTGGCAGGCCCGGGTCGCCCGCGTTTCACCGGTGGATGAGCCCGGCAGCCGCACCTTCACCGTCTACGCCGAACTCGAACAGGATCCGCGCTCCGCGCTGGCCCTCGTCCCCGGCACCTTCGTGCTCGGCACCGTGCTGTCCGGCGAGCCGGAGACCCGCATGGTGGTTCCCCGCCGCTCCGTGCGCGACGGACGAATCATGCTCGCCGAACCCCGGGACGGCGGGCACGCCATCGCGAGCCGACCCGTCGAAGTCTCGTGGACCTTCGAACGCACCTTGCCCGAGTTCGGAATCGCCGACACGCAGTGGGTGGTGCTCGACACCGAGCTCTCGCCGGGCGCACTGGTCCTGCTCGACGGCTCGCGGGGAGTGAGCGCGGGCACGCTGGTGCGACCGGTCCTGCCGGGCGGCGGATCGGCGGTGGTCTCGGCGGCCCGACCGCCTGAGGCGACGCCGTGAGCTTCCCTCGCTTCGGAGTCCGAAATCCCGTCCCCGCCAACCTGCTCGCCGCGACGCTGGTGATCGGCGGAGTGTGGGCGGCCTTGTCGATGCGGCGGGAGTTCTTCCCCGAGACCGCTCCCGAGTCGTTGCGAATCCAGATCCCCTACCCCGGTGCGACGCCCTCCGAGATCGAGGAGTCGATGGTGCGCAAGGTCGAGGACGCGGTGGCCGACCTCGAAGGCGTCAAGCAGCTGACCTCCAGCATCGTCGAGGGGAGCGCCAGCATCCTCGTCGAGTTCGAGGACGGCACCAATCTCGAAGAAGCGCTGCGCGACACCGAGCAGGCGGTGGAGTCGCTCCGCGATCTTCCTCCCGATGCCGAACGGATCCGGGTGGTGGAGTTCGAGCCGTTCCTGCCGGTGATCATGCTGTCGCTGCACGGCACCGCAGACGAGCGCCAGATGAAGGCCGCGATCCGCGCGATCGCAGACGATCTGCGCTCGCTCCCCGGCATGGGGTCGGTGGTGATCTCCGGCGTGCGGGCAGGCGAGATTCGCGTCGAGGTCGATCCGACTGCGGCGCTTCGGTACGGCATCGGCCTGCCGGAGGTCTCCGACGCCATCTCGGCGTGGATGAGCGAGGTGCCGAGCGGATCGCTTCGCACCAGCGGCGGCACCATCAACGTGCGAACTCTCGGAGTGGAGGAGGAGGCCGAGCGGATTCGCGACATCGTGGTCCGCACCGGCCCCAACGGCCAGAGCGTCCGCGTTGGCGATCTCGCGAACGTCGACGAGGGCTTCGTCGACACTCCGCTGGTGCGACGCTTCAACGGCGGTCCCGCAACGAGCCTCACCGTCTTCAAGACCGCCGAGGAAGACGCCGTGAAGATCGCGGAGATGGTGCGCGGCTACGTGGCCGGCCGGCAGAATCAGCCTTTCGAAGGCTCCGCGGCGGAGCACCTCTTCGGCTCGGCTCGGCGGTCGGGGTGGGAACTCGGTCGTTCGGCGACCATGGCCCTGCCAGGCGAGGTCGCGACCCACTCCGACCTGGCCCGGTTCATCGAGGGGCGTCTCGAACTTCTGAGCCGCAACGCCCTGCAGGGGGCGGTGCTGGTGTTCCTCACCCTCTTTCTGTTCCTCAATCTGCGTGTCGCCTTCTGGGTGATGATCGGGCTGGTCACCGCCCTCTGCGGCACGCTGTTGTTCATGACCATGCTCGGAACGACCCTCAACCTGCTCACCATGTTCGGACTGCTGGTGAGTCTGGGCATGCTCACCGACGACGCGATCGTGGTGAGCGAGAACATCCTGAGCCGGCATGAGACCGGCGAGCCCGCCGAAACCTCGGCCATCGAAGGGGCCAATCAGGTGGCGTGGCCGGTGGTGGCGACGGTCACCACCACCATCGTGGCCTTCCTGCCCTTGCTCTTCCTGCAGGGGCGCATCGGTGCCCTGATGGGCGCCTTGCCCTGGGTGGTGCTGTGTGCCCTGTCGGTGAGCCTGGTGGAATCGCTCATCGTGATGCCCGCCCACATGCGGCACGCTCTCGACGGCATGGACCGATCGGCTCGCGAGGGGAGCAAGGGACTCGTCGGACTCGGCGACCGCTTCGGCCACTGGCGTGATCGCAACGTGATTGCGCCGATCGTCGAGGCCTACTCGAAGGCCCTGCAGTGGTGTCTGGCGCGGCGGTACCTCACCATCACCTTCACTCTCGCGATCCTGATCGTCTCGCTGGGCGTCGTGGCCGGCGGGCGAGTGCCCTTCACCTTCCTGGCCTCGGACGATGCCGAGACCGTGGTGATCGATCTGCAGATGCCGATCGGAACCAGCGTCGAAGAAACCCTGACCGAAGCCAAGCGCATCGAGGCGGCGGCATTGCGGCAAACCGAGACTCGCTCGGTGAACCTCATCGTCGGCGAGCGGGCCAACACCGACTCCGGGAGCGTCGATCCCGCGAGCACCAACATCGCCCAGATCTTCCTCGAGCTCAGCCCGGTCGAAGAGCGCGACCGCTCGAGCGGGCAAGTGGTCGACTCGATCCGCAAGGAGGTAGGACCGATCGATCGCGCCGAGGTGCTGGCCTTCCGCGAGATCACCGGCGGTCCCGGAGGCGCCGATGTCACCGTCGAGGTGACCGGCGACGATGTGGACGCCCGCGAAGCGGTGGTCGCAGGAATCAAGGCGGCCTTGGTGGCTCTGCCGGGCGTGTTCGACGTCGCCGACGACGACTTCGGAGCCCAACGCGAGGTGCAGATCGAACTCAAGCCCGGCGCCGCGGCACTGGGTTTCAGCGTCGCCGACGTGGCCCGCCAGGTCCGTGCCGCCATCTTCGGGCTCGAGGCCCACACCTACTCGGCAGATCGCGAGGACATCGACGTTCGCGTCCGCCTCGACGAGGCGAGCCGTCGTCGCCTTGGAAGCGTGGAGCGGATGTGGGTCGCAAGTCGCAGCGGAGCGATGGTGCCGCTCTCCGAAGTCGCGTCGCTCACCGAGGGCAGCGGCTACTCGGCGATCCGCCGCATCGACCGCCGCCGCAGCGTCACCGTGACCGCCGACACCGACGAGGCGACCAATCCCGAGTCGATCTCCGAGGCAATCGCCCCGACCCTCGCGCAGCTCGCCGCGACCTATCCGCAGATCATGATCGACACCGGTGGCCGCCAGCGCAACGTGCGCGAGGCCTTCGCGAGCCTGCCCATTGCTGCCGGCGCGGCGATGCTCATGATCTACGTGATCCTCGCGTGGCTCTTCGGAAGCTACTTCCAGCCGCTCGCGGTGATGCTGGCGATTCCCTTCGGCGTCATCGGCGTGGTCTGGGGCCACTGGCTGCTCGGCTTCGATCTGACCTTCCTGAGCCTCATCGGGTTCGTCGCGCTCACCGGGGTGGTGGTCAACAACTCGCTGGTGCTCGTCGAGTTCGCCAACCAGTTCCTCCGCAGCGGGCTCTCGCTGCAGGCGGCGCTGATCGAAGCGGGGCGACAGCGACTGCGCCCGATCGTCCTCACCAGCCTCACCACCGTGCTCGGCCTCTCGCCGCTGATGCTCGAGCAGTCATTCCAGGCTCGCTTTCTGATCCCGATGGCGATCAGCATCTCGTGCGGTCTGATCAGCGCGACCGTGCTGACGCTGGTGGTCCTGCCTGCGGTGCTGGTCGCGATCGACGACCTGCTGCGACTGCTGAAGTGGTGCTGGACCGGCGCGCGGCCCGCTGCGGAGGGGGCCGAGAGCCTGCCGTCGGAAGCCCCGGTCGGCTGACACTCTCCGACCTCGGTTCAGAGACCGCCCGCGACCCGTGCGGCGACTTCCTGCGCGATCGCGATCGAATCGGACTCGGTTGCCGGCGCCGCCCTGCCCTCCGCGACGGCGCGGTAGTGGTCGGCCACCGCCCACGCATCGGTCCGCGGATCGTGCCCATGCCGCGGCACAAGGTGCACATGCACATGCCGCGCTGCCTCCGCGAAGGCAAGCAGGTAGACCCGCTCGCATCCGGTCGCAGCCCTGATCGCAGCACTGGTCCGAACGAGAAGGCTTCCGAGCTCTCTCGACTCCTCCTCGGTGAGTTGATCAAGCGTCTCGGCGTGTCGGATGAGATCGATGATGGTCCAGCCCGCGATCGGCACCGGGGCGGCATGGCTGCGAAGGCGGAAGGCCTCGAGCCGCCGCAATTCGAGAGGATCGTGGCGCGATCTCAGCGAGTTGCAGATCGAACAGGGGCTGGACACCGGAGATCTCCTTCGCAGGCTGCCGGTCCGGGCAGCGAATCCGTGGGCCGAACCGCGGTATCTTGCCCGCATGTTCATCCCCATGCTCACCACCGCAATCTTCATGGCCGCCCCGATTCAGAAGCTCGCTCCGGCGCCTTCGGAGCAGCCGCCAACCCTGCGGGTGCCGAGGCAGCCTCGACCCACCGACTCCACCCTCGGGGAGACGGTGGTCCTCTTCAACGGCAAGGACCTGACCGGCTGGAAGCCGTTTCTCCCCAACGGCGAAGATCCCAAGGGGACCTGGTCGGTGAAGGACGGCGTGTTGTCCTGCGTTGGAATGCCCGTCGGCTACATCCGCACCGAGAAGAAGTTCCGCGACTTCGAACTCGAGGTCGAGTGGCGCTTCGATCCCGAGAAGGGTGCCGGCAACAGCGGCGTCCTGCTGCGGGTGCAACCGCCAGACGAAGTGTGGCCCAAGTCGATCGAGGCGCAACTCCACTCCGGCAACGCCGGTGACATCTGGAACATCGGCGAGTTTCCCATGAAGCCGGTGCAGGCCCGGACCGAAGGACGCCGCACCCGCAAGGAGCATCTGAGTTCGGAGAAGCCCCTCGGCGAGTGGAACAACTACCGCATCGTGCTCAACGGCGGTCAGCTCAAGCTCTTCGTGAACGGGGTGCTGCAGAATCTCGCCGACGGCTGCGAACCGGTCGAGGGTTGGATCGGACTGCAGTCGGAGGGTGCCTACATCGAGTTCCGCAAGGTCGAGTTGAGGCCCCTGCGCGGCGCCACCGCCACGCAGGCGATCGACTGACCTTCAGGCCAGCGGAATCGGTGCGTCGTCTTCGGGCGGTGCTGGAGGTGGGGCCTCGCCTCGAGGTCGAACTTGCCGCCGCAGGTCGGAATCGTGCTCGGCGCGAAGACCCTGCCACGAGACGGTCCAGTCGAGTCCGTTGGCGATCGACATGAGCGACATGGGCAGCAGGAACAGCAGGCCCAGGCCGCAGGCGAGCCCCAGCAGCACCGGAAACAGGACCAACGGCGGCATCACCGCCTGCAGCAGCCCGGCGAGAACCGCGGCTGCCGGCAGCCCTCCCGCCGACCAGAGAAAGAGCCGGGACCACTTCTCCGACTGTTCGTCCTGCATCCACTCCGCCCAGCGAATGAGAAGCAACGCGAGGACGATGAGCCCGGCACCGCCGACGCCCCACGCCGCGAGTGCCGTCCACTCCAGCACCGGATCGAGCGGTGAGCCCGGAACGACTGCACGCGACCGCTCTGCAGCCATGGCGATCGGCCAACCCAGCTGAAGGAACCTCGCCGCACGCCGGAGGCTTGAGCGGGCCCCGAGACCGCGGGTCACCGCCTCCGGGTCGTCGATCGGAGCCGCGAAGAGGAAGACCCCCGCCGCCCACAGCGATTCCAGCGTCACTCCGATTGCTGCGGAGATGCCCGGGTTGGAGGGGCCGACCCCCACCAAGCCGGCGCCGCGCCACGCGAGCGAGGCGACGGCTGCAGCCGCCGCGATCCACGCGGCGCGGCGAACCCTTCGCACCAGCGAGCCGGGCAGGTCCTTGACTTCACGCGGAACTCCGCGGCGACGTCGAGGCGAACTCGATTGGAATCCGCACTCGGGACAGGGACGCGACGGAGGAAGCCCGCGACGCGGGTAGCCGCAGCGCTCGCAGCGGATCGCCTCGTCTTCGGCAGGCGCCATGGTGCGAGACCCTTCAGCGTGCGCGGCTGGCGCGGGTCCGCTTCCCGGAAGGTCGCTCGAGCTTGAACACGCCCGCTCGCTCGATGACGTGGCCGCAACCGCCGCAGGTGCGGCGCTTGGCGGGCCCGCCCCAGAACTTCTCCATGATCACCTTCAGGTCTTCGTCGATCTTCCTGAGCCGCCACGAAGCCTCGTGCACCAGTTCGTCGCACGCCGGGCAGTACCAGCGCAGCGCATCCTTCTGACCCTTGGGGCGGGGGAACTCGATGATGAGCCCCACCGTTCCCGACGGGCGCTGCGGCCGATGCGGCACCC
This sequence comes from bacterium, assembly GCA_029977865.1. Classification (GTDB taxonomy): domain Bacteria; phylum Planctomycetota; class Phycisphaerae; order Phycisphaerales; family SM1A02; genus VGXO01. The sequence continues at coordinate 22,065 of JAPOKA010000023.1, forward strand.
ACTGCGGAAGCAGGAAGAGCTCGCCTTCGCGCACGATCACATCGTGGGGCGGGCGTCCGTCGAGCGGCCTGACTCGCACCGCGATGTCCCCCTTGAGCTGATAGAAGATCTCTTCGGTGGGATTGACGTGGTAGTCGTTTCGAGTGTTGGGCCCGCCCGACACGAACACGATGGCGTCCTTGCTCTCGGTGAAGAGCTGACGGTTGCTGACCGGCGGCTTGAGATGCTTGCGATTGGCCCGAATCCAGCCGGCCAGATCGAGCACGCTGCCTTCCTGGGCGGCGGTCGAGCGAGTGGCGTTGCTGCGGCGGGAGGGGCGTCGGGTGGCGGTGCTCATGCTGCGGACGGTACCCGGATCTCAGGCGCCAGCGCAGCAGAAGTCCGATCCCCGGTTCCCGCCGAGGCAGTTCATGTTCCCGGCGATTCGCCCGCCGACCTTGCAGCGGACCGGGGCCCCGTCGACTCTCGAATTGGATTCACGACAAAACCGCTGATGCCGGGCGCGTCCCGCCCCGACTCCGAGGGCTCTTGCTGAGGCTTCGATCGACGACCGGCCAATGATCGCGACCGTCCCGACGGCCGCCGCGAACTCCTCCCCATGAAGGGGATCGCAGCTGCCAAGGCGATTCCGACCACCAAGACCACAAACTCCATAGCCAGCCGCTCCTCAAGCCCACCGACGCGGTGCGATCAGCCTGCAACGTCTCGGGCGGTTCCCGGACAATTCATTCTGATCTAGAGGAGCAACTTCGCGTGAGGGAAAGGCGCCAGAATCCAACCGGTTCTGCGATAGAGGGTGTTCGCCCCGCGTTTTTTGAACCGCCGACCGATACTCTCGGACGTAGTCCAAGGTCGGGGATCATCGCCCGAGTCGCCCGATCAGCGCGGCGAAGCCGTTCGGGTCGAGAAACCCCAGCGATCGCAACACCTCGCCTTGGGTGGGATCCACGAAGACGAGCGTGGGATAGGCCTCGACGTGGAACTGCTCGGCGAGCCGAACAGAGCGTTCCGCATCGACCTTGATCGGCACCGTGTTGGCCTCGAGCCACGCCGTGACCCCTGGGTCCTTCCACGTCGACGCATCGAGGCGTCGACAAGGTGGGCACCAGGTCGCGTAGAAGTCGAGGAAGACCAGCTTGCCGTCGCGCGATGCTTCTGCCAACGCCTCTTCGTAGGCGAGGGTGCGAAACGGCGGCGCGGCTGGATCGATCGCGCCCTCGCAAGCCGCCAGCGCAAGAAGGGCCGTCCACATCACCGCATGCAGTCGCGACATCGTCAACCCTAGGCGTTCAGGTACGGGCTGGCCCGCTCAGGCCTGATCGAAGATCACCGCGATCCACGCAAAGAAGATGAGCAGGTGGACCAGCCCCTGCAGCGAATTCACGCGACCCCGGGTGAGGTTCACGGTGCACAGGGCGAGGGTCACCGTCAGCAGCACGATGAACGGCGGCTCAAGGCCGAGTTCGGGGTCGATCCCGGTGATCCAACGGAAGACCATGACCGCGGGCACGGTGAGTCCGATGGTGGCGACCGCCGAACCGAGCAGCACGTTGATGGTTCGCTGCATGTCGCTCGAGCCGGCCGCCTTGAGCGCTGCGAGGCCTTCGGGGGCAAGCACCAGCGAAGCGATGAGCAGGCCCCCGAGCGCCACCGGCAGCGAGGCCGCTTCGAGTCCGACCGTCAGCCGAGGACCGAGCCCCTCCGCGAGATAGACCACCGTCACCAGGGCCACCACCAGCATGAAGATCGAGCGACCCAGACCCGACCGCGAACGCGGGGCGGTGGTGTGGCGTGGCGCATCCGGAGGAGGCGGCGAACTCGCCGTCGAGTGGGCGAAGAACGCCCGGTGCCGCGAGGTCTGCAGCCAGAGGAACGCGAGATAGATCGCCAGCGACGATCCGCCGACGAAGACCTCCATCGGGTCGCTCATCCAGCCCCCCTCTTCCGAGGTGGTGAACCGTGGCAGCACCAGCGTCACCGTGGCAAGGGCGATGACCAGCGGGAGATACGCCGCGGAGGACTGGAGATTGAACTCCTGCTCCTGTCGGACCAGGCCGCCGACCACCAGCGCCGCCCCGATCAATCCGTTCAGGATCAGCATCAGCACGGCGAACATGGTGTCTCGCACCACCACCGCATTGCCGTCGGCCCCGGAGTGGAGCATCACCGCGCAAACTGCCGCGACTTCGATGGTGATGGCGGAGACGGTGAGGATGACCGTCCCGAGCGGCTCCCCGAGAAGCTCGGCGAGATGATCCGCGTGGGCCATCGCGCGAAAGGCCGCGAGCAGGATCGAGACGACGATCCAGACCGTCCACACGATGCCCAGACCCGAGTCGGCGCTGCCGCCGGGGGTCGCGTTCATCAGGATCGCCAGCGAGGTCGCGAGCCCCGGCAACAGCAGGAGTTCTCGCGACCACCGCGGGGGTCCATGGACCGTGGCAGTGCCGCTCATGTGGCGGCAGGATATCGACGCCTACCAGTCCGTCCCAACGATCTGCCAAACTCGATGCTCGAGTCGACCTCGACGGCTCAGCGGCGGCGACGCCTCGAACGGCCGCATCCGCCGGCAATGAAGACCAGCATCGCCGCCGGCGCCGGCACCGCGGTGATGGTCATCGACTCGAAGATCAATCCGACGGGGTTGTAGGGCCCGTTGTTGAAGGTCCAGTTGAAGTTGGTCAGGCCGCCATAGCCGTAGTTGCCCACCGCGTCGAGGATGTCGAGCGAGTCGAGCACGGTGCCCTCGTAGCCGACGCTGAAGTCCTGGACGAAGGCTCCGAACGGACCGTTCTGCGGAAGCGGCACACCGATCGGCCAGTCCACGTTTCGAGAGATGAAGAAGCCGTCGACGGCGGGATCGTTGTTGCGAAGAACGAAGTACGGAACCTCGCCCGCCGGGAAGGGCGACTGCAAGCCGATCGAAACGCCGCCCCCGACGATCGCGAAGCTCGCCTGATCGATCACGTAGCCGCGGGTGGGATAGGTCGGGCTGTTCAGGTAGACGTCGCTGTCGACGAGAAACGACATCACCACCGATGTGCCCGGAGTCAACGATCCGATCGGCGGACCGGTGACCTGGTTGAACTCGACCGATCCCGCAATCTCGACCAGCACCATCGATCCCACGGCCGGCGAGGCCAGCACTGCCGCCGACGCCAACGCCCATCCCAGACTCGCGTGGTTCGCCATCGTCCTCTCCCTCGCTCGTGAATCCTGCATGCCTCGATCGCACCGCGGCCAGCCGCTGCCGGCGGGGTGGCGGTGCGCAATCATGACCCGCTTCTCGGACGCCGCAAGAGGCTGCCCGCGGATTGGCCTCAATCGTCCGGAGTCTCCGACTCGCCCACGACGCCGATCGAGCGGCTCAGGCGGGCGTAGAGCACGCTGACGCCTACGAACAGCAGACCCACCACGAACATCGCGACGATCCTCGCGAGAGTGCCGGCGGTGAGGAGGTCGTAGGTCGCGAACTTGACCGCGGTGACGCCAAGCAGTCCGAGCCCCCCGTAGCGCAGCCAGCGACCGATGGCCCCCGCGGCGATGGCCTTCCGGAACCCCGCGGCCACCAGCACCGCCCCAAACACCCCCCACCACAGGCTCGTGGCGGCGCCTCGGATGCTCCAGTAGGAAGCTGCCGCTGCGCCGGAGGGCCGATTCCAATCCCACGCTGCATCGACAAAGACGGTGATCTCGCGATGCCCTGCCACAAGGAGCGTCATCACCGCAGCGGCTGCGAGCGCCCACCGGATTCGATCCGGCACTTCCCGATCAGAGGTCGAGATCGCGACGGTCGCTTCAACCGCGTCGGACTCGAAAGCCCTAGGTCCACCGAGCCATGCGGTGCGGGAGATCCAGACGGTCAGCCCAAGTCCACCGATCACCAGCAGGCCGGTCACCGGCACCGACATCGCCCACGACCAACCTTGCGGCATTCCGGTGGCGAACGCGGTGGCCAGCATCCACCAACCCACACCTCCGAGCGCGACCACACCCCCCGCCAGCCACGCGAAGTCGGCCTTCGCCGCGAGCATGCGGCAACGCCATGCGATGGCAGCGCCTGCCAACACCCACGCCACCGCAGCGATCTGCTGCGCGGGGAGTTGATCGGTGTCGGTGGCGAGTCGTGCCCGCGTCAGCAGTTCGGTGGTGATTGCGACCGCGACCAGCACGCCACCGGCCACCACCAGCGTCAGTCGGCCCGCCAAGGTCCGCGGGATCCGCGCCGCCGCGATCCAGGCAACGGTCGCGAAGGCGATCGCAACGAAAGCACGATCGCCCCAACCCATCCCTTGCCAATGCCATGCCGCCGCCGGCGCCGGAATGGGCGCTCGGTTGGACGCCGCCACCGAAATCCAGGCGAGGATCGGCACGGCGAATGCGACCACCGCCATCGAGGCCCCTCCCTGCTCCCGCAGTCGGGGGCCCCACATTGCAAGCACTGCCGAGGATGCCACGATCAGGGCGACCGCGGCCCACGAGCCCCCGATCGTGAGACTCGCCGCGAACCAGATGAACGTGAATCCCGCAACCAGCACCGAGACCGCCAACTGATCGAGAACCCGCTTGCCGCGGCCGCCGTTCCGACTCGCCTCCGTTGCAGGCTCGGACATGGCGAAGAGCGCGAGTCGGCTCCACGATCCGCCTCCCGCGAGCGTGGGCCAACGAAGGGCGCACACCAGCGCCGCCACTGCCGCTGCGATCACCGCCAGCGATTCGACCCGAAGTAGCAGCAGCCACCCGCCGCCGCCCGGCAGGCCCATGGGCTGTCCGCCGGGCGTTCGCGTGGCTCCCATGAGTACCGCGACCACGCCGAATGCGACCAGCGCCGCCAGCACGCCAGCCGCCGATCCGTAGAGCGCGACGCCGGTCCGATGGGTGCGCCGCCCCAGTTCGACCGCCGCGACTGCAATCGCCGACCACGCAAGCACCAGCGCCACGTTCGAGGCGACGATCGCACCGAGGCCCAGCGCCGCGAGCGCACCGCCGGCGCCCCACGCGGCAGTGGCGAACATCGCCAAGGCTCGCTCGACCATCGCCTCCTGATCGGTTGGTGCTTCACCCGCACCCCGTGGGTCGCTGTCGCCATCGCCGTTGCCGCCGACTTCGAGCCGCTCCCACGGTCGACTCGGCGCAAAGAGCGCTCCCCAGCCGATCAAGGCACCGCCGAGCAGCACCGGAACCCACGCCATCGGATCGCCGGGGCCGCGGCCGACCCTTGCGAGCGGCACCGCGGAGATCGCTGCGAATCCGAACGACGCCGACAGCAGGGTGGTCGCATTGAGCCGAGCACTCTGGCCGCGCAGGGCCGCCCACCAGCTCTCGCCGCAGAAGGCAGCCCACCACAGCCCGGCGAGCACCAGCGGCAGGACGGAATGCCCCGATCCCACCCCGAGCGCCACCCACACCGCTGCAACCGGCGTGTGCAGCGCGAGCGCCATCACGCGAAGTGGGCGAAACCGTTCGCCGCGGAGGCTCGTGCCCAGCGCCGCTGCGAGCAGCACCGTCAGATACACCCCGCCGGGCGTGGGGTCGAGCTTGCCCTGTGCGAGCACCGGCAGCAGGTAGCCACCGAAGAGCGAGACCACGCCGATGCTCACCCGCTCGGAGCGCACCGTGACCAGCGCTCCGAGCAGCGCGGCGACTCCGCCACAAGCGAGCATTCCGGCGGGGCCGAGCACGCCGAGCGGACCGGCACCGGCCCAGGTCGAGAGGAAGAGCCCCCCGACTCCGGCGATCGAGAACCCTGCCGACGCCGTGGCGCCGAGCCGTCTTCGCACCAGTTCCCCGGTCGCAAGCAGCGCCAGCGAGACCAGCACCGCCACGCCGAACCGCGCCGTCGGACCGAGTTGGCCGATCCAGCCTTCTCGGTAGGCGTAGGTCGCGAAGATGGTCGCGGCGCCGGCAATGGTGAGTCCGCCGACCCATGCGGCCACGCTGCCGCCGATCAGGTGCTCGAATCCGCGGGATTCTCGGCGCTTCACGCTCGCCACCAGCTCGGCGGACTCCTCCGCCGCAGCCGGTTCGAACGAAGTCGGTGGCGCTGTTGGAGGAGCCGTCGGCAGTCCGTCCCCGACGCCCGCGTCGACGGGTCTCTCCGCCTCGATCAGCAGTCGCGGAAGGGGAGGAGGAGGCGGCGGAGGTGGAGGAATCTCCGACCTGGCAGCGGAGCCTTCATCGGTGCCGGTGATTTCAGTGCCTGCGGCATTCGACTTCGCCGCGGTGCCTTCGAGTGCGTCGAGCCTCGCTTCGATTCGAGCGAGCCGCGCCGCGAGCGCGTCGCCGACGCCCGCCGATTCCCCAGCCGTCGGTTCGTCGGGTGCCAGTCGCGGCATTGAATGGTGCGGCTGCACGGAGCGATATCTCCACCGGAACTCTACCAACCAGCATCAATCGCGAACTGCCTCGGCGCCGGGATCGATGCCCCAGACTGATGCGCCGAGCCTCCGCCCGAGCCTCAGGGGAAGACGCCGCGAAGGTCGTAGACCTCGCCGATGCGCTCGCAGGCAGCGGCGAAGGCGGCAGTGCGGAGATCGCAGTCGTAGCGGGCGCGAGCCTCGCGGGTGCGCGTCGCCGCCGCCTGCATGTGCAATCGCAAGGCCTCGTCGACCTCTGCGGCCGACCAGCTGGTGGCGCTTCGATTCTGCACCCACTCGAAGTAGGAGACGGTGACGCCGCCGGCATTGCAGAGGATCGCCGGCAGCACTTCGATTCCTCGCTGCAGCAGGACCGCGTCGCCTTCCGGTGTCGTCGGCGCGTTCGCGGCCTCGACCACCACGCTGGCCGCGATCCGCGACGCCTTCTCGGCATCGATCATCTGTTCCAGCGCCGCGGGAATGAAGGCGTCGACCGGCGTGGCGTAGAACTCCGCCTCGTCGATCGCGGTCGCCCCGGAGTAGTTCACCACGCCACCGTGGCGACGGACATGCTCGTCGAGATGCCGCGGGTCGATGCCGCGGTCCTCCCGAACCGCGCCGGTGTGGTCGAGCACCGCGACCAGTCGGGCTCCGCGTTCGCAGAGCAGGCGGCCGGTCCACGAGCCCACGTTGCCGAAGCCGATCAGGCTGAAGGCAATCTTCGAGATCTCGAGGCCCAGCTCCGGGAGCATCGCCGCGAGCACCTCGACCAGCCCCTGCCCCGTCGCCTTCTCGCGACCGACCGATCCGCCGAAGGCGACCGGCTTGCCGGTGACGACTCCCTGCACATCCTGCCGCGAGAGCTCCGGAGTCATCTGGGCGTAGGTGTCTGCGAACCACGCCATGATCTGCGCATCGGTGCCGACATCCGGCGCGGGGATGTCGTAGTGCGGGCCGATCTGATGACTGATCGCCGAACAGAATCGCCGCGTCACCCGCCGCAGCTCGTCCTCGCTCAGTTCACGGGGATTCAGCTTCACCCCGCCCTTCGCCCCGCCGAACGGCAGCCGCGCCAGCGAGCACTTCATGGTCATCAGCACCGCGAGCGCCTTGACGTCGTCGAGGGAGACCCGCGAGTGGTATCGGATGCCGCCCTTGTAGGGACCGAGGGCGTTGTTGTGCTGGACGCGATAGCCCTTGAAGAGCCGATGGTGGCCGTCGTCCATGAGCACCGGAAAGTGCACCATGATCTCGTTCTTGGGCTCGGCCAGAATGATCCGCTGATGGTGCTTCAGGCCGGCGAGGTCCGCCGCGACCAGCACGTGATCGACGGTCTGATGGAACAGGTTCGATCCGTCGCGCACGATCCCGAGTTCCTCGAAGATCGGCTCGGAGGCGGGTCGATGCGGTTGGCTGGCGTCGTTCATGCAGTGGACCTCCGCGGAAGAACGCACTGTAGTTCAGCGGCGAGTCGGCGCCAGCCGATCTCGATGGCCATGAAGGCTCGAACGGGGAAGGTCGGGACTCCGCGCTCGGACAATCTCTTCCGCCCCGGCCGCAGCGCTAGCGCGATACCGAAGACTGGAGTCCCCACGAGGCGTTGAGCCTCGCGATCGGCGTCATTGTTCGTCCATCCGCGTAGCGGATCGTCGCCGCGACCTGCACGTCCACCAGCCGACCCTCGCTACGGCTCGTCACCTGAATCTCGATCTCGGGATCGCCACCGGCGATCTGAACCGAGGCGTCCTCGCCGATCTTGGCGAGCACCCGCGGCGCCGCGAGCACATTGCCGGCATCGGCGATGGTCATCTGCACTTCGACCGCGTCGGGCCCTTGCCGAACTGCCGAGACGCTCAGCGAGACCTCAGGCTCCACCGGCGTTGGCGGCGCTGCGCAACCAACCAGACCCGCCAGCATGAGGGAAAGCGATGCGATCCGCGGGGTTCCGAGCATGACGGGCTCATCGGCTTGTCGACAAGCGCGGCTGAAGCGAGCAACCCCGTCTTGCAGCGACTGGAGCCGCGCCCCTCACCTCAAACGGGTTCGCGCTCAGGGCGTCTCGGCGGCATTGGGCACTGAGATCAGCCCGACGAGCGGCGCGACCTCGTCCACTTGGATCTGAACCAGCGCAATCGGCGTGGGCGCCTTGGCCGCGAAGAACCCGCCGGTGTCGGGACCCTCGCCGAGGTGGTCCCAGAAACCGTTCAGGGGAAGCCGGATGGTCTGGCCGGCGTCGAGTCGGTTCACGAAGCGGCTGTAGCGCTGGTTCACCCAGAGGTCGAAGTCGCGATAGCTGCGTCCGGTCGCATTCACGACCTCGAGGGTGACGCCGTCGCTGAAGGCCTGGATTCGCTCGGTCGGACCCGACGGCAGTTGGAATGGATAGGGCGATCGGGCCTGCTGCGGTTCGTAGACGAACTGGCGGCACCCCGCGGCGAAGATCAGTGAAAGCACCAGCAGCCGCCGGATCACGCCGTAGGCTCCAGACCCAGCCGAACCCGCTTCTCCTCCCACTCCGCCTGCTCGCGGCGGTTCTCGGTGTCGAGCGCCGCCCCCGTGCGGATCGCCTCGATCTCGAGCCGGGTCAGGTGCATCGCGTGCAGGCGGTAGTCCTCGAAGGCCTCGCACGTCAGCGGCACGATCTCCTTCACCAGGCGATACATCGCCTCGGCGTAGACGCGGATCTCCCGCTGCGCGTGCGGATCGATCCGCAGCGAGAGGAAGTGCAGGATGTTGTGAAGGTCGCACTTCCAGTACCACTCGGTGAACACGCTGACCGGCAACGCGGCGCGAGCGAGTTCGCGAGCCACGCCCTGCTCGGTGAGGGCGAGGTACTCCCGGTAGTTCTCCTCGGCTCGGTCGAGCAGGCCGAGGAAGCGCTCCGCCGTGCCCGCGTCGATGGGCTCCTCCCCGCCCTGGCGATTGGACTTCGACTGCGCCCGCACGCTGTCGACGGTCGGCCGCCAGAAGCGATCCGGCACGATCGAGTAGCGGGCGGAGTACTCGTTGACGTTGGCGGTTCGGTGTCGGATCCACTGCCGCGCCACGAAGACGGGCATGGCGACGTGGAACTTGAACTCCACCATCTCGAAGGGGGTCGAGTGGCGGTGACGCATGAGGTAGCGGATGAGCCCGCGGTCCTCGCTGATCTTCTTGGTGCCCTGTCCGTAGGAGACTCGCGCCGCCTGCACGATGGCGCTGTCGGCGGTCTGTCCCGCCGCGACGAGCCGCGGCATGCAGTCGACGAGCGCCACGAAGCCGTGTTCGTCGACGGGGATCTCCCACCGCGCGGCGCCGCCCATGGCATCGGCGAGCGCCGACTCGGGAGCCACGCGGCGAATCGAAACTTCCTCGCCGACCTCGATCATGGTGGTTGCTCTGCCCGCGTCGTCCATGCCCATCCTGCTCGCTCCCGAGGAGATCCGTCGTCTGGTTCGGCGGACCCTACCGCGCCGCCGCGGGTCCGTGCGCCTCCGCCCACGCCTCGATCCACCGGTTCACCTCGTCGAGGGTCCCGTTGCGGGTGGGAAGCCCCACCACGGTGACGCGCGGCGGACGATCCGCCTCGAAGACGACTCGAACCTGGTCGGAGGCCAGATTGAACGTTCCCCCGTCGGCGTCGATCCCCGCAGCCTCCGGGGTCGCCGGCCACTGCCCATCCGGCGAGGCGATCATGCCGGGCAGTTCGAGCCCATCCGCATCCGCAAGCCGCGACTCCGAGTCCGGCATCGAGCCGTCGCGGTCCGCCATGGCCAGCAGCCGCCAGGCGACCGCTCGCACCTCGCGGTCGGTTCGGTAGGCGACCTGCCGCGCCTCCTCGACCACGAAGAACCCCCAGACCGTCACCGCCACGACCGCGACGAGAAACCCGCCGATCAGCCACCGCACCGTGTTCGGACTCGCGGGCCCGCGCCCGGTCACATCCGCATCCCCTCGTAGCGAATCCGCTCGCGCTTGCGGCGCGGGTTCGCCTCCGGCACCGCCGAGAGCAGGGCCTGGGTGTAGGGGTGCTGCGGTCGCTCGATGATCGACTCGCGGTCGCCCTCCTCGACGATGCGGCCGTCGTACATCACCGCGATGCGGTCGCAGATGTGGTGGATCACCGCCATGTCGTGGCTGATGAAGAGATACGAAAGCCCGAACTCGTCCTGGAGATCCTTGAGCAGGTTGAGGATCTGCGACTGGATCGAGACGTCGAGCGCGGAAGTCGGTTCGTCGCAGACGATGAGCTTCGGCTCGAGGGCCAAGGCGCGGGCGATTCCGATCCGCTGCCGCTGACCGCCGCTGAACTCGTGGGGGTAGCGATCGGCGGCGGACTTCCACAGGCCGCAGCGAACGAGCAGGTTCTCGACGCGATCGCGAAGTTCCTCTCCCTTGGCGAGCCCATGCACCTCGAGCGGCTCGCCCACGATGCTCGCCACCCGCATTCGCGGATTCAGGCTGCCGGCGGGATCCTGAAAGATGATCTGCATCTCCCGCCGCAGTCGCCTCATCTCGCTGGCGGGCTGGTCGAAGACCGACTGCCCCTTGTAGATCACCCGCCCGCCCGTCGCGGGAATGAGGCGAAGGATGGTCCGCCCGACCGTGGTCTTGCCGCAGCCTGACTCTCCAACCAATCCAAGGGTTTCGCCGGTGCGGAGGTGGAATCCCACTCCGTCCACGGCCTTCACGTGCCCCGCCACCCGTTGCAGGAACCCGCGTCGAATCGGGAAGTGGGTCTTCAGATCGATCACCTGCAACAGGTGGTCGTCGGACCCTTCGAACCTGGTTCGTGTCGCGGGAGAGACCATGAAGGTCGGGATGGTAGCCGCCGACTTCACCGCACGATGGCCGCCGATCCCTTGGGTAGGGAGACGTACACTCTCGCCATGACTGGTCCCGCCCGACCCGAGACTTCCGCGGCCCTTCCCGACGCCGTCGCCGGAGCGCCGGAGGCGCCCGCCGCGGTCACCATCCGCACCCTCGCCAAGTGGCGGCGCGAAGGCACCCGCTTCGCGTGCCTGACCTGTTACGACGCAACCACCGCGCGTTGGCTCGAGCGGGCGGGGGTGCCGGCTCTGCTCGTCGGCGACACCGCCGCCGAGGTCATTCTCGGGCATCCCGCCACCCTGCACGCCCCGCTCGAGTTCATGGTGACGATCACTGCGGCGGTCAAGCGAGGTGCCCCGAGTCGATTCGTGATGGCGGACATGCCATTTCTCTCCTACGGCGCCGAGGAGGCCGAAGGCGTCCGCAACGCCGGTCGCTTCATGACCGAGGGCCACGCCGACGCGGTGAAGCTCGAGGTCGATCGCGGCCACGCGAGCCTCGTGCGGACGATGAGCCGCGCCGGCATCCCGGTGATCGCCCACATCGGATCGCGTCCGCAGCACACCCGCCTCCGCGGGGGCTACTGGGCCGCGGGCAAGACCGCCGAGTCCGCCCGCGGACTGCTCGACGATGCCCGGGCCCTCGAGGATGCCGGAGCGGCGATGCTGCTCGTCGAGGCCTGTCCTTCGGAGGTCGCGGCCGCGATCGTCGAGCGAACCAGCCTCGTGGTGATCGGATGCGGGGCTGGCTCCGCTTGCCACGGCCAGGTCGTCGTGCTTCAAGACCTCCTCGGCCTCACCGACTGGCAGCCCGCATTCGCCGCTCCCACCGCCCGGATCGGCGACGCCATCACCAAGGCCGCAGCGGCCTGGCGAGATCGCGTCGCCCGCAACGACCTCGGACCGGACCCCTACCCGATGTCCGAGAGCGAGCGAAAGGCCTTCCTCGAGTCGTGAGCAGCCGTTCGGCCGATTCCATCGCGGTCCCGTGCTGCAACCGGGGCGAACTTCCTCCCAACCACTCGAACCAGCGACCGAGAATCCGCTCGACGGATCCTCGCGAACCTGAGAACCGGGCGGGTGTTTCGGCGGACTTGCCGTTCGCTTCGCCTCCCGACCGCGAACATCCGAAGGTCCGGACTCGTTCAGATTCCGTGCTTCCTCCCGTGCCGACCACCGATTCGAGGAGTGCCCGCATGAACCGCCAACCCTCCGAACGCCGCGCGTCGCTGCCCATCCACATCGGTCCGAGCCTGCTCGTGATCGGAGCCGCGGCGGCGGTGCTGTTCGCCACCCCGGAAGCGGTCCGTCGCATCGGCCACGCCCGCACCGAGGTCGACATCGTCCAGGCATCGCAGCGGCTCGCCGGCGGCACCGTGCTCGATCAACTCAACGACGCCTATCGCGACATCGCCCGCACCGTCGAACCCTCGGTGGTGCATGTGGGCACCAGTGGTCGCATCGCCAGCCGCAACGGCATGCAGCCCTATCTCTCCAGCGGTTCGGGATGGGTCTACGACGAAGCTGGCCATGTGGTCACCAACGCCCACGTCGTCGACGGGGCCGCCCGCGTCCAGGTGCAGCTGCACGACGGCAGCACTCATGAAGCCGAGATCGTCGGCATGGATCTGCGCACCGACATCGCGGTCCTGCGGGTCGACGACGCGATGCTGCATCCGTCGCTCCGTGGCGACAGCGACAGCCTCGAGCAGGGCGATCAGGTCTTCGCCTTCGGAAGCCCCTTCGACTTCCGCTTCTCGATGTCGAAGGGCATCGTCTCCGGACTTGGCCGCATCGCCGGGCTCGAGGACATCGACTACGAGAACTTCATCCAGGTCGACGCGGCGATCAATCCCGGCAATTCCGGCGGTCCGCTCACCGACGTTCGCGGTCGAGTGGTCGGCATGAACACCGCCATCGCCACCGGCCGCGGCAACGCGGTCGGGCAGGGTCAGTTCGCGGGCATCGGCCTCGCGATTCCCATGACCATGATCGAGTCGGTGGTCGATCAGCTCATCGACACCGGCGAGGTCGCCAAGGGCTTTCTCGGCGTGAGCGTGGCGCCGACCGAGTTCGCGTCCGTCGCGGCGGAACGAGACTCGCTCTTCGCCTTCGTCGCCGAGAATTTCCAGGGCCAGGGCGCCTTGATCACCTCGGTGAGCCGCGGAAGCCCCGCCGAGAGCGGCGGCCTGACGGTGGGCGATGTGATCCTCGCCATCGACGGGCACCGCGTGACCAGCCGCGAGCTGGTGCCGGCGCTCATCAGCAGCCGTCGCCCCGGCGATCGGGTGGCGTTCGAGATCTGGCGCGGCGAGCCGACCAACAACCGATTCGGAACCCGGACCGTGGAGATCGTCCTCGATCGCCTTCCCCCGGAGACCAACAACGAAGGCATCATCCGCGGCCTGCGGATGATGGGCCTCCGCAAGCTCGACACCCACGACGCCCGTTACGCGCAGGAGATGGGAGTTCCGTTGCGCCGCGGCGTCATCGTGCTCGATGTCGATGACGATTCGGCGCTGCAGGAGACGCTTCCCGAGGGAACCATCATCATCGGGGTGATGAGCCAGCCCGTCGCCAACCTCGACGACTTCTACATCCGTACCGGCCGCGTGCTGCTGCAGCTTGGCCGCGGCATGCGCATCCGCGACCTCATGCTCAACGTCGTCGGACCCGACGGCAGCGAGCAGATGGTGCCGATTCCGCTGCGTTGATCCGCCCGCGCCTTCTCGAGAATCGACTGCCGTCCCAGGTGTCCGTTCCGCGAACGTCCTGAAGACTCGCCGCCACCCAGGCCCGCCCCCAATCGGCGGCATCGGCGCCGAGATCTTGTGTGAAGGCCGTCCGAACCTAGTACCGCCGCATCGGGTTGATGACGAGGTTGTCGCGACCGGGGATGAGCAGGTCTGCGATCTCGACCGCTTCCATGAACGACCCCCGCGCCTGCTCGACGTCGTGGGCCTGAGGAAGCACCATCCCTCGCTCGAGGTGCTCGACGGTGGCGACCGAGTCGCCGCAGACCAGCACGGTCTGCGCCGGCATCGCCAGCAGCAGCCCGCAGGTGCCGGGGGTGTCGCCGGGCAGCGGGAAGAGGTCGACCCCTTCGGCGATCCGGTCCGGCGCCGCCTCGCAGCGAAGCAGCAGCGCGAGTTCATCGCGAATCGTCGCGGAGAGGTCGGCGTCGCCGATCTCGTCGGCCTCGGCGAGCTTCGCCCGCAGCGAGGTCTCGAGCGCGGCCCGCTCGCGGGCATCGAGCAGCACCTTCGCGTGCGGGAAGAGCGAGAGTCCCCGCCGACGCATGGGATGGAAGGAGGTCAGGAATACGTGGGTGACTTCTTCCGGCCGCAGCGAGGTGCGCTCCTTCAGCCTTGGCTCGAGGAACTGCGGCGGAAGCGAAGGATCGACGACGATGCGGGCATCACCGGAGACAACGAGCGTCGTGGTCGCGTGGTCGGGTCGCTGCGGCGAGCGCTCGTCCCACAGCGGGTGCGTTCCGAGGGCGCCGATCGAGAGGATGCGAAACGAGACGGGCATGGTCGGGAGTGGGCTCCGAGGTCCTTGGTGCACGCGGGTCGGCGCTCACTCCTCCGGCGCGTTGCGGGCGAGACGACCGAGCGGATTGTGAGGATCGAGCCGCTTGGCCCGCAGCGCCTCGAGGACGATCGGCGGCACCATCGAGGCGAGTCTTTCGAGGTCTCCTCCCAACGCCGCGACCTGCTTGATCAGGCTCGAACTGGTGTAGGCGTGAAGTTCGCCGGCCACAATGAAGACCGTCTCCACGCCGGCAACCTGACGATTGGTGATCGCGAGTTGGCACTCCGAGGCGAGGTCGCTGCCGTGGCGAATGCCCCGCAACAGGGCGCAGGCTCCGACCTGACGGGCGAAGTCGACGGTGAGCCCTTGGTAGGACTCGACCCGAACCGACGCCCCCTCGGGCTCCGCCTCGAGCAGCTCGGCCACGAGGCGGCGAGTCATCTCGACCCGCTCGGCGATCGCGAACAGCGGTTCCTTGTCTGGATTGCGGCCGATGGCGACGACGATCTCGTCGAAGACCCCGCGAGCCCGCTTCAGCACATCGAGGTGCCCGAGGGTGATGGGGTCGAACGATCCCGAATAGAGCGCGCGGTGGTTCGCCGTGGCCATGGGCCCGGATCATACGAGCCGTCGCCGCGGCCTCGCTTGCCCCGCGGCCG
Source organism: bacterium (assembly GCA_029977865.1). GTDB lineage: Bacteria > Planctomycetota > Phycisphaerae > Phycisphaerales > SM1A02 > VGXO01. Next base: position 37,422 of record JAPOKA010000023.1, read on the forward strand.
ACCGCCGCGGCCGTAGACTCGCGCCATGAACGTCAGCCTCCCGCGAAGCCCGATCTCTATCGCAACGATTCTCGTCCTGAGCGGCGTTTCCGGCGCCGGCGAGGGCGGCGTTCCGCAGTACGACCTCTCGCGCGACACTGCGCGACAGGTGATCGTCGATCGCGAGTCGGGTCAGTACCTCGGACATCCGACCACGGTCCTCCTCGAGGACGGACGCACCATGCTCGCGGTCTACCCCGAGGGCCACGGCCGCGGGGCCATCGTTCTCAAGCGCAGCGAAGACGGAGGGCGAACCTGGTCGGAACGCCTACCCGTTCCTGAGAACTGGGCGACGAGCCAGGAGACGCCGACGATCCATCGCCTCGTCGATCCGCGTGACGGCACCAAGCGCCTCGTCGTCTTCTCGGGACTGCATCCGATTCGACGCGCCTTCTCCGATGACGACGGCGCCACCTGGTCGCCGCTCGAGCCGATCGGCGACTGGGGCGGAATCGTCGCCATGAGCTCGGTGGTCACGCTCGCCGACGGCACCCACGCGGCCTACTTCCACGACGACGGACGCTTCTTCCGGCCGCAGGAGAACGGCGGCAAGGTCGGCGCGTTTCGGATCTTCGAGACGCGTTCCGCCGACGGCGGCCTCACCTGGAGCGAGCCGCGGCAGCTCTGGTCGGGCACCGAGGTGCACCTGTGCGAACCCGGGGTGATCCGTTCGCCGGATGGATCCACGCTGGCGATGTTGCTTCGTGAGAACCGTCGCGTGCGCAACTCGCATGTAACGCTCTCGACCGATGAAGGCCGTACCTGGAGCCCGCCGCGCGAGCTCCCGAACGACCTGGTCGGCGATCGTCATGTCGGGGTGGTGCTGCCGGACGGCCGCGTGGTCGTCTCCTTCCGCGACACCCACGCCGACAGCCCCACTGCCGGCGATTGGATCGCCTGGATCGGCCCGTGGGGCGACCTCCTGCGCGAGAAGGACGAGTCCGCCACCGACGCCTTCCGAGTGCGGCTGATGGACAACCTCCATCGCTGGGACTGCGGCTACCCGGGCGTCGAGCGTCTGCCTGACGGGACCGTCGTGATGACGACCTACGGACATTGGACGGCCGACGAGTCGCCCTACGTGGTCAGCGTGCGCCTCGACCCGGACGAGTTCGCTGCAACGCCGCCCGCGCCGCACGGCGCCCTGCCGAGCGTGGCGCAGCAGGCCTGGCACGACCTCGAGTACTACGGCTTCATCCACTACGGCATCAACGCCTTCACCGACCGCGAGTGGGGGTACGGCGACGAGTCGCCGATCCTCTTTGATCCGAGCGCCCTCGATCCGCGGCAGTGGGCACGGGTCGCGAAGGCCGCGGGCATGAAGGGACTCATCCTCACCGCGAAGCACCACGACGGATTCTGCCTCTGGCCGACCGAGACCACCGAGCACGACATCGCCGCGAGTCCGTGGAAGGAAGGCGAAGGCGATCTGGTGCGCGAGTTCGTCGAGGCCTGCGAGGCGGAGGGCCTTCACTACGGCTTCTACATCTCGCCGTGGGATCGCAACCACCCCGAGTACGGACGGCCCGCGTACCTCGAGGCCTACCGCTCGCAATGGCACGAGTTGCTCCAGCGCCACCCGCGGGCGTTCGAGATCTGGTTCGACGGCGCCAACGGCGGCGACGGTTACTACGGCGGTGCCCGCGAGTCCCGCACCATCGACCGCAACGGCTACTACCGCTGGGACGAGACCTTCGCCGACCTGCTCGCGCTGGTGCCCGACGCCATCGCCTTCAGCGACGCCGGCCCCGGATGCCGCTGGGTCGGCAACGAGCGCGGCTTCTCCACCGAGACGAGTTGGCAGACCATGAACCGCGCCGGCCGCTACCCCGGCACCCCGGATCACGGCGACCTCGCCGGCGGCGAAGTCGGCGGCTCGCACTGGATCGGGGTGGAGTGCGATGTCTCCATTCGCCCCGGCTGGTTCTTCCACGAGTCGCAGAACGACAGGGTCAAGTCGATCGACGACCTGCTCGAGATCTGGTTTGGCTCGGTCGGCCGCGGAGCCAACCTGCTGCTCAACCTTCCGCCCGACCGCCGCGGACTCCTCCATGAGAACGACATCGCCGCGCTCGAGGCGCTGCGGACAAGGCTCGACTCGATCTTCGCCACCGATCTCCTGCGCACCAGCTGCGTCGTCGCGACCGCCGACGCGGTGCGGGCGGGCAGCCCTCGCTTTTCCGCGATGAACCTCGTGGATGGCGACGATGCGACGGTCTGGGCGAGCGACGACGAGGTGCGGACCGCGATCCTCGAGTTCCGCTTCGACGCGCCGATCAGGTTCGACACCCTTCGCCTGCGCGAGCCGATCGAGTTCGGCCAGCGGATCTCCCGCTTCGAGATCGACCGCCTCGAGGGAGACTCGTGGGAGCCACTTGCAAGCGGCACCACAGTCGGACCACGACGACTGCTGCGAACCCCTCAGGTCGAAACCACCGGATTGCGGGTCCGCATCCTCGACAGCCTCGCGGCCCCGATGCTGCGGGATGTCTCGGTCTTCGACGACCCCGAGCGGGAATGAGCCACTAGGCGTTCGCGAAGCGATCGCACTCTGCGGCGAGCTCGAAGTCCTTCTCGGTCAGCCCGCCGGCGTCGTGGGTCGAAAGCGTGAGGGTCACCTTGTTCCAGCGGATCATGAGGTCGGGGTGGTGCTGAACCTCCTCCGCCCGCGCCGCGACTCGGTTCACGAACGCCATCGACTCGAGGAAGTCCTTGAAGGCGTAGGTCCGCTGGATCGACTCGCCGCTGCGGCTCCACTCCGGGATTCGGGCCAGAGCGTCCTCGACCGCCTCGGGCTCGAGCTTTGCGATGTTCATCGAGGGAGTCTCCGAATCGGGGGTCGTTCTGGCCGGGCCGGCGTGCGGCACGATCGCGAAGGGGCGACTATACCCCCCGCTCGTGCCGACCCCGACCGCGGCCCCGCCGCGGAATGGACCGAGCCTGCGCGATGGAACCCGACGCCCCCACCACCAGACTCGCTCCCTCACCCACCGGGTCGCTCCACCTCGGCCATGCTCGGAGCTTCCTGCTGACCTGGGCGCTTGCGCGGCGCGAAGGATGGCAGGTGCAGATGCGGCTCGAGGATCTCGACCGCGCTCGCTGCAGTCCCGCGAGCTCGCGGGCGACGCTCGAGACCCTCGCCTGGCTCGGCATCGACCACGACGGGCCGGTGGTGATGCAGTCGGAGCACCGTGGACCCTACGAGGCCGCGATGCGGACACTCGCGGCGCAACAGCGGATCTTCGAGTGCGAGCTCTCTCGCCGCGAGATCCGCGAAGCAGCGCTCGCGCCGCACTCCCATGCGGGCGAGATCGGCTTCGCACCGTCGCTTCGACCGCCGCCGGGATCCGCATGGAGCTTCGATCGCCTCGAGTGCAGCCATCGCTTTCTGGTCTCCGCGGGACCGGTCGAGTTCGTTGACGAACTGCGAGGCCAGGCGATTTTCGACCCTTCTCAGACCTGCGGCGACTTCGTGGTGTGGACGCGAGACGGAAGCCCGAGCTACCAGCTTGCGGTGGTGGTGGACGACGCGCGATTCGGCGTGACCGAGGTCGTCCGTGGGGACGACCTGCTGGAGTCGACGGCCCGGCAGATCCTGCTGCAGCGGGCCCTCGGCTTCCCGACGCCGCGTTGGTGGCACCTTCCGCTGGTGCTCGATGCCGACGGCGAACGGCTTGCGAAGCGGCACGGGGCCACCGCCCTCGACGCCCTCCGCGGCGAAGGGGCCACCCCGGATCGGATCTGCGGTCTGGTGTGCTGGTGGAGCGGTTGGATCGCCGACCTTCGACCGATGAACGTGCGAGACCTGCCCAGCGTGGTCTCCCCTGCTTCGCTTCGCGAGCTGGCCGCGCGGGAGCGGGACGTCCACCACCGGCCCCGTGTCGACGAGGAGTGCCTGCGATGGCTTCGAAGCGGATGAAGCTCGAATCGTTCGGACGATTCCTCCTGCTCGCGGCGCTGCTCGGTGCCGCTTGGATCGGCGGCTGCGGCGAAGGCGCCACCGATGGCCGCGAGCGAATCGAGATCGCCGGCGAGACGTGGACCTTCGAGGTCGCCGCCGACGACGCCTCGCGGGCGCGGGGCCTCGGCGGGCGAGCCTCGCTTGCCGACGGCGAGGGCATGATCTTCATCTTCCCGGACGCACGGCAGCGCTCGTTCTGGATGTACGACTGCCTGATCCCCATCGACATCGCCTTCGTGGACGGCCTCGGCACCGTGACCGCGGTGCACTCGATGCCGAACGAGCCGCTGCGGGCAGCGGACGAGTCCGAGAGTTCCTACCGGGCGCGACTGCCCATGTACCCGAGCCGGTTCCCCGCCCAGTTCGCCCTCGAGTTTCCCGCCGGCACGATCGAGCGACTCGGACTCGCCCTCAACGATCGCATCGACCTCGACGCAAGACGGCTCAAGGCACTGGCCAAGTAGTCCGATCTTCCCGTTGCATCGCGGCGCCGTTGCCGCAGCGCGAGGGTCGAGAGGGAGCCGCCACCGCATGACCGGTCGGACGGGAGATGGATTTGAATCGCCGCGCCCCCGCATCCTGGTGGCCGCGGTCGATCCGGCACTCGAGCCCCGCGCCGCGTGGCTCGCCGCGGGCATCGCGCAGGCCTGGCCCGGCGGACTCGCCGTCGAACCGCCCGAGGTGCGGCGGCTCGATCTCGAGACCGATCTCGCGGCGAGCCCGAGCGCCTGGGTGGTGATCGGCGATCCGGAGGATCGCTGCGACGATCGCGCTGCGGCGATCTCGGAATCCCTCGCGGACTCGATCGCGGCGGGCAGTCCCATCGTGCGGCTCGCGACGACGCCGCAAGCCGGGATCCTCTCTGCGAGCACCGAACCGGGCACCATCGCCGCGGTGCTTGCGGCGATGCTCGAGCAGTCCGCGCGATTGCGGCGGAGCATGCGCCGCGAGCGAGCGGCCCGCGAGACCGTGCGCCGCAGCGACCTCGAACTCGCCGAGGCCGCGGCTCTGCAGCGGGAGTTCCTGCCCAAGCGGCTGCCGCGGAGCGAGCGCTTCGAGTGTTCGGTCCTGTGGCGCCCTTCCTGGCATGTGAGCGGCGACATCTACGACGTGGTTCCGGTCGATGACCATCATGTCGGCGTCTTCCTCGCCGACGCGGTCGGGCACGGGGTGGCGGCAGCCATCCTCGCCATGGGACTCGCCAGGCGGCTCGAGGTGCGCGACCATCGCGGCGGGCCGCTTTCGCCAGCGGAGGTGCTTCGTCGCTTGAACGCCTCGCTCACCGATCTGCGCTCGGACCTGGTCTGGTTCGCGACCGCCGTCTACGCGCTCTACGACCTGCGGACTGCGCAGGTCCGCCTCGCGTCGGCGGGCCATCCCTCGGCCCTCCGGATCGCCGCCGACGGCCGCGCCACCGCCTACGAGGCTTCCGGCGGGCTGCTGGGGATCTTCGAGGCGGAACGCTACTCCGAACACGAGTTCCAACTGGCGGAAGGCGATCGTCTGATCCTTCACTCCGATGGCATCGAGCCGCTGCTCGGAGGCGATCCCGACCGCGACGACGGCAGCTACCTCGAGCACTTCGCGGCCCTCGCGATGGGCCGGGACTCCAACGAGGTCTACGCCGACCTCATCGAGCGGCTCGAGCGCCCGGAACTGGCGCACCTGGCCACCGACGACGTGACCGTGATCAGCATGGGGTGGGGATCGCCGAAGCTCTCCACCGATGCGACCGAGGTTCTCGACGCTCGCCATGCGGCCTGATCGG
>JAPOKA010000024.1 GCA_029977865.1 bacterium
CGACCGGCCCTCGAGTTGATCGATAGCGACTCCGACGGAACCCCCGACTGCGTCGACGGATGCCCCAACGATCCCAACAAGACCGAGCCCGGCATCTGCGGATGTGGTGTTGCCGACATCGATACCGACATGGATGGCGCCCCGGACTGCGTCGATCCATGTCCCAACGATCCAAACGACATGTGCGGCGCGGAGATGGTGCGTGGCGACATCAACTCGGACGGGAATCCCGACCTGTTCGTGGTCGATACCGGCACTCGCCTCAACTCCGCGTGGTATCTCGACGCCGAGGGCATGGCCGTAGGCGCGGCCCCGGTGGTCACCGGTCCGCCCAACTGGAATGTGGCGGCCAAGGGCGACTTCGGCAGCCCCGCTGGCGGCCAGGATGGACACCCCGACCTCGTGGTGCAGAACCTCCTCACGCGGCAGGTCGTGATCTGGTACCTCGGAGGTCCGGACGGATCCGAGTACCTGGGATTCGGGTACCTGATGCGCGATGGTGCTCAGATGATGCTGCCGTCCGGTTGGTCGATTCAAGGATCCGCCGACTTCGACGGCGACGGCGATCCCGACCTGCTGGTTCGAAACGGAAGCACCGGGCGGCTGGTCATCTGGCAGATGGACGGCCTCGACTACGTCGACTACCACTACGTCTACCCCCAGAACACCGCGCTGGTGTGGCGTGTGGCGGCGGTGTACGAAACCGGCCTGGGCGCGTCGATGATCATCTTCCAGAACCAGAACAACGGGCAGATCCTGCGCTGGAATCTCGACGGCTTCCAGTACTACAGCTGGAGCTACTACACCCGACAAGACAACGGTCAGATCCTGGCCACTCCACCGGGCTGGTCTGTCGTCGGCATCCGAATGTTCCCTGGCGATCTGCAATCCAGCATGATTGTTCAGAGCACCCAAGGTCCGGTTGTCCGCTGGATTATCAATGAGCTCAACGAGTGGACGGGGTGGAACTGGATCAGCCAGACCAACCCCGCGCACACTCGCGTCACGCAGGACTGATCGAACCGACTGTCCGCTACGAACTGGCTCAACCGCGCGACGGGTCGTCTCCGACGACCCGTCGTTTCATTCTGACTCTTGCGGTTCGCTGACTCCGATCGCGCACAGCGAGGTTCCAGCGGGCCACCATGGGAATCGGCTCTCGAGTGTCGTCGCGAATCCAAGCCCCGCGTCCAACCACCGAGGGACCGAAGGAAACTCGTCTCGCGCCGCCGCTGCCCGCACCCGGCTCCGCACCCACGCCGGCACGAGCATCGAGCAGAAGAGATACCGCACCTGCTTCACCTTCCAGCCGCCCGCCTCGAGATCGCGCCGCAGGGAGCCCGCGCGGTAGCGCCGCCGATGTCCGAGTCGATCGTCCCACTCCGACCAGAGCGACGGCAGCGCCGGAACCAGCACTACGACGGCGGCCTTGGGCGCAGCCATCGCCCGCAACGACCGCAACGCTTGAACAGGGTCGTCGAGGTGCTCGAGGACGTCGAGCGCCGTGATCGCTGCGGGCCGACTCGCGAGACTCAGCGACGGCAGACTTGCAGCGTCCGCCTGATGGGCTTCGAAGCCCATCGCCCGAACCCGCGCGACGGCTGCGGGGTCGCCGTCGATCCCGACCGCCTCGCTCGCCGCGACCAGCCCGCGGTCGACCGCGTGGCGCAGAAACCCGCCCGAACCACAGCCGAAGTCGAGCAGGCCCCTCAGCGGCACCGCACTCGTGCGCCGCAGCGATCGCTCGACGGTGGCGTATCGAGTGCGGAACCACCAGTAGCCGCGATCGCGTCGAGCCAGCTCTTCACCATGTTCTGCCTTCACGACGCGGGCTCCATCGATCGGACGATGAGCCGGTAGGCGGACCATGGCGCCCAACACGGCGAGCACAGCGACGAGGGGACCAAGCCCCCGAACCGGCGCGACAAGCCCGGCGGCAGCAGCCCGAGGTGGGCCGCGACCTTCAGGCTTGGGCAAGGCGACGCCGGACCGACGGTGCGGCGCCAGAGCCCCTGCTCCTCGCGGAATCGCATCGCCGGATGCAACGCGATCTGCACCGGGTAGAGCGGATTGAGCGGATTCGGCTCGAGGAATGCGGCCCCGATTCCCGTGCGCGCGACGAGAGTGCGCTCGAGACAGGCGAGGGTCGCAGGATCGAAGTGGTGCAGAACGTGGAATCCAACCATCGCCGCAAAGCGACCGCACTCGGAGATCGCTTCGTCGCACAGAACCGCCTCGACCACGCGGATTCGATCCGACCCATCGAAGCGCCGCCGCAGCGCCGCGGCCAGCGCCGCGTCGGGTTCGATCGCGATGACTTCGAATCCCCGGTCGAGAAGCATCTCGGTGTAGCGACCTCGACCGGCGCCGATCTCGAGAAGCGTCGCGCCAGGCGCCGCGCCGGCGGCCGCCAACACCGCCGACACGATCGCACGGTGGTGCGGGTCATCGGGAGTCCGATCGAGATAGCGGTGCCTCTCGCTCTCGGCGTAGAGGGTCGAGTTCATGCGCTCGGTTTCCGAAGCACTCGGTCCTCGGCCACCACGAACAAGGCTCGCGACTGCACCGGCACCGGACTGCGTCCCAGCAGGTAGGCCAGCACGGTGAGGAACACCAGCGTCACCCCAAGGCCGCCGAGCACCAGCGTGGCCACGAGCGCGATGCCTTGCACCTCCACCTCCCCGAGAATCCGCAGCACCACCAAGGCGATGAACAAGAGGGCGCTTCCTGCGAGGACGAGTCCCGTCAACGCCACCAGAGCCTGGAGCGGCAGCGAGGAGTATCCGAAGAGGGCACTCACCGCGAGACGGATCAATCGCCGAATCCCCATGCGGGAGGGGCCGTCCGAACGTTCGTCGCGGGCAAGCGGTACGCCCTGCTGGCGGAAGCCGACCCACGCGCGGAGTCCCGGAAAGAAGAGGTTCTCGTCGAGATTGGCGTGGACGGCACGGGCCGCCTGCAACCGCATCACGCAGAAGTTCCCCGCGTCAGAGGGAATGGGCACCTTGGACCAGGTGGCCATCACCGCGTAGAAGAGCCGCGCCCCCGCTTGAAACGCCGCCGACTCCTTGCGGCTCGATCGCACCGCGTAGGCCACGTCGCAGTTCGCCAGCGCCTCCACCAGTTCGGGAATGTGCTCGGGGCGATCCTGCAGATCGCCATCGATCACCGCGATCGCATCGGGCGGCTCGTCGATCTCGAGCGCGGCGGCAAGCCCCGCCGCGATCGCCTTCTGCAGCCCGAAGTTGCGACTGAGCCGCCGCAAGTGCACCGCTGGTCCGGGACCCGAGTCGACTGCGGCGGCAGCGACGGCGACGGTCTGGTCGGTCGATCCGTCGTCGACGAGGAAGATCCGCGAGCCGGGGAGCTGCGAAAGCGCTGCACCGGTGCGCTCGAGCAGTTCCGCGACCGAAGCCGCCTCGTTGAAGAGCGGCACTACCAAACCGATTCGCCGCACCGGCTCGCTCATGAACTCGCCTCCGGTCGATAGGCCGCCGCGAAGTAGTCCCACGCGGCGATCCCCGCGATGCGAATCGGGAAACGGGTCGTCTCGAGCCGCTGCCATCCCGCCAGCGAGGCGAACACCGAGAAGTCCCGAACATGGCGCCCGCGGTCGATCGACTGCAGGAAACGGCTCCGCGCGGAGGTCGTCTCGTCGCGAGCGTGGTCGCACACGATGACGCCGGCGGCGCCGCGGGCCGCGGTCAAGAGCGACTCGAACTCGACATCGTCGAGATGGTGCGCCGTGCCGTTGACGATCACGACGTCGCGAGCTTCAAGATGCCCGGCCACATCCGCCGCCCGGCCTTCGACGACGTCCGAGCGACCGCGCGGCGGATCGGGATCGAGGCCCAGATAGTCCGCGCCAAGACTTGCGGCGGTCTCCGCAAGCCATCCCGGACCGCATCCCACGTCGAGCATTCGAATCATCTCGCGTCGGTTCGCCTCGGCGGGAAGGAAGTGTCGCGCGACCAGTCCGCGGATCGCCCGCTCCCGCGCGGGCCAGTGGACCTTCGCGAGCAGGCCGTAGGCGACCGTTCCCATCGGACAAGAGTTTACGGCGAAGCCGCACTCGCCCTGGACGGTCGCCACAGCGAGACCGCCGCGACCTGGTCGTAGAACGGGATCGGAACCTCCGCGACCTTCTCGTAGGCGGCAGGAAAGTCGAGGCCGACCGCGTCGAGCACTTCCGAGACGTTCGGGTTCGCACCAGGCCGCGTCCAGGTCTCGGCTCGTTGCGGGCTTCGAAGCATGACCCACGCCTCGGCGAGCCGACGCGGCTCGACGCTGCCGAGCACGACCTCCGCGGCCGGCCCGCAGCCTCGATAGCCGCTGAGGATCCACGAGGCACCGGGCGCGCGGCCGCCGAGCGCGAGCACGACGCCCGGCATGTCGTAGAGCGCGAGGATGTCCTGCCCGGGCGAGAACCCCGTCTTGCCGGCTTCATCCCGCAGCGTCTCGATCGCGGTCGCCAGTCGCCCATCGACGAGCAGGTCTCCGCGACCGGGAGAGATCTCCACGGCCCGCGCGTTCTCCGCCTCGCCCGGCAACGGCCGATAGGGCTGCGCCCGCATCGCCGCAAAGGTCCCGAACGCGACGGTCACCGCCGCGACGATTGCGGCGATCCGTGCGGAACCGATCGCTCGGCGATCGCCACCCACGCCGAGCGCCAGTGCGGAGGCTGCGATCAGCCAGAGTCCCGCCGCCATCCCCGCCGATCGCCAGAACATCGCATTGCCGGTGCCGACCGCCGTCGCGAACGCCGCCGCGACCGCGACGAGCAGAAGGAGCGCTCGGATCGAGTGCATCCGCGGCGCGATGCCGCTCGTCCGCAGGCTCGTCCCTCCAGCCGCCAGCCACGTCGAGACGAGCGCGGTGAATGCGACGAGCGAGACCCGTGCCCAGACATCGACCTCGCTCCACGCCGCCGGCTTCCAGAGCAGCATCGAGACGAGCGTCGCGGGAAGGGCCCACGGCACGAGACCCGAAGCGATCTCCGGCTTCGATCTCGATGCGACCATCGCCACCAGTCCCAGAAGGGCGGACGCGGCAAGCAGCGGCCACGCTCCGGAGAACCACAGTGTGACGAAGAACCGGCTTTCTTCGAGGGTCCGGCCGCCGAGATCGTCATAGAGCCGAATGTGCTCGAGCACCTGCAGGCCACGCTCGAACGCCGCGATCGGATCGCCCCACCATCGCAACACGGCAAACGAAGCAAGGCCGCCTGCGACGACACCAAGGGCCCAGCAGCCCGCGCCGCGAAGCCAGCCTCGCCAACCCGGACCGCCGAGGAAGCACGACATCGCCAGACCAAGCGTCGCCAGTGCCACGCCGGTCGAGATCTTGCTGGCCGCGGTGATGCTCGCGACCACGCCGCCGACGATCAGCCATCGACCTCGCCGTCCGCCGCCCGCGGCGCCCGCAAGGCATCCGACGACGACGCTCGCGCCGAGGACGGCACTCCAGTTGTAGCTCGGCGACCGCAGGTCGAACGCGTAGAAGGCGACCATGCACGCGGCGCCGACGCCGCCTGCAACCGCGCGAGAGGAACGGTCGCTCGATCCCCGAGTCCGATCGAAGTTCGATCCCAAGAGCCAGCCGGCAACTGCGAGGATTGCGGCCCCCCAGACCCGATTCAGCCAGAGATCGCCGAAGCTCAGCGCCAGGACCGGCCGCGTGACGATCCAATGGAAGCGAACCGCGGAGAGCTGATCCTGCGGATGCGCCGCATCGAGGATCGAGAACGACTCGTCGGTGAGATCGAATCCGTGCCTGAACTCGAGCGCGAGCAGGATCAGAAAGCCCGCGGCCACGATCGCCGCGAGGATCGCCGTCGCGCGCTCGCCGAGCGACGGGCAGGGCGCCGTGGAGACTGCAGCGTCATCCTTCATCGGCGAGCGTCTCTGCGATGCGACGCGACGCGTCGCCGTTTCCGTAGGGCGCGAAGCCCGGATCCCCCGGCGTCGCCGCGTCGACGACGGCCGCGAGGTCGCACGAACCGTCGGGAGGCGCGATCCGGTTCCAGCCGCTCTCGACCAGCTCGACCCATTCGGTCTCGTCCCGCACCGTCACGCAGGGAACTCCGGCGAAGAACGCCTCCTTCTGCACGCCCCCGGAGTCGGTCATCACGACCCTGGCGTGCCGCTCGAGCCAGAGCATGTCGAGGTATCCGACCGGGTCGATCGCCTCGACCTCTCCGAGCGATCCCGCCTCGCCCGAGGCAAGCTGCTTCCGGGTGCGCGGATGCACCGGCCAGATCACCCGCTGCGCTTCGGCAAGCCGGCGGAGCGCCTCGACGATCCGCACGAGCCGCGAATGGTCGTCGGTGTTCTCGGCGCGGTGGATCGTCGCGAGCACGAACGATCCTGGCTCGAGTTCAAGCGACCCGCCCACCCGCGCCCGCTCCGCCGCGAGCGCGCCGAAGTGCCGCGTGGCATCGAACATCACGTCGCCGACCTCGCAGACCTGCCGCGCGATCCGATCGCCGGCCGCGCCGATCCCCTCGGCAGCGAGGTTGCGCACCGACGTCGCCGTCGGGCAGAAGAGCCAGGTCGAGAGATGATCGGTCGCGATCCGATTCAGCTCCTCGGGCATTCGGCGGTTGAAGCTTCGCAGACCGGCCTCGACATGCGCGACCGGCACCTGGAGCTTGGCCGCGGCGAGCGCGCCCGCCACGGTCGAGTTGGTGTCGCCATAGACGAGGACCGCGTCGGGGCGCGACTCGACCAGCACCCGCTCGATCGCGGCCAGCATGGCACCGGTCTGCGCCCCATGCGATCCGCTGCCGATCCCGAGGTGGTGCGTCGGCGCTGGAATCCCCAGCTCCTCGAAGAAGACCGCCGACATCGCGGAGTCGTAGTGCTGGCCGGTGTGGACGATCGACTCGCGCAGCCCCGCCGCCGCCAGCGCCCGCGACACCGTGGCCGCCTTGACGAACTGGGGCCGCGCGCCGAGGACTGTGACGATCGAACCTGGCATCCGGGACCTGCTCCTTGCCGCCCAAACAGAGCGGGCCGCGGAGATTAGCCGAGTCCGGAGGCGCCTCCCCTGCCGGTACACTCCTCCGTCCAATGTGGCTCTCCTACCCGGCAATTCAAGGGCGAACGATCCATGCCGCGGTCGTCGGCTGCGGACGAATCTCCCGCAACCACTTCAAGGTCCTCGATCGGCTCGCCGACCGCATGCACCTCGCGGCGGTCTGCGACGTCAGTTCGAGCCGGTTCGACGGAATCCCCTGGGGCGAGTGCCCCTCGCTCGACCGTGAGACGCCTCGGTTCACCAGCCTTCAGGAGATGCTCGCGTCGGTGAAGCGGAGCGATCTCGCGATCGATCTGGCGATCCTCGCCTCGCCGAGCGGCCTGCACGCGGCGCAGACGGTCGCCTGCGCCGGCGCCGGATTGCACGTGATGACCGAGAAGCCGATGGCGACCCGCTGGCAGGACGCCCTCGACGCCGTCAAGGCGTGCGACGAGGCCGGCGTGCGGCTCTTCGTCGTCAAGCAGAACCGGTTCAACGCGACGCTGCAGCTTCTCAAGCGAGCCCTCGACGAGCGGAGGTTCGGCCGGATCTTCATGGTCAACGTGAACGTCTTCTGGCAGCGCCCGCAGTCCTACTACGACACCGACCGCTGGCGCGGCACATGGGAACTCGACGGCGGCGCGTTCATGAACCAGGCGAGCCACTACGTCGACCTGCTCGACTGGCTCATCGGACCGATCGAGAGCGTGCAGGCGATGACCGGCACCCTCGGACGGAACATCGAGGTCGAGGACTCCGGCGTGCTCAACGTGCGGTGGCGAAGCGGCGCGATGGGATCGATGAACGTGACCATGCTCACGTTCCCCCGGAATCTCGAGGGCAGCATCACCGTCCTCGGCGAGAAGGGCAGCGTCCGGATCGGCGGCGTCGCCGTCAACGAGATCCAGCACTGGGAGTTCGCCGACGATCGCGACTACGACGCCTCCGTCCGCGACGCGAGCTACGAGATCCCGAACGTGTACGGTCTCGGCCACCTGCCCTACTACGAGAACGTGATCGACGTGCTGCAGGGCCGCACCGAACCGCTCACCGACGGCCGCGAAGGGCTCAAGAGCCTCGAGTTGATCATCGCCGCGTACCTGAGCGCCCGCGACGGACGGACGGTGAGCCTTCCGCTCCACTACTGACCAGGCACCCACCATGCCCAGCGACCTGATCGAGATGCCCGGCGGCTGGTTCCGCCACTCCTCCGCGATCGTCGACGACGGCGCCTCGATCGGAGCCGGCACGCGGGTCTGGCACTTCGCGCACGTCTGCGGCGGCGCCCGGATCGGCACGCGATGCTCGCTCGGGCAAGGCGTCTTCGTCGGCAACCGCGTGTCGATCGGCTCCAACGTGAAGATCCAGAACCAGGTCAGCGTCTACGACAACGTCACGCTTGAGGACGACGTCTTCTGCGGGCCGAGCATGGTCTTCACCAACGTCTACAACCCGCGCAGCGCCGTCGTTCGGAAGGACGAGTACCGCGACACCGTCGTGCGCCGCGGCGCGACGCTCGGTGCGAACTGCACGATCGTCTGCGGCATCGAGCTCGGCGAGCACTGCTTCGTCGGCGCCGGAGCGGTGGTCAATCGCGACACCCTGCCCCATGCGCTCATGCTTGGCGTGCCCGCGCGTCGGACCGGCTGGATGAGTGCGCACGGCGAGCGGATCCCGCTCCCGCTCGAAGGCGACGGGACCTGGGCCTGTCCGGCCTCGGGCATCCGCTATCGCCTCCGCGCGGGTCGCCTGGCCGTCGATGGCTGAAGCCATCGCCATGAAGGGACGCCCTGCATGAGGCTCGCCCTCCTCTCGCACCACCGCATCGTTCCCGGCGAGGGAGTCTCCGAGAAGCTGCTGCGGACCGCTCGCTGCTGGCGAACGCTCGGGCACGAGGCGGACCTTCTCGAGTTGCCGACCGGCGGGCTGATCGATCCCGCCGAAGCGACAAGCGGTCTCGCGGCCGAACCCCCGCCGCGCTTCCGCCTGGGCTGGATTGCGCGGCACCAGTCGTGGTTCGCGCGAGCGGCACGGATCCTGCAGTCGCGTCGACCGGACGCGATCTTCGTTCGCCAGGGACTCTGGTGCCCGGCGTTCGAGCGGCTGGTGAAGTCGATCCCCGCGTACTTCGAGATCAACAGCGATCCGGTCCGCGAGCTGAAGCACCGATCGAGCCTTGCGTCGGCCTATTGGCAGGCGACCTGGCCGCGGCTCGCGCGGCACGCGCGGGGCTTCGTCGCCGTGACCTCCGAACTGGTGCCGCGAGGACACGAGCCCGATTCGATCGTGATCGGCAACTCCATCGAGGTCCCAAGCGATCCGCCTCGACGGAATCCGCCAAGCGATCGGCCGACGCTCGCCATGCCGATCGGATCGCCTTCGCCCTGGCACGGGATCGACCACGCAATCGAGATCGCCCGCCGCATCCCGGAGGCGCGCGTGCTGTTGATCGGCGCGACGGCGATCGCCGCGCCGCCAAACGTCGAGTTCATGCCGCGGGTCTCCGAGCCGGAACTCCGCGCGTTGCTCGAGACGTGCCATGCCGGCCTCGCCTCGCTCGCGATCGCCCGCGCGGGTCTTCGCGAGGCATGCCCGCTCAAGAGCCGCACGATGCTCGCCGCAGGTCTGCCGATCGCCTACGGCTACGTCGATCCGGATCTGCCGGACGAGACGCCCTTCGCGATCCGACTCGACATCGAACGCGATGGCCTCGAGGTCGCGGCGGATGCCGTGCGCTCCCTGCTGCAGCGAGCGGCGGCCGATCCGACGCTCGGGCTCGACGCGTGGCGATTCGCTTGCGAGCATCTCGACCTCCGAGCCAAGGAGCGTCGCCGACTCGAGTTCATCGAGTCCTGCACACGATCCAGGCGCCCGGCCGGTCCGTCATGAGACTGCTCCTCCTGACCCAGACGTTTCCGTTCGGCCCGGGGGAGGCCTTCCTGTCCACGGAGCTCGAGCATCTTGCCCAGGCGTTCGCGGTGACCGTCGCTCCGGCGTACCGACCCGCCGGGCCCTGCCGCGACTTGCCGAGCACGGTCGAGATCGACACCACGCTCGCCGCGCGATCGATCGCCTCGCCCGGCAACACCCTTCGCGTTCGCCGTGCAATCGCCACCGCGGTGCGCAACGAGTTTTCGCAGCGGCGACGGGAACTGCTGCGATCGCCTCGCAAGCTCGCCTTTCTCTCCTACTACATGCTTCGGGGCGCGCGGGCCACCGACTGGATCCGGCGTCGCGCCGCGGACGCGTCCGGCACCGACACGCTCGTCTACTGCTACTGGTGCAACGCCGAGGCGTTCGGCGCAGCGCTCGCCTTCGAGCAGGACTCGATCCCCTTCGTCTGCCGTGCCCATGGCGGCGATCTCTACGAGCGAGCCGACGTGTTCGGCTACCTGCCGTTCAGGTCCTTCATCGTCGATCGCGTTCGGGCCGTGCTGACCGTCTCCGATCACGGCCGCGACCATCTACGGCAACGTCATCCGAGCGCCGCCGCGAAGGTCCTCACCGCCCGGCTGCCCATCGAGATTCCATCGCGCGTCGTCGAACGTCCCTCGACCGAGCCCGTCGTGGTGGCGAGCTGCTCTTCCTCCGCTTCGATCAAGCGCCTGCCGCTGATCGCCTCGGCCGTCGCCACGCTCGCGGCGAAGCGCCCGCAGGGCCGCTTCAAGTGGTTGCACATCGGTGTCGACACCGCGTCGCTCCGTCGCATGCTCGCGGTTGGCGCCACGCCCACGAAGCTCGAGATCGAGGGCTCGGGCTGGGTCTCGTCGAGCGAGGTGCGCGAGGTGCTCCTTCGCGAGAAGCCTTCGGTGTTCGTCAACCTCTCCTCGACGGAAGGCCTTCCCGTCACGATCATCGAGGCGATGGGACTTGGCATTCCCGTGGTCGCGACCCGCGCCGGCGGCACCGGTGAGTTCGTCGACGAGGCGGTCGGCGCGATCCTTCCCGTCGAGGTCTCGCCCGAGGCCGCCGCGAAGGCGATCGGCGAAGCGATTGATCGCGGCGAGCCGCTGCGATTCGCCGCGCGATCGAGGGTTCTCGATCGGTGCGATCCTTCGAAGTCCGGCGACGCGATCGTGCAGCATCTGCTTCAGGCCGTGCAACCGGAGTCGGGGGATCGATGAGCGACGAGAGTCCCATTGCGATCCGTGCGACCGGTCGCGGTTCAACCGCAAGCGGGTCTAGCGAGGGCCTCGAACGTTCGTGGGGCCCCTCGACGCTGCTGGCGATCTCGTTCATCGCCATGGCGACAAGCGCTGCCGAGGCGTCGTCGATCGTGCACGGGTCGAGGCCCTGCCTCGCCACCATGGTCGACGAACCGGCGATGGGTTCCGAGGCGATGCCACTTCAGATGCTCGCGGCGATCGCGACGATCGCGATCGGCTCGCTCGCCTTGCTTCGCCGCGCCTGCCTCCGACGCCCCTCCTTCTGGCTCGCGACGCTCTTCCTCCTGCAGATCTCCTGGGCCGCGGCGACGGTGCCATCGGAGCTCTCCGAGCCTCTGGTGTCGGGCTCGGTTCGCGTCGCGTCGGCGTTCCCCGAACTCGTGGCCCGCCTCGCCGGCGTCTGCTTTCCGCTCGCGATCGCGACGTGGATCGCCCTCACGCCGCAACTGGACCCTTCACGCTCGCCGGATCCGACCGCCGGGATCGACAGGCCGTCCGCCGCCGAGCGGGCGACGCTCGCGGTCGCGCTCGCCCTTTCGGCGGCCGGAGTCGCCGCGCTGCTGTCGGTGGTTCCAATCTCCGAGACGGGTCTCTGGGGCGCGTTCGAGAGCCCGGAGGCGATGGCCGCTCGGCGCGAGACCACGTTCAAGCTGTTGCCGAGCCCGGCAATCAAGGCCGCCTACGGATTCGCGACCACCGTCGCAATTCCGCTGGCGGTCGCGCTGCTGGCGTCGAGACGCTGGCTTCGTGATCGCGCTGTGGACCTCGGCGTTCGCGCACTCCTGATCGCCACGCTCGTGCTCGCCGCGAGCCTGAGCGGGGCGCGAAGCACCGCCGCGTTCCTCGTGATCCTGATCGGGTTCGTGATGCTGGTGCGCGGGCCGCTGCCCCGGCTTCGAACCATCGCGATCGCCGGCGGCACCGGCCTCGCGCTGGTGGCGCTGATGAGCGTGCTGCCTTGGCTGCTCTCGGCGGGTGGCCTGCCGGGCACCTCCGCCGATTCGGCGTTCTGGATCGCGCGGCGCGCCTTCAGCCTTCCGTTCCAGACCGGGCTCTGGCACCTGCACTATGCCGAGACCTACGGCGCGTGGGGCTTCGACGGCTTCTACATCCCGCTTCGCACCTCGCTCGGCGGCGAGTACGCCGATCCGGCGACGGTCGTCGGACGCTGGTACGCCACCGGCATCCTCGGGCGTCCGGAACTCACCACGACGATGAACACGTCGGTGCTCTGGATGGCCATGGCATCCTTCGGCGCCGCGGTGGGGTTTCTGCTGGCGATGGCGCTCGCCCTCGCGAGCGACTTCGCCGCAAGGATCTCGACCAAGTTGCCCGGCTCGCTCGGGCCGGCGCTGCTCGCGCTACTGGTCTGGCAGGTCGCCTTCGGCGTGCACAGCGAACTGGTCGGCCGCCTCTTCTCGTGGGGGCAGCAGTTCGGCCTCGCGCTGGCCGCGGTGATGATCTGCTCGCTCGCCACCCACACGCTTGCAAGGCACCGTCGCTCGTCGATCGCGGCATCCAAAGCCGCGGCTTGAGACGGGCTCAGGACGCCGAAGACGAACGTGCGATCGATCGGGCGGCGAGCAGCATGTCGACACTCAGCGCCGTCAGCACGCCCGTGAGCACTGCAAGGCCGCCGATCGCAAGCAGCCGAGCCATGCGGCCGGAGGCTCCGGCATCGCGCACGCCATCGACGATGCCGCCCGGTTCCGCCGACGCCCGAGAGCCCACCAACCTGGCATACGCCGCCGCGGCGTCGCCCGACTCCACGAACTCCGCCGGAGCCTCGCGGAGCGACTGCAACTGCGCCTCGAACGCGAGGATCTCGACATCCAGCCGCTCGATCGCCCGTGCGAGCCGAATCGAAAGCATCTCGTCGAGCCTCGTCGCAACCTGCCGAAGTCGCTCATCGAGTTCCGCCACGCGCGCGTCGTCGGCATCCGACGGGATCGACTGGGTCAGTCTCGCCAAGCCGCCGGACTCCTCGACGCCGAACGACGCTGCCGCGGCGGGCGAGCAGCCCAGTGACGGCGCGATGGCCATCCTCACTTCGGCGGTGATCTCCACAGCGTTCGCCACGAGCCCCCGATCGATCTTCGGGATCCGCACGAGGATCTCGCGCGACCTCGATCGCTCGAGTCCCCACGGGAGCGCCGCCGCGACGACGAGCACCGCCACGCCGATCGCCAGCCATCGTCGGCGCCAGAGGATCACCGCCACACCGAGACCGCCTTGCTCGTTCGAGGACATGGATCAAACTCTACCGCGCGACTCCGGCGCCACGGGCCAGCCGGATCGCGAAGGCGAGGCTCGCCGAGTGCAGGACCGCGAGCGCCACCGCCAGCCCGATGACCGCACCGAGCCCGCCGCCGGCGACCGAGCCGATCGACGCGCCCGACACGACGAGCGTCATGAGGGCGAGCTTCCACGCGAGATCGAACCCGTAGCGACCGGCCACGAGACGGATCGAACTGAGCGGCGCGTCGAGAAGCCGGATCGCCGCCGCGATCGCAAGCACTTGGGCGAAGGCCCCCGCCTCGGCCCACTTCGTCCCCAGCAAGAACACCACCGCCATCGGCCCGATCGGCGTCGCCAGCAGCGCGACGGGGACCGCGCACGCAGCGAGCAGCAGCAGCGCCTTGCGATAGAGCGACCAGCACTCGCCGGTCTCGCGATACCGCTTCGCGGCCTCCGGGAAGAACGCCTGCGCGAGGGCCCCGCTGACGAACTGGACCGGCTGGAAGAGGATCCGCTGCGCCATCAGGAAGGCGCCTGCCGCGCCGGGGCCCGCGATCGCCTCGATGGCGTAGACCGGACCCTGCGTCGCCACGACGATCGCCCCATGGCCCGGCAGCAGCATGGTCGCGCAGCGTCGATGGCGTCTCGCGACCATCCGAAGCTCGCGCCACGATGTCCATCGCACTCCGATGCGGCTCGCGAAGGCGAACCCCTGGAGCACCATGCTCGCAGCCGTGCCTGCCGCCGCGCCGATCAGCAGAGACTTCGGCGAGGCTTCGACGAGCAGTCCCAGCGCAAGCGCCGCGCCGAGACCGCCGACCGATCGAACGACGAGCGCGATCGCCGGCGTGCGAAAGACGCCCTCGCGCTGCAGAGCGATCCGTGCCACATCGTCGATCGCGAGCATCGGCAGCCAGGCGAGCACGAGCCAAGGCGTGCCCGGCCACGCTCGAAGCGACGGCGGCGCCCACCACATGGACGTCGCCGCCGCGACGAGTCCGATCGCCGTCGAAAGCGACAGGCACAGCATCACCAGCGATCGCCGCTCGCGAAGGCTTCGCGAGGTCGGGATGGCCATCTCGTATCGCGCCGTCGAACAGGCGGCGATCACGATGACGATCGCGGCGAACGCGCCGTAGACACCCAGCGCCTCCGGCTCGAAGACCCGCGAGATCGGCAGGAGCATCGCAAGCTGCCCGCCCTGCGCGATCGCGAGACCGATGCTGGTCGCGGCGACATTGCGTCGAAACGGCGAGGCGAGCGGCATCGATCGGCCCGCAGCGCCGCTCACGACCCGATCCGTCCCTTGGCCGCGGCGATTGACGCGAGCATTCGATCCGCGAGCACGCGGTGATCGTGACTCGATCGGACGAACGATCGACCCCGCTCGCCCATCGCGTCACGTTCGGACTGCGACATCTCGACGAGCATGCGGATCGCCGACGCGATCGCCTCGACGTCGCCGGCGGGGGTGACGAGGCCGCACGCCGCATCGGCGATCGGATCGTTCGCGGAGGTGTAGTTCGCGAGGATCGGGCGCCCGCACAGCATGCCGTCGTAGAGCTTGTTCATGCTGATCCCATACCGCTCGAAGAGCGCATGGGCGTGAAGCCCCACGAAGATCGCGTCGCAACCAGACAGGAGCTGCAGGGCTGCCCCGCGACTCAGGCGTCCCGTGAATCGCGCCGCCGCGCCGGTCTGCTTCGCCAGCTGCTCCAGCGACGATCGCGCCGGCCCGTCACCCATCACCAGCAGTCGCGCGGAGGTCGCCGCGGAGGCCTTCACGAGCGGTTCGATCGAGTAGGAGCCGGTGAGCGATCCCGCGAAGCCGATCGTGAATCCCTCCGACGCCCAGCGCTGGTGCTCGAGCAGGCCATCCGCGATCTTCGCCGCGGGATCGGGCGCATCGGCCGGATCGACGCCGTTGGGAACGTGCAGGTAGCGCGAGGAGTCGAGCCCTCGCGTCAGCAGGTGCCGGTCTGCATGCGGGATGATCGAGATCACGCGGTCCGCCTTGCGGCAGTAGGCGTCCTCGCACCACTGCGTCGCGACGACGAACGGATGAAGCCGCGAATAGCCGCCGAGTTCGACGACCGACTCCGGCCAAAGGTCGTGCAGTTCGAAGATCGACGCCGCACCGAGGCGCCTCGCAGCCCGGTGCGTGACCAGGAAGTCGAAGGGATAGGTGCTCGAAGCGATGATCGCGTCGATCGGTCCTTCCTGGGCGAGACTTCGGATCGCGCCGCGAAGTCCGAGGCAGTAGGCGACCATGCTGCGGATGCGCCCGAGGCCGTTGCCGTGGTACTCGGGCGTCTCGAGCCAGAGGAACTCCACGCCTTCGAGCGACTCCCGGCCCGGCTTCGGATTGCGGACACGCAGATGGCTGTACGAGCCGCCGACGATCGTCACGCGATGGCCCGCGCGGACCCACTCGCGGGCGAGTTGGAAGGGGCGGAATTCCATGCCCAGATCCGGTGATCCGGCGTAGTGGTCGCAGTAGACGATTCGCATGACCGCCGATCACCCGTGATCCGGGACGCTCACCCTGCGCGGTCGCCGCTGCGGGACATCGAGAGCGGCGACTGCTCCGCGACGCCCTCGACCAGTTCGCGGAGCAGGCGACGGACGTCCATCGCGTCATGGCGATCGCAGGCCGACTCAAGCTGCGTGAGAAACTGGGCGAGCGAGCGGCCGGTGACCCCCTGCTCGCGCGCGCGGCGGATCTTGGGGTGCTCGGTCGCTTCCGAGTCGTCGGCAACGAAGAGCTCCTCGTGGAGCTTCTCTCCCGGCTGCAGGCCGATGAACTCGATGGCGATCTCGCCTTGGGGATTGGCGTCGTCCCGCACCGTCAGACCCTGCAGCAACACGAGGTTGCGGGCCAGATCCGCGATCCGCACCGGCTCGCCCATGTCGAGCAGGAAGACGTCGCCGCCGTGGCCGAGGCTGCCGGCCTGGATGACCAGGTTCACCGCCTCCGAGATCGTCATGAAGAACCGCGTGACCTCCGGATGGGTCACCGTGACCGGCCCGCCCTCGCCGATCTGCTTGAGGAACTTCGGCACCACGCTTCCGCTCGAGCCGAGCACGTTTCCGAAGCGGACGATCACGAATCTCGTCGGACACTCGAGCGTCGATGGCGCCGAGGCCGGACGCGACGGGGCGTCACCCGAGGCGCCCGCCCACGCTCCGGAGGCGAGATCCTGCAGCACGAGCTCGGCGAGTCGCTTGCTCGCTCCCATCACGTTGGTGGGCCGCACCGCCTTGTCGGTCGACACCAGAACGAACGTCTCGACCTTCGACTTCACCGCCGCGCGGGCGAGGGTCTGCGTTCCGAAGGTGTTGACGACGACGCCGGCAACCTCGTTGCCTTCGACGATGCCCACATGCTTGTAGGCCGCGGCGTGATAGATGGTCTGGACGCGATTCTCCCGAAGAAGCTCCTCGACCATGACCCCGCTGCAGACGCTCCCGAGCACCGCGTGCACCGGCACCTTGGCGATGGCGCCGTCGGTGCGGGCGAGGGCCGCGAGCTCCTGTTCGATCTGGTAGAGGGCGTACTCGCTGTGGTCGAGAACCAGCAGTCGGCTCGGCCTCAGGCGAATGATCTGCCGGCACAGTTCGCTGCCGATCGATCCGCCGGCGCCGGTGACGAGCACGCTTCGCCCGGTGATGCACTTGGAAAGAAGATGCTGGCTCGGCTCGACGCTGTCGCGGCCGAGCAGGTCTTCGATCGCCACCTCCCGCAGTTCTCCGAAGCGGGCGCTTCCGAGCATCAGTTCCCGCAACCCCGGCACGGTCATGATGCGAAGGCCGAGCGGCCGCAGCCGCTCGATCACCTGCCGGCGTTGCGCGGTCGTCGCCGAGGGAAGCGCCAGCACCACCACCGCCCCGGGATGCTTGGCGGCGAGCGCCGGAAGATGGGATGGAGAGTGCACCGACAGATCGCGGACGCGGCTTCCCGCAAGCCGCACGTCGTCGTCGATGAAGGCCACCGGTCGGTACATGGGGCTGTGGGACATGGCAGCAGCCACCCCGACCCCGGAAGCACCCGCGCCGTAGATGAGGACTTCCGCTGCCTCGCCGACGATTCCCGCCTCGGGCCTGAACCCGGCGAGCCACTGGATCACAAGGAGGCGAACTCCCCCGCAGAGCACCGTCGAGACCACCGCGAAGCCGATCAGCACGCTTCGCGAGATGTCCCGATCCGCGAAGAACATCGCGGCGGTGCCGAGGATCAGGGTGACCACCGCAGTGCAGGCCGCCAAGCGGGACCAGAGTCGGGGGCCGGCGTACCGGAGCACCTCTCGATAGAGCCCCCCGGTCCAGAAGACCGCGATCCCGGCGGCCACAGCGACCCCCGCGAGGGTCAGGTATGCCGGGTCGCCAAGGCCGGACTCGCCGAAGCGGAGGTATGCCGCGAGCAGCAGCGACGCGGCGAGCAGGACGGCATCCAAGACGGCCGCAAGCCCCCGCCGAACCGGTCTCGGGAAGCCAATCAGATGTTCCGCCAGCCGCATCATGGGCCGGAGAGGATACCGGGCGGTGCGGCATGGCCTCTCTCCGTGCAGCCGGGAGAATCCCCCGTTCCTGCCCTGCAGCCTCCGAAACGCGGGATCTGCGAGGATGCGGACCGCCATGGATTCCCCGTCCAAGCCTCGCCGTCGGCCTGCCGCGGGCATCGCCAAGCGGGCCTTCGACATCGCGGTCTCGGCGGTGCTGCTCGTGGCCCTTGCACCATTGCTGCTTGTGATCGCCCTCGCGGTCGGCTCAACCTCTCCCGGGGGTCCGCTCTTCCGCCAGGTCCGGGTGGGGCGGGAGGGGAGGCCATTCCGGATCGCGAAGTTTCGCTCGATGGCGGTGACCGAGGGCTCCGAGGCGGGGTCATTCGAGCCGGGCTCGTCCGCCCGGGTCACCGCCGTCGGCAGGGTGCTCCGCCGCACCAAGCTCGATGAGCTTCCCCAACTCTGGAATGTGCTCTGCGGAGAGATGTCGCTCGTCGGACCGCGGCCCGAGGTGCCTCGTTGGACGCAGGTCCATGCCGATCGTTGGCGAGATGTCCTCTCCGTGCGGCCCGGGATCACCGATCCGGCGAGCCTCGAGTTCCGTCACGAGGAAGCCCTGCTCGCCGCTTCGAGCGATCCCGAGGCGACCTATCGCGACGAGATCCTGCCCCGCAAGCTCGAACTGGCGGAGCGCTACGTCCGAGAACAGTCACTCTGGGGAGACCTGAACATCCTCGTCGGAACGGCGATCGCAATCTTCCGTCGCCCCCGATCGGCGGCTACGCTCGTCGATTCCGGCGCTTGCTCATGAACGTCCCCTTCTTCCGAGTCGACTGCTCCGGGCAAGAGCTCCGGTACCTCGAAGAGGTGCTGCAAAGCGGCTGGCTCACCACGTCACGGTTCGCCGCGGAGTTGGAGCTGAGATTCGCCTCGACTCTCGGGGTGCCGCACGCCATCGCGGTCAACTCCTGCACCGCCGCGCTGCACCTGGCGGTCGAAGCCCTCGGAGTCGGGCCCGGCGTCGGCGTGCTCGTTCCCACCCTGACCTTCACCGCCACCGCAGAGGTCGTGCGCTATCTCGGCGGTACGGTGGTGCTCTGCGACGTCGATCGCCACTCCGGCCTGCTCACCCCCGAGATCCTCGAGGCAGCCTTGAGCCGCCATCCCGAGGTCAAGGTGGTGATGGCGGTCCACTTCGGGGGACTCGCGTGCGACCTCGAATCGCTCCGGGCGGTCGCGGAGCCGCGAGGCGTCGCGATCATCGAGGATGCCGCCCACGCCTTTCCCGCCCGGTACCCGGGGCTTGGTCGATCGGAGCGGGGACTGGTCGGATCCGGCGCGAGCGCTGCCTGCTGCTTCAGCTTCTACGCCAACAAGACCATGACCACCGGGGAAGGGGGCATGCTCGTCACCGGCGACGATGCGCTTGCCGAACGGGTCCGCCGCATGCGACTTCACGGCATCGACCGGGACGTCTGGAAGCGGTTCACCTCGACCAACGCCGGGTGGCAGTACGACGTGGTGGCGGCGGGCTACAAGTACAACATGCCCGACCTCAACGCCGCGGTCGGGTTGGCTCAGTTCGAGCGTGCCTTCGAGTTCCACGAAGCGCGGGTCCGACTCGCCGCTCGGTACTTCGAAGCGCTGGCCGACCTCGACGTCCTCGAGCTTCCCGTCTCCTCCGTCGATCCTTGCGATCACGCCTGGCATCTCTTTCCGGTGGTGATCCGGCCTGGATCGGGCTTCGATCGCGACTCGATCGTCGATCGCCTTGCCGCCGCCGGGGTCGGGTCGAGCGTTCATTACCGTCCGCTGCACCGCATGAGCTACTGGAGTCAGGAGACCGGATCGCGGCCCGACGAGTTCCCGGGGGCCGAGCACCGCTGGCGAGGCACCTTCTCGCTGCCGCTCTACCCGTCCATGACCGAAGCCGAGCAGCAGCACGTTTGTGCGACGCTGGATCGAGTCTTCTCCGAGCCGCCCTTGGTCGAGACGCCGCCGGCGCCGAAGGCCGTTGCCCGATAGGTCCGGGGTCGCTTCAGCGGAGGTGGGATGACTGACGCCACGAGTTCCCGCGTCGCCGTCGAGCAGTCGGACGAGGAACTCCGCGCCATCGCCGATCGCTATCGCCGCCGCACGCCGCGAACCGATCGCTTCGGGCAGGTCGCCGAGGACGAGCGCTTTCCGATCCTGCTGCGGCGAATCGACTCGCTCGGTGTTCCCCGCGAGAAGATCCGGCTGCTCGAGATCGGCTGCGGCCATGGCGGCAACCTGAGGCGACTGACCACCGCAGGACTCGCTCCTTGGAACCTCGTCGGCAACGAACTCCTGCCCGATCGAGTCGCGGCCGCGCGGGCGGTACTTCCCGAATCGCTGCGGATCCTCGAGGGCGATGCCGCGGCGCTCTCGCTCGAGCCGGGATCGTTCGACGTCGTGTTCGCGAGCACGGTGTTCACCTCGATCCTTGACGCGAACCTGCGCCGCCGGCTTGCCGAGACCATGTGGCGACTGCTTCGCCCCGGCGGCGGCGTGCTCTGGTACGACTTCGCCTTCGACAACCCGCGCAATCCCGACGTTCGTGGCGTCAAGGCTGCGGAGATTCGGCGGCTCTTCCCCGGGGGGCGAACCTCGATTCGCCGCGTGACCCTCGCGCCCCCGCTCGCGCGACGCTGCCTGATGATCCCGGGCACCGCCGGGCTCCTCGCGTACCGACTCTTCGCGACGATTCCGCTGCTTCGAACCCATCTGGTGGCTTGGATCGAGAACCCCATCGAAGCCGCACCGGGCTGAATCGGTCGAGGCCGTCCCGCTCGCCCGATACGCTTCAGACGCCGCCATGCGCCTTGCCCTGATCCTGCCATTCGCGCCGGGAATCCTCCGCTTTCGAGGCCCGCTGTTGCGACTGCTCCGCGAGCGCGGCGAGGAGGTCTTCGTGCTCTCGCCGGATCCGGGCGATGAGATTCTGAAGCAGCTTCAGAAGCTTGGCGTCGAGTGGCGCGAGATTCCGCTCGACCGCGGTGGCCTCTCCGCGCGGGCCGACCTCGCGGCGATCCGCGCAATGGAGTCCACCCTGCGGGCCATCGCGCCGGACGTCTCGATCGGCTTCAATCCCAAGGGTGTGCTGCACGGCACGCTCGCCGCCGCAGCTGCGGGCGTGCCGCGGCGGTTCGCGATGGTCACCGGCCTCGGATTCGCGTTCACGCCGCCCTTGGGCTTGGTGGCGAGACTCGCTCGCTGCGCCAGCCTCAGGCTCGCCCGTCGCGCGTTGCCGCAGTTGCACGGACTCGCCTTCCAGAACCCCGACGACCGCGAGACCCTGCGTTCCGCGGGGGTCCTGCCGGCAACGCTCCCCACCGCGGTGATTCCTGGAACCGGCGTCGATTGCGACCGATTCGCGCCGACGCCGCTTCCCTCGTCGCCCGCATTCCTCATGGGGGCACGGCTCCTCGAAGCCAAGGGAGTCCGCGAGTACTTCGCGGCGGCCCGACGACTTCGCGGCCGGCGTGGTTTCGAGTCGACTCCGTGCCGCCTCGCGGGCTGGATCGACCCAGGCTTCGGAGCCATTCCCGCCCGCGATCTCGAGCGGCTGCTGGCCGAGGGTGCGGTCGAGCACCTCGGCCGCCTCGAAGATGTTCGGCCTGCGATCTCCTCCGCGAGCGTCTGCGTGCTTCCGTCGTATCGAGAGGGCCTGTCGCTCTTCCTGCTCGAGTCGATGGCGATGGGCCGCGCCATCATCGCTTCCGACGTGCCCGGACCCCGCGAGGTCGTCGATCCCGGCGTCACCGGATTGCTGGTGCCGGCCCGCGATCCCGTCGCCCTCGCGGAGGCGATGGGCGAGCTCGCCGCCGACCCCGACCGCGTTGCGGCAATGGGCGAGGCGGGCCGCCGCCGGGCGTTGGACCGCTTCGAGAGTGCCGCGGTCTGTGCCCGCTTGCTCGACTTCGTCGGCCTTGGCCAACACGAGTCGCGAACCGGTCCCGCCGATCCCTAGGATCGACGCCCGTGCCGTGCCGAGAGACCACCGCCGCTGGCCCTGACGGGCGAGCCGCCCCGGAGCGCCGCCCATGAAGTTCCTCGTCACCGGCGGCTGCGGCTTCATCGGCAGCCACGCCATCGACCGGCTCCTTGCCCGCGGGGACGAGGTGGTGGCCTTCGATGACCTCTCCACCGGCCGGCTCTCCAACCTTGCGCACCACGAAGGTCATCCTCGTCTTGAGATCGTCGTCGACGACATCTGCGACGCCTCCGCGCTCGAGTCCCACGCCGCCAGCTGCGATGCGATTCTGCATCTCGCCGCCGCCGTGGGGGTGCGGCTCATCATGGAGCGGCCCGTCCAGACCATCGTGACCAACGTCCGCGGCACCGAAGTCGTGCTCGAAGCGGCGTCGCACCATCGTCGACCGATCTTCGTGGCCTCGACGTCCGAGGTCTACGGCAAGTTGATGGACCATGACGAGATCGATCTGCTGCGCGAGGATGGCGACTGGCGGCTTGGGCCGACGACTCGGCGGCGGTGGGCCTACGCGTGTTCGAAGGCCCTCGACGAGTTCCTCGCGCTGGCTTACGTCGATGAGCACCGGCTGCCCGCGGTGATCGGCCGATTCTTCAACACCGTCGGTCCGCGCCAGACCGGCCGCTACGGGATGGTGCTTCCAAAGTTCGCCCGCGCCGCGATCCTCGGTGAGCCGATGGCGGTGCACGGCGACGGGAGGCAAAGCCGCTGCTTCACGCACGTCGACGACTCGGTGCAGGCGATGCTCGCGCTCGTCGATTCCGCCATCGCCGGCGTTCGTGAGGTGATCGGGGGCGTCTTCAACATCGGATCGAGCAGCGAGGTCTCGATGCTCGAGCTCGCCGAACGGGTCAAGGCGGCCGCGGGGAGTCCCTCCTTGATCGAACTGGTCCCCTACGACCAGGTCTACGGCGCGGGCTTCGAGGACATGCGCCGACGCACCCCCGACCTCGCCCGCATTCATGGGGCGGTGGGCTGGCAGCCCCAGCACGGCCTCGAGTCGATCATCACCGACGTGCTCGAGGACCAGAGGCGGCGGATCGCACGGGGCGACTGATCCCGCGACCAGCCGATCGTTTGGAAGGGGCGGTGTGCCTTGATCCTCGCGACTCCATCCGACACCGAGCATGATCAGGGCCATGCCCGCTTCGCCACCTCCTCACCCGGAGGTCCGGGCGAAATCCGGCCGGCCCGGCAGCCTGCAGCGCACTCGCGAGGGGCGGGCCGACGCCCTCATGCCAATACCGCCTCCCTCCGGTCCGTCGATCCGGCCGAACCTCGGCGGGCGGCGATGATGAAGGGAAGCTCCACCTGGTCACGCCGCCCCTCCGAAGAGGCAATATGGCCGATCCGTCGGGGGCCTCGACCGATACCGCATTCGACCGCTGCTCGAACCACTCCATGTCCGACCCCATCCTCGTCACCGGTGCTGCCGGATTCATCGGATCCCATGTCGCCCTTCGCTTGCTCGATCGCGGCGAGAAGGTGGTGGGTCTCGACAACCTCAACGACTATTACGACCCCACGCTGAAGCTCGCCCGCCTCGCTCGACTCGAAGGAAGGCCGGACTTCACCTTCGAGAAGCGCGACCTTGCCGACCGCGCCGGAATGGAAGCGCTGTTCAATGGGCATCGCTTCGGGCGGGTGGTGCATCTGGCAGCCCAGCCCGGAGTGCGGTACTCCCTCACCAACCCCTACGCCTACGTCGAGGGCAACATCGTCGGGTTCCAGAACATCCTCGAGGGATGTCGCCACCACGGATGTCGTCACCTCGTCTACGCCTCGAGCAGTTCGGTCTACGGCGCCAACGAGACCCTCCCCTTCTCGGTGCATCACAACGTCGATCATCCGCTCTCGCTCTACGCGGCGAGCAAGAAGGCCAATGAGCTCTTCGCCCATGCCTATTCGAATCTGTTCGGGCTTCCGACAACCGGTCTTCGCTTCTTCACTGTCTACGGGCCGTGGGGACGACCGGACATGGGCGTCTTCCACTTCACCAGGTCGATTCTCGAAGGCACTCCGATCCAGGTCTTCAATCGCGGGCATCACCGCCGCGACTTCACCTACGTCGACGACATCGTGGAGGGCGTCCTTCGCGCGCTCGATCACATCGCCATGCCGAATCCATCGTGGACCGGGTCGTCGCCCGATCCGGCGACAAGCCGCGTTCCGTGGCGGATCTACAACCTCGGCAACGGCCGTCCGGTGGAGCTGCTTCGCTTCATCGAGTTGATCGAACAGTGCATCGGAAAGAAGGCGCAGATGGAGCTGCTGCCGCTGCAGCCCGGCGACGTGCCCGATACCGCCGCCGACTGCGAAGCCATTGCAGTCGATTGCGGCTACCGTCCCGAGACGCCAGTCGAGGTCGGCGTCGAACGGTTCGTGAAGTGGTACCGCGAGTACTACCGGGTGTAGGACCCCGCGGGAGGCCGGCTCGCCTGAGCGTCGCTCGAGCGCCCTCACCTCGCCTCGCGGTCGGACTCGAAGGTTCGCGGCGCCCGGCGGCCCCCGACCGCTGCGTCCTACACCATCGCCGGCACCGCCTCGGCCCGCACCCGCAGGTTGTCGATCACGTTCATGAAGTTGATGTACGCGTCGTAGGGGCTGTCGTAGGGGCTGAAGTACTTGTGGACGTCGCCGTCGGCCCAGTACTTGGTGCACATGTAGTAGAGGTGATCGCTGGTGGTGAGCTTCCGCCAGTCCTCGAGAATCCACTCGTCGCCCGACTGGTGCCGAGCCTTCACCGCGGGCTCGAGGGCGTAGAGCTCCTTGGCCGCGTGCTCCTGCATCGGATTGCCGAGCCACGCGGTGAGATCGCGCTCGGTGTCGGCCCACGAGATCCATCGCGGCACCGCGTAGCTGCCGACCGGCTCGTAGCGGGCAACCACCTCCCGCGGCGTCTGAAAGTCGTTCTGGCCGGGATTCGCGTCGTAGACCGCTCCAGGCAGGGCGTCGAGGAACTCGAAGATTCCGGTGTCGGCCCACTGATGCTCGCCGAAGGTCTCGTAGTCCATGAACAGGTTGCACACGAATCCATCGCCGTTGATCTGGTTCACCCAGCGGGCGAAACGACCGGCATCGAGCGGCCACTCCTTCCAGTTGCGGTCGGAGAAGCGGAAGGCGATGTCGTCGCTGAGGCGGTAGTTCTTCAGCAGCAGCCGCACGCCTTCGCCGCCTGGCACGGGAGGGGTGTAGAGGTAGTTGGGGCTGCGGTAGGTGAGGATCGAGTCGACACCCTCGCAGAGAATTGCGCGGTGACGGCCAAGCCGGGCGATGTGCGCGGCGAGCTCGTCCGAGTAGATCAGCTCGGTGTTGCGGAAGGTCTCGGGCTTGGCCCCGAAGAGCTCCGCGAGCCGGCGCTCGTGGTTGGCGACCTGAGCATCGAATTCGCTGCGGGAGAAGAGAAAGCTCAGCGAGTGGTGGCTCGTCTCCGCCACGAACTCGACGGCACCGGTGGCCGCGAGCTCCTGAAAGAGCTCGATGAGATCCGGCGCCCACAGTTCAAACTGCTCGAGGGCAGTCGAGGTGATCGCGTAGGAGACCCGGAACCGACGGTCGTGCCGACGAATGAGATCGAGGATCTTCTTCGTGGCGGGCCGGTAGCACTTCTCCGCCACCTTCAGGCAGATCTTCTCGTTGGCGGCGTTGTCGAAGTAGAAGGGATCCCGGTCGAAGACCGAGTATCGCCGCAGGCGAAAGGGCTGGTGGACCTGAAAGTAGAAGCAGACGGATGCCATGGGTTGATCGGAAGATACTCGTGTCGGGAACCTTGATGGGCGGATCGGCGCGGAGCACGGTTCGGCATGAATACGGCGGAGCTGAATCCCGGAGCCACCGCTCCGTCAACCCAGCCCACTCAAACCGCGCGAGGATCGTGCTGGACCGCGGCAAGGGATCGCTTCCAGAGCCAGGCCGTCCCCGCTCCTCCCGTCACTGCCACCACCGCAATCTCGAACCCGCGTGCGAGGAGTTCGGCGGCAAGGGCCTCCTCCCACTGCAGCCCGACGAGGCTCGGTGCCACCAGGGCCACAAGCCACTCCCGGACGCCCAGCGCCGAACCGAAGAGCGGAATCTGGCCGCTTGCCATCGCAACGCAGGCAAGGGCTACCGCCGACTCGACGGGGAGATCGGTCCCGAGAACGGCAAAGGCAGCGGTGACGCGAACCGACCAGGCCCCCAGGTCGAGCAGCCGCCACCACAGCAACTCGCTGACGAAGCCGACCGGAGGCATCGGTGCCAGCACGAGCAGGAGCGTCGCGGTGGCGAGAAGCAGACCCGCCACCTCCACGCCGGTCCAGGAGGCGATCCACAGGGCGAACGCGGCGATCGCCACCGCACCTGCCGACAGCGCCTTTGCAGCGACGGTGACGATGATCGAGGTCCTGACGTCGACTGCTTGGTACGACCGCTGCCAGGCGATTCGACCCGCCAGTCCGGCCTTGAGCGGCAGCAGATTGAACAGGGTTGCCGCGGCGTTCAGGGCAAGCAGATCGTCGAGGCGAAGGTCCGGCCGTCGCCGGAAGAGCCGCTTGAGGAGCAGCCCGCCGATCGCGATCGAGGCGAGCGTGGCCAACGGAAGCGAGAGGACAGCCCACGTGGGTGGATCGCGAAGTGCCGCCCACGAGCCCGCGAGAGTCTCCCGCTGCCGCCACAGCGCGATGCCGGCCGCGACGAGAAGCGAGAGTCCGACCAACGAGACCGCTGCCCGGGCTCCCCGCCCCGCTCGAGGACCCTCGGCGCGATTCACTGCCGGCCGGGCCGCTGCCGCGCAGCCCGGTCAGCCGCCACCGCAACCGCCCGATCGCGCACCAACTCGGCGACCTGTCGAAGGCGGGGATCCTCCGAGACCAACGCCTTGGCGAGCAGCGGATCCTGCTCGTTGCGAACCCGCCCGAGCAGGTACCCGATGATCGTCAGCGGCTCGTCGCTCTCGCGGGCCAGCGCATCAAGCTTCTCCATGCCGGGGGAAGGCAATCCCGGGAACGAGGCCATCAGCCAACCTTGACTCGCCGGGTCGAGCTTCGGCCAGACCTCGAACAGCGTCGGCCAGACCTTGGAGAGCGAGTCGAATCCCTCCGGGGCCTGTTCGCTGGAGTTCTCCGTGGCCATGCCCACGGCGGCAAGCAGGTTGATGGTCACCAGGTCCGCGTCGCAGTCGGGGGTGCTGATCGAACCGATCGCGTCCTCCACCCAGCCGCCCGAGACTCGGCAGCCCTCGACGCGGATCTGCGGCGCTTCGGCCTTGGCACCGAGCACCCCGGGCTGCAGCGCGCCGCCGGAGACGGGTCTGAAGTTGGTGATCGCTCGGCCCGAGATGGTCGAACCCGAGAGCGCGGTGCGGTCGAGCACCTGTCCGAACTCGGTGAGTCCAAGATCGACCGGCACCGTCACCCGCGCCCGCGGCGCGAGCCTCAGGGTGTTCGAGATCGGAACCACGATGGCGTTCGCCATCACCGGCTTGTCGAGCTGAGCCACCGTCGCGGAGGCGAGGATCGCGATGTTCGGCTCGATCGGCCCCGCACTCCCGATCTCGAGCGGCAGATCGGTGAGGTTGGAGATCTCGATATCGAGGATGAGCGGTTGCAAGGGTCCGACCGACGGGTTGCGCGGACGAACCGCCAGACCGATCGCCCGCTCGCGTTCGAGCAGGAGGCGGTCGTAGGTCCGGGGCAGTCCTGCTATCAGCGCCTCGATCGCCTGCGCCGCATCGCTTGGCGGAAGGGGCTGACCGAGCAGTTCCGCCAGCCGGTCTCTCGACCAGACCCCCAGCGCCGACCCGGGGACCTTGCGGGCCACCGAAAGCCAGGTTCGCGCGGCGTCGCTGCGGCGTCCGAGGGCGAGCTGCGCCCCGGCCAGCCCGATGGCGGCGATCGAGTCCTCCTGCAATGGCTCGAGCAGCTCGATGGCACGATCGAACTCGCCAGCGCGGTAGGCGAGCCAGCCATTGATGCGATCAAGCGCCTCCGGGGTCAGGGCTCCGGCACTCTGAAGCCGCTCGAACATCGCCACCGCCGATTGAACGTCCTCGGCGAGCCAGAGCACCAGGCTCAGCGACTCGATCGCGATGGCCGCGAGCCGCTGCGAGCTCTCGGGGGTCATCTCCTCGCCTGCGAGTCGCTCGGCCTCGACCCGCAGCGCCGTCACCGCTTCGTCGAGGGCCGCCGCCGCATCCGGCGTGCCGAGGCTCTTCTCGATGACGGCTCGCAGCGTGGCGAGGGTCCGCTCGGGGACCGCCCGGTACTGCGCTGCGTTCAGCGGATCGAACTCGGGGTCCTGCAGTCGCGCCTCTTCGCGGTAGGCCCGATCCCGATCGTCGCGTCGCCGAGTGATCAGATCGATCGCGGCTGGACCTTGGCCGAGCGCCCACTGCGATAGTGCGAGCGCCCCCACCGTCTGCTCGGTCGAAGGCTCGTTCGGCGGGGCCAGCGGCACCAAGAGCCCATAGAGGCGGCTCGAGGCGAGGAAGGCGCCGTTGGCGAGGCAGATCTCCGCGAGAGTCCGCGCCGGCGTCAGGTTGGATGGATTGGCGACCGCGGCGGCAAGATGAAGTTCAGCCTCGCCGACCGAATCGCCCGCCGAGTGCCGCAGGAACCCCGCGGCCATCTCGGTGGCGGCGGGGTGCGCCGGATCCAGCGCCACCGCCTCGGCAAGCCACTTCGCGAATCCCTCGACATCGCCGCTGCGGTAGAGCAGCAGCGCCAGTTCGAAGGCGAGTCGCGACGCGACCGCTGGACCGAGCTTCGAGACATTCTCCTCAGCAAGCAGCTTCGTGTAGGCGGCTGCCCGTCCTTCCGCGGTGGGGTAGCGGTCGACCGCGAGGCTGAGCAAGCGAAGTCGCGCCACCTCGTCGCGCGGATCGAGCCGCACGATCGCCGAGAGCGCCCGCTGCAGGCGATCCGGACCGCGCTCGTCGATCGCCTCGGCGGCGGTCGCGATCTGCAGGTTGACTCGCCAACCCCCGAGCCACTCCGGGGCCAGTTCGGTGGCCCACTCCGAGAGCACGAGCGCGGTGGAGAAGTCGCTCTCGGTGGGCTCGGGCAGGCGGAGGAGGTCGAGTGCGGTCCGGGCGAGATGCCGGGCGAGTCGGACCCGACCCGCCTCGGCGAGCCGCTCGTCGGGACCCGAGGAGGCGACCGCCGGTTCGTCGGGCGGTTCGGCGAGCGCAGTGGCCTCGCTCGACTCCTGCGGCCCGGCCACCGCGGACGGCACGATGGCCAAGGCGAGGGCAAGCACGAACCAGACTTGGCGGAGGCGACGGTCGAGGCGGAGGGTCAACGGCAGGGTCATGGCTCTGTATCTCGGCGCGGAAACGGCTTCGGCGTCGCGATTCTCCCCCACTCGTGCCGATCGGTCCCGAACAAGTCGAGGATTGGTTCCATTGACCCTGTTCCGGGCATCCGATACCGTCCGCCCCTCCGGTCGAGCCCCGAGGGGCTTCGGCCGGCGTTCCGCCGCTCCGATCCCGGAGGGTGGACCGGCCCGATCCTGGTGCCGGATTGCCGGTCCTGCTGGCGCGGCGTGGTGCCATGCCGGTTTTCGAGGAAGCCGCTCGTGCTTGAATCGCTTCGCGTGTCGCTGCTGCCGCTCGTCCTCGTCGTGGGTTCCGCGGCGGCGCAGGCTCAGCAGACCTCGCTTCCCAATTCGATCGTCGGAGCGTCCGCCTCCATTGGCGACCGCGACCGCGAGGCGATCGCGGGTTTCATCACCCACTGGAGCGGCGTCCTCGCCTCGGGCGATCCGATCTCGGTCAACGACGCTCGCGGCGAGATGATCAGTCCCGCTCGCTCGCCGTCGGCAACCCCGATCTTCCTGCGGGCCTATTCCGAAGCGGCGGTTCCCGCGCTCACCACCATCGCCTCCGGCAACGATCCCTTCCGCGCGATCAATGCCCTGCAGGTGGCCCGCTTCCTGCGGAGCCCCGAGGGTGTCGAGGTGATCATTGCGCGGGTCGATCCCGCCGGGGAGAGCAACCGAGCCAAGCGGCTCGTGGCCTCGGGCCTGCTCGCCGAAGCCATCACCGACGCGGGCATGAACCCGGTTCAGCTCGACGGCACCACCCGTCGGCTCGCGTCGCTCGCCGCCGCCGAAGCCGACTGGATGATCATGCTGCAGGAGATGGAGGCCCTCGACGCGGTCGCCAACCTGCGCGACGTCGCTGCCGCCTCGGTCGAACTCGCCCGCCAGAGCCAGGTTCGCGTGCTTGAGACCGCGGTGGCCCGCATGAAGTCCGACCCTCAGGTCGTCGAGGCGATCTACCGCACCCTGCTTGAACTGCGCAACCAGCTCGTTCGCATGAACTCCTCGCAGCGTGCCGCCTTCAGCAAGGCGTTCGCTCCGGTGTTCGCCTCGATCCAGTCCGCCGCGGCGTCGGGCCTCGCCACTGCTCCGCCCAACCTCAAGCCGACCTTCGAGAAGACCGCCGAGCAGGCCAAGGTGCTCGCGAACCTCACCAAGGGCTGAGTCGGCGCTCCGCAGGCGGCGATGGCGAGTGCGGTCGCTCCGTACACTCGTTCCGTGCGTCTTGCGATCGGGCTGATCCTCCTGCTCGGAACCCTGCTCGCGGCGGTCATCGCCGCCGAGGATCGCAGGCCGCGAGCGGAAGTGGTCTTCGCCCAGGTCGCCGACTGCTACACGCTCGACCCGCAGCGGATGACCTACATGCAGGACCTGCGGCTTGCCCGCGGCCTGTTCGAGGGACTGCTCCGAACCGATCCGGACACCGGTGCGATCGAGCCGGGAGTCGCGCGGTCCTGGACGGTCTCCGACGACGGCCTGGAATGGCGCTTCCAGCTCGATCCGCGAGCGCGGTGGAGCGACGGCTCGCCGGTGGTCGCGGAGGACTTCCGCAGCGGGCTGCGGCGGGCGCTGCTTCCAGACACCGCTGCCGACTACTCAGGGCTCCTGATGGCGATCGCGGGTGCGCCGGAATTCTTCACCTGGCGCTCGGAGCAGCTCGCGGCGTTCAAGCCCTCCGAAGGGGCGGCCGAGCGAGCCTGGGCCGAGGCGGAAACCCAGTTCCGCAGCGCGGTCGGCATCGAGTGCCCGGACGAACGCGAGGTCATCATCAGGCTTTCGCGGCCGGTGCCCTACCTCGGCAATCTGCTCGCGTTTCCGGTGGCGAGCCCGGTCCACCGCCCCACCCTCGAGCGCTTCACCAGCCTCGATCCCGAGAGCGGGCGGCGGGTCGAGGACCCGGGTTGGATGCAGCCGGGCACCATGGTGAGCAACGGCCCCTACCAGCTCGCGCGGCGGCGCTACAAGCGCGACATCCGGCTCGAACGCAATCCGCACTTCCGTGATCCGACGCAGATCGCGAGCGAGTCGATCGAGGCGGTGGTGGTCGAGGATCCCTCGACCGCGGTGCTGGCCTTCGTTGCCGGCGAGTTCGATTGGCTCACCGACGTCTCCGCGGGCTACCGCACCGAGATGCTCGAGCAGCAGCAGGCCGATCGGACCCGCCATGCCGGAACCCTCGCGGCCGCGGCGGCCTCCGGCGTCGATCTCGACACCGCGCTCGCATCGCTGCCGCCACCCGCAGACGACGAGCGTCGCGACATTCACGCCCTCTCGACCTTCGGCACCGACTTCTACCACTTCAACTGCAACGATCGACTTCCCGACGGCGGCCTGAATCCCTTCGCCGATCCGCGGGTCCGCCGCGCGTTCGCCCTCGCCTGCGACAAGAGAATGCTGGTCGAGCGGGTCACCCGACTCGCCGAACCGGTGGCGGACAGCTTCATCCCGCCCGGAGTCATCCCCGGCTACGAAGGTCCGGCGGGGCTCGGCTTCGATCCCGAACGGGCGCGGCTCGAACTCGCCGAGGCCGGATGGATCGATCGCGACGGCGACGGTCGACTCGAGAACGCCGCGGGCGAACCGTTCCCGGTGGTCGACCTGCTCTACTCGACCGGGTCGAGCCGCTACCGAGACCTCTCGCTCGCGCTGCGCTCGATGTGGCAGGAGGCGCTCGGTGTGGAGATCGAGTGCCGCGGACAGGAGCAGCGCTTCTACAAGGAGGATCTTCGTCGCGGCCGCTTCATGATCGGTCGCGGCGGCTGGTACGGCGACTACCTCGATCCAACAACCTTCCTCGATCTGTGTCGCACCGGCGACGGCAACAACGTGCGCGGCTACTCGAGCGAGCGCGTCGACGCCCTGCTGATCGCCGCCGAGGCAGAGCGCGATCCGCAGCGCCGCTTCGAGATCCTCGCGGAGTGCGAACGGATCGTCTGCGAGGAAGACCTTCCGATCCTGCCGCTCTGCCGCTTCGTGACCATCGTCATGTACGACCCCGCGGAGTTCACCGGTCTCACCCGCCACGCCATGCTCGACCATCGCCTCGAGCGCCTGCGGACGCCGCGAAGCACCGGGCCGGCGACGCAGGCCGACGCGGAGGCCGAGCGGTGATCCGCTTCGTCCTGCTGCGGCTGCTGCAACTGCCGCTGATCGTCTTCGCGGTGTTCCTCGCCACCTTCACCCTCGCCTGGCTGGTGCCGGGCAGCCCTCTCGAACAGGGCGAAGGCCGTCGTCCGCCTCCCGAGATCGAGAAGGCGATGCGGGCGCAGTACCGGCTCGACGATCCGGTGGTCTTCGCCGCCGACTATCTCGCCGGGGCCAGCGGCATCGACTGGCTGCGCGGCCGCGGCGGACGGGTCTTCGATCTCGGCCCGAGCCTGCGGCAACCGGACCTCTCGGTCAACGAGATCCTGGCGGCGGGTCTTCCGGTCTCCTTGGCCCTGGGCACCGCGGCAATCCTCTTCGGGCTCGCGATCGGCGTCGCCGCGGGGATCTGCGGCGGGCTGCGGCCCGACTCGCGACTCGATCTGGCCTCGCAGATGGTGGCGCTGGTGGGAATCAGCGTCCCGAGCTTCGTGGTCGGGTCGGGTCTGCTGCTTTGGCTCGGGGTCTCCTGGCATCTCGCGCCGGTCGCGGGCTGGGGCGGGGTCGGCCATGTCTGGCTTCCCGCCTTCGCCCTCTCGCTGCCGCTGGCCGCCTACATCGCGCGGCTGCTTCGCTACGGCATCATCGAGCAGATGGCCTCCGACCATGTCCGCACGGCGCGGGCGAAGGGACGATCACGTCTCGGCGCCGCCTGGCACCATGCGATGCGCAACGCGTTCCTCCCGGTGCTCTCCTACCTCGGGCCGGCCTCGGCCGCGGTGCTCACCGGATCATTCGTGATCGAGAAGGTCTTCTCGATTCCCGGCATCGGCCGGCACTTCGTCGACGCGGTGCTCGCCAAGGACCTCACTCTGGTGATGGGCGTCGTGCTGGTCTACTCGTCGCTGCTGATCTGCCTCAACCTCGCGGTGGATGTCCTCTACCGCTGGGTCGATCCGCGCATCGAGACCGCCTAGGTCACTCCTTCGGATCGACCCGGGCGACCTGCGTGGTCGCCGGATCGCGCCGCGACGATCCTTGATCGGCGGTATCGGAGTCCCGGCTCTGCGCCGCCGCGGGTGTCGCGGTGGCGAGCCGCCGCGCGAGATCCTCGAGAATCCGCGCTTCCCACTCCGGATCGCGACCAACTGCCGTCCAGATCTCGCCGCCGGGCCGAAGCGGATCGGTGAATTTGGTGTTGAGCAGCCGGCTGTAGGTGCTGCGCTTCAATCCCGGCACGAACGCTCGCTCGACGAACACCTTCACCGAGACCTCGAGCGTCTCGTCGGCGCGGGTCAGGTCGACCGGCTCCTCGCGCATCCGACCGGGAAGCGTCGCACCAGGCAGCGGCTCCTCCGGCTCGTGCAGCGGAGGCACCATGCGACTGGGTTCGACGAATTCGATGCGAGCGCGGCGGCGCTGGAAGAGGATGGTGTTCTCCGCAGCCTGATCGAGCGACTCCTCGCCGAAGAGCCAGGGCTCGAACAGACTGCCCGCGATCCGAGCCTGCGTCTCGATGACCCCGGCGCTGCGATCTCGGATCGCCGGCGGAAGCCCGCTCTCTCGCGCGGCCTCGACCGCTGCGTCGAAGGCCTCCGCGTAGCGCTCCGGCGGCACCGAGATCGGCTCGGCATCTCGCGGTCCGGTCTGGCAGCCCGCCGCAGCGAGGATTGCCCAAAGACCGATCCCCAGACTGGGCAGGCGGCGAGCGAGTGGCACCGGGAGGCTGACCATGGGGCGAGTCTATCGGACCCGTCGCCGGCCGAATGTCCTTCCGAACCGGTGCCGATCGACCCCGCGGCGCGATTCGCTCGATTCCCGGCCCAATCACCTCGCCCGCGAGGCGGATGAACAGATGCTTCCTGCGATCCATCAAGGTGGTGAATCCAGAGAAGCCGGTCCGGTCGGACTCCTCGGGCAAAAGGCACTCCCGACGAACCCGAATGCCGGATCGCCCGAACTGTGATCGGCGTCCACTCGACCCGCGGCGAATCCGACCAAGGGGTGGAATTCGACCTCGTCTCATCGTCCAATGACGATCCTCCGCCTCCCACCATGTCCACCGAGCGTTCGTCCGTGACCAACCGCCTTCGAATCCTGCTGATGCCGCCGCTCGCCGCGGCTGCCACGGTCGCGCTCGCCGGCATGCTTGGCGGTGGTGGCGGCCAGGTGAAGCTCCCCGCTTCCGAACTCGACTTCATCCAGACCGGCACTCAGCCGGAGGAAGACCCCTTCGCGTTCCAGCCGATCGTCGAGAGCAACTCCTGCACCTACTGCCACTCCGACTACGACATCGAGGACGCCCCCTACGACACGTGGGTGGTGAGCCTCAAGGGCCAGTCGGCGCGCGATCCGGTGTGGCATGCGGCGCTCGCGATCGCCAATCAGGATGTGAACCTCGGCGGCGAGACCTGCATCCGCTGCCACGCTCCCGGCGCCTGGCTCGGAGGCCGGTCCTTCGACGGAACCACCGACCACTTCCAGTTCGCGGACTTCGACGGAGTCAACTGCAACTTCTGCCATCGCGTGGTGAGCCCGGTGCCGGGCGAGAACCCTGCGGTGGGATACCCCGGCGACGACCCCGAGCCGGACACGCCGATCCTCTCCGCGCTGGCGAAGGAAGGGCTTCTCCCGGCCGGGTTCGGAAACGCCCGCTACGTGGTGGATCCCGTCGACGCCCGACGGGCCCCGCCCGATGATGTGCCCGACAACCTGCACGGCCTCGACGCCCTCGGCGAGCCGGTGCGGCTGATCAGTTCGCCGTTCCACAAGTCCAGCGAGTTCTGCGCAACCTGTCACGACGTGAGCAATCCGCTCACCATGAAGCAGGTCGACAAGAAGGGCGGAGTCCACTACGCACTCGCACCGCTCGACGCGCCGCACCCGACCCAGAATCCGAGGGACATGTTCCCCGAGCAGCGGACCTACAGCGAGTGGGCGATGAGCCAGTTCGCCGACGGGGGCGTGGTCTATCCCGACCAGCGCTTCGGCGGCAACGCCTCGAGCGGCGCCATCTCGACGTGTCAGGACTGCCACATGCCCGACCAGGTCGGCGGCGGCTGCGCCTTCTGGGAGTATCCGCCCTTCTTCGAACGACAGGACCTGCCGCAGCACGCCTTCAACGGCGGAAACACCTGGGTGATGGAGGCGATCCGGCATGCCCTCGGCGACGAGGCCGAGTTCTACGGGCTGACCGAGGAGCGGGTGGACCAGGCCAAGAGCCGGACGGTGCAGAGTCTCCGCAACGCTTCCGACATGGAACTCTCGCAAGAGGGAAGCCAGTTGCGGGTTCGCGTCGTCAACCAGAGCGGGCACAAGCTTCCCACCGGATATCCCGAAGGGCGACGCATGTGGCTGAACGTCAGATTCATGAACGCCAAGGGCGGAATGGTGCTCGAGCACGGCGCCTACGACTACGAGACCGCCACGCTCGACACCGCCGACACCAAGGTCTACGAAGCCCAGCACGGCCTCGATCAGCAGATGGCGACCTACACCGGCCTTCCCGCGGGCAAGAGCTTCCACCTCGCGCTCAACAACAAGGTCATCTCCGACAACCGCATTCCGCCACGCGGCTTCACCAACGAGGGTTTCCGCAGCGTGCAGGCCGAACCGGTCGCGTACGAGTACGCCGACGGGCAGTACTGGGACGACACCTACTTCGCGGTGCCAGAAGGCGCGACCAGCGCCGTGGTGATCCTCTACTACCAGACCAGTTCGCGCGAGTACATCGAGTTCCTTCGCGACGCCAACGTCACCAACACCACCGGCGACGATCTCCACGCCCTGTGGGAGTGGGCCGGCAAGAGCGCTCCCGTCGACATGGACGCGGTGGAGATCACCTTCGAGATCTCCATCCCCGGCGACATCAACGGCGATGGAATCGTGGATGGAATCGACCTGAGCATCGTGCTGGCGGAGTGGGGCACTCCGGGCCCCGCCGCCGACCTCGACGGCGACGGCATCGTGGGCGGGCCGGACCTCACCATCGTGCTTGCCAACTGGGGCAGTTGATCTCGGCGAGCCGGGCGGCTCTCAGCTCAGACCCGCAAGCTGCCGCACCGTGGCCATGAAGGTCCGCTTCAGGTGGCCGTGCATCCCGACCACCAGCCCGATCCAGAGTCCCGCGGCGAGCAGCGTTCCGATCGCAAGCCCCCACCGCGCCGTGGCCGGTTCGCCGAGGCTTGCTGGAATCGCGGAGGCAGGAAAGAGCGCCGCCACCACCAGATTGATCGGACCCAGCGCGGTGAGGGCCGCGCCGAGGCCAGGAATGCTCTTGCCAGCCGCGGCGCCGCAGAGGCCCACCGCGCCCGCGATCGCAATCACCAGCCCGACCGCCGCCACCACCGCGGCGATGCTGCCGCGGCTCTTGATCGACCACTGCAGGCCGACCATCACCACGAAGCCGGTGAACGCCGCGAGCACCACCGCCACCTCGAGCGCCGCCTCGGGAAGCACCAGCGGCATGGTGACCACCCCCACACCGACGGACTCCTCGACCGTGGCGCGCTCAAGGCCGCCGAAACCGTCGGTCGCGACATAGAGCGAGGCGATGCCGAGGCTCACCACCGGCACCAGCATCATGGGAATGAGAAACTGCACCAGCCCCTGCAGTTTGCCCGCGAGATAGGGGCCGGGCTGGATCGGCGTGGTGAGAATGATGTCGAGGCTGCCGTCCTCGCGCTCGCGGCTCACCGCGGTCGCGGCGAGATTCAGCGCGGTCAAGGTGATGACGAGGATCTCCGCCGCCACCGCAGCCAGCAGCGCGAGCCGCAACCCGTAGTCGTCGAGGGTCTGCTGGCGATGCAGCAGCACGATCAGCAGCGCGACCGCGACACCGGTCAATGCGAACGCGCCGCGACCGATCAGCCCGCCGACGGTCAGTCCCCGCAGGGTGCGCTCGCGCCACGCGATGGGATTCGCGCCGATCCGAGTCCGTCCGCGCAGGGCCTCGATGGGCCGACCAAGCCACGATCCCCGCCGCTTCGCCCGCTGCGGCCGCTCGCCGATCACCCGCAACCGCACCGCGCCGAAGACCACCAGGACGGCAGAGACCCCCCCGCCGAGCCAGACAAAGGCAGCCGCCGGACTTGCGAACCACAACCTCGCGAGCCATCCGCCAGCCGCCGAGGGATCCCACGGCTGATAGCGATTGGAA
This sequence comes from bacterium, assembly GCA_029977865.1. Classification (GTDB taxonomy): domain Bacteria; phylum Planctomycetota; class Phycisphaerae; order Phycisphaerales; family SM1A02; genus VGXO01. Next base: position 37,474 of record JAPOKA010000024.1, read on the forward strand.
AGCAGCACCGACTCGAGGGCCAAGAACGGGTTGAGCGGCGTCATCACCGTGGTGAGGCTCGTCGCGGATCCCGGGCTGACCGGCTGACGCAGCCAGAGATCCGCCGCGTAGGTCACCGCGAGCAGGGTCAGCACCCCCACGTAGAAGACCAGGACCGCCCGCCGACCGCCGGTCCGCGTGACCGCGAGCGTCACCGCCACCGCGGCCACCACCAAGGCGCTTGAGGCGGCGATCGCGTAGCACCACACGATCGAGCCTCCCGGAACCCCGCCGAAGGCCTGAGTGAGCATGAAGAGCGGCAGCGTCGACATGAGCAGCGCCAACACGAAGAACAGGCGCCCGAACAGATTCCCCAGCACGATCTGCAACGGCCGCAACGGGGTGGTGAGCAGGATGTCCCACGTCCGCGGGCTCGCCTCCTGAGCGATCGCACCAGCCATGAAGACCGGGGTCAGCAGGCAGATCAGGCCAACCTGGCCGAAACTGACCAGGGTGAAGGCAGAGGCCCCGCGCTGGGCGAGATCGCGGAGCGAGGTGCTGGGCCCGATCAGGGCCAGCAGCAGCAGCACGATCATGGCGGCGAGGTAGCCAGACCGCAGGTAGAGGTGCCGCAGCCGCCGACCGCCGCCCTCGACGAGCCGCACCGCGATCGGGTTGAGCGGCAGCAGTCTCAGAAACCAGTCGACGAAGGCAGGCATGGGGAAGAGAACCGAAATCGGGCCGTCGGGCCGCGGGACTGCCAGCAGCGACCCGTTCGGACCTCCTGTCCGATCGATGGTCCCAACCCGCCACCGTGCGGGTCGAGATACTACGATGTCGTCTGCCGGTCTTGGACCGGCGTTTCACGGACTGCCCGCGGACTTCGCGGGCCGGACACCGATCGAGCCGCCTCGGCGGCCGCCGCCACGACTCCCTTCGTTTCGCTTGCGAAGCGTCTCGAGCCTTGCGGTGGATAGATTCAACTTCGACTTGCCCGCCCCGATTCCCCTCTTTCAAGCCTCCCGATGACGACCTGCCGCCGCCCGCGATCCGATCACCCAAGCCGAAGTGCGGCCACGGGTTCCGTCGGCGTGAGGACCTCGGACTGTCGCAATGGAGGTTCCGAATCAAGGCTGCTCAGATTGCGATCCTGAGCGGCGACGGCGCGCAGTGCTCGAAGTCGGTGACGGTCCGCACATCCGCTGACGCGGCGCCCCTCGTTGGTGCGTCGCTCCGGTCCGCAGCCGCCGAATGTCTCGGCGGACCCTGCGGAGGTGCTCGATGGACATGTCGCTCCTCGCCCAGTCCGACTCCGGCGCCGCGTGGCTCGTTCCCGCCATCGTGGCCGCCCTCGCCGGGCTCGTCCTCGGAGGCGTGATCGCGGGACTCATCCTCGCCCCTCGCCGCTCCCAGGCCCGATCCGAGGCGGAGTCGATCCTGCGCGAGGCGAAGGCCGAGGCGGAGAATCTCGCCAAGACCGCCGAGCTCGAGGCCGAGCGCAAGGCCGCCGAGCGGCGTGACGCCTTCGACAAGGAGGTCGCCGCCACCCTCGCGGAACTGAAGCAGAGCCAGGCCCGCGTCGCCAAGCGCGAGGACACCCTCGATCGAAAGCTCGAACAGCTCGGCGAGCGGGAGCAGTCGCTCGACCAGCGCGATGCCGCCCTCAAGGCCCGCGACGGTGAACTCGACGCCCGTGCCGCCGAACTCGAGGCCTCCCGCGGCGAACTCAGCCGCAGGCTCTCCGAGGTCGCGGGCATGACCCGCGAGCAGGCCGTCGATGCCTACATGGCCGAGGTCCGCGACGAGTCCCAGCACGAGGCCGCCGCGCTCACCCAGCAGATCATCGAGGAGGCCGAGCAGAAGGCCCTCGAGCGCTCCCGCGAGATCACCCTGCTCGCGATCCAGCGCTTCGCCGCCGAGCACGTCGCCGACAGCACCGTGCGCTCGATCAAGATCCCCTCCGACGACATGAAGGGCCGCATCATCGGCCGCGAAGGCCGCAACATCCGCGCGATCGAGAAGGCGACCGGCGTCGACATCCTCGTCGACGACACCCCTGGCGTGATCAGCGTGTCCTGCTTCGACCGGGTGCGGCAGGCCATCGCCGCGGAGAGCCTGCAGAAGCTCGTCGCCGACGGCCGCGTGCATCCCTCCCGCATCGAGGAGATCGTCGAGCAGACCAAGCGCGACATCGCCGAGCGGATCGTCAAGCACGGCAACGAGGCGGTGCTCGAGGCGAACATCCGCGGACTCAATCCCAAGGTCGTCGAGGCGATGGGCAAGCTGCACTTCCGCACGAGCTACGGGCAGAACGTGCTGCGCCACTCGATCGAGGTCGCCTACCTCAGCCAGATGATCGCCGACCAGCTCGGCCTCGACGGGCAGGTCGCCCGCCGCTGCGGCTTCCTGCACGACATCGGCAAGGCGATGGACCACGAGATGGAGGGCGGCCACCCCGCGATCGGCATGGAGTTCGCCCGCAAGTTCGGCGAGAAGTCCGAGGCGGTGCTCAACGCGATCGGCGGCCACCACGGCGACATCGCAGCGACCACGCCCTACACCCCGATCGTGATGGCGGCCGATGCGATCTCGGGCGCCCGTCCGGGGGCGAGGCGCGAGTCGATGGAGCTCTACATCAAGCGGCTCGAGCAGCTCGAAGGCATCGCGAAGGAGCAGCCCTTCGTCGACGAGGCCCACGCGATCCAGGCCGGCCGCGAGGTGCGGGTGATCGTCGACGCGAAGCGTGCCGACGACGTCCAGACCTTCGCCATCGCCACCGCGATCGCCAAGCGGGTCGAGGAGGAGATGACCTTCCCCGGCGAGATCAAGGTCACGGTGCTTCGCGAGGTTCGCGCCGAGGCGACGGCTCGCTGATCGGTCTGGGCAGGCCCATCGAATCCCTCGCGCTGAGCCCGATCGATCGAGATCGGCGGATGCGCCGACGTCGCCGACCGATTCGCCAACTCAGCTCGACGAATCGGTCAGGCTCGCCGGTATCTGCTGGGCCCTTCCTTCGCGGTCGATGCAGGCAAGGGTGGTCTCGGCGGTCGCGAGCAGTTCCTCGCCGCGGCGAAGCTCGTACTCGTGCTCGATCTTGACGTGGCCGAGGTTTGCGATGCGGGTGGTGAGCGAGAGCAGGTCGTCGTAGCGGGCCGGCTTCTTGTAGCGGACCGCGAGCTTGACGACCGCGAGCAGGATGCCCGCCGACTCGAGGTCGCGGTAGTTGCCGCCGGACGCCCGCAGCAACTCGGTGCGGCCCATCTCGAACCACGGCGCGTAGGCGCTGTGATGAGCGACACCCATGGGGTCGCACTCTGCGTAGCGCACGCGAATCTCGATGGTGTCCGCCTGACCGGTCTGCATCGATCCAAGGTAGCGAAGGATCGACTGGCGGCGATGTGGCGACGTCTGCTCGGGCGGCGCCGAGCCAGTTCCGCCTGGGGACTGACACTGACCCGCGATCCGGCCGCGATCGAGTCACGGGCTGGAGGCTGCTGGGACGCATCCCCGCAGCCTCCGCCCGCATCGACTCAGGTTCCTTCCTTGTTCGCGGTGGCCTCGAGGCCGACCACCACGAAGACGTCGTCACCGAGGGCACCGTTCTCAACGCCGTAGCCCATGCCGAACTCGCTGCGCTTGATCGAGAACATCGCCTCGAAACCGATCCGCATGCCGCGGCCCTTGTCGGCGGCACCGGTGAACTCGACCATCGCCGTCACCGGCTTGGTGACGCCGAGCAGGGTCAGTTCGCCTTCGACCTTCCACAGCCCCGTCGCGGCCGGCGCCGCGGAGGTGCTCTTGAACTTCATCTCCGGGAACTCCTTCTCGTTGAAGAAGTCGGGGCTGGCAAGGTGGCGGTCGAGGCTGTCGTTGCCGGTGTGGACGCCCGCGATCGGAATCTGGATGTCGAACTCAAGCGTTCCCGCCGCGCCCGGGGTGTACTGGATGGCGCCCTTCACCTCGTCGAAGCGGCCCCAGAACCGGCCAGCGCCGAGGTGCTGCACCTTGAAGTGGGCGTTGGAGTGGACGCTGTCGACCGAGTAGCTGCCGGCCGCCTCCGCAGGAATCGTGGACGCCGCAGCACGGGGAGCCTGCGAGACGGTGGGCGCCTGCTGCGGCGCGAGCGCGAGGGCGGCCGCGGGCATCGCGACGGCGAGGGCGAGGAAGATCGAGCGATGAAGGATCGTTCGGGACATGTCGGTCTCCTGACGTTGGTGTGAGTGGCGTTCTGCAATCGCCATGAGTGGCACGGTTCGGTGGGTCGGCGTTAGATCTTCGCGGGCGGTCCTTGCTCGGCTTCGCACGCGGCTTCAGTCTCGCACGGATTCGATGGGAGGTGTCACGCCTGCATGACGACGGTCGAATCGGCCTCGGGCTGGTCGAATCCGTAGTCGTATTCGTACGCCTCGCTCTCCGCCGGCTCGAGCAGGCCGGCCTTGATGGCGCCGGTGCCGCCCGCGGCACCGACCACGATCAGCACGATCGCGAGGCGGACACCCACCGCGAAGCGCCACGACTTCGGCAGCGGAATCCGCATGGCCGACGGCGCGAGGGCCATTGCGAGAAAGCTCCAGGCCGGAATCTCGGTGTCGTCGTAGGCCCAGCCCACGACCGCCGCAGCCCCGAGCGTCGCGGCGAGCGTCGCGACACCCGCAAAGCCGAGTTCGCGCCGCCCGCGAAGCGAGAGCACCGCCGCCGCCATCGAGAGCGCCGCAAGCCC
>JAPOKA010000025.1 GCA_029977865.1 bacterium
ACCTGCACCGAGGGGAATGTCCGGGGAAAGCGACCCATTGCATCGGCGAGCCGCTCGCCGTCGGCGACCGCGTCGGCGATGGCGCCCATGGCTTGCGCGAGTCCGGGATGGCTCTTGGAGCGGGCCAGAAGCCGAAGCGACCGCAGCAACGGAACGCCCGCGCGAAGCAGGTCGGCCAACTGCCGGTAGGCCGCGGCGAGCCGCGCGGTGGGCACCCGTCGACCCGTCGCTGGCGCGGTGCCCGACTCGGTCACCCGCACCGGCGCGAGGCCGCGCGACTGCAACTCGGCAACGACTGCGCCGGGATTGAGACCCTCGAGGGTTCCGGCGACCTGCCGGCCCTCGGCGTCGCGGGCGAGATAGGCGAAGTTCGCCATGGCCAGAGTGTAGAACCGGCCGATGCGGAAGTTGCCATTGCTCGAGGGGGTCGGAGCAACCGATCGAGCGCGGCGACTCGCTCCGAGACTGCATCCGGCGTCGCGATTGCGCCGCTGCGGCGAAAGGACCGGCCGAGCCCGGCCGCGCACCGGCCGCCGTGGCGACTGCTCGAAGTCGTTCGAAGGACCTCCATCGACGCAGACGTGTCGACGGGCCGGTCGCAGCGGCGCTGGCAAGGATCGCCGTCGCGGGTCGTACACTCGCCGCATGCCGCCTTCGCCCCGCGTGGTGAGTCTGCTTCCCTCGGCGACCGAGGTCCTGTGCGAGATCGGAGCGGCGGATCTTCTCGTGGGCCGCAGCCACGAGTGCGACTGGCCCCCCGCCATCACCGACCGGCCGGTGCTCACCGCGGCGCGAACCCATGGTGGCGATCCAGCCGAGATCGACCGCGAGGTTCGCGCGTCGCTCGCCGAAGGGCGATCGCTCTACGAACTCGACGTCGCGCAGCTCGAGGCGTTGCGGCCCGATGTCATCCTCACCCAGGATCTCTGCGAGGTCTGCTCGATCGACCTTGCCGCGGTCGAGCGGGCCGCCGCAGCGATGAATCCCCGCCCCGCCGTCGTCAGCCTCGACCCCAAGGGCATCGAGGCGATCTTCGACGATCTGCTCCGAGTGGGCGATGCGGTCGGCCGAGCCGACGACGCGAACACCGCGATGGTCCGCCTGCGCGATCGCTACTGGACCGCGGTCGACTTCGTGAATCCCTACGAGCCAGCGGGCGAGGTGGCCTTCCTCGAATGGCTCGATCCGATCTTCGTCGGCGGGCACTGGACGCCGCAGCTGATCGAGGCCGCGGGCGGAACGCACTCGCTCAACCCTGCGGGTGCGAAGAGCCGCGTGGCCGCACCCGAGGAACTGCTCGAACTCGCGCCGCAGCGGCTGGTGATCTGCCCGTGCGGCGTCGATCTCGAGGCGACGGCACGGCAGGTCGAGGCGATTCGCGCCAAGTCCTGGTGGAATCCGCTCGTCGCGGGACTGTCGCAGCCGCCGGTCCTCGTCGACGGCAACGCGATGTTCAATCGACCGGGCCCGCGGCTCGTCGAGGCGTTCCGCTGGCTGGTGGGGTGGCTGCAGGATCGCCCCGAAGTCGCGCCGCCGGACTTTCCCTGCCGCGTCTGGGCGTGATCGTTCGCACGCGTGGCTTGCACGAGTGCGTCGATAGCGATTCGAACTGACCCCTGATAGGTTGCGGGAGTCGCGGTCGTCCCGCGGCCCACCTTCAAGGAGCGTCCCATGGCCCTGTCCCAGATCGCAGTGCACTGCTCGCTTGTTGCCATCACCCTTGCCTGCGGCGTCGGCTGCGCTACCGGCCCCCACCACACCCACGTGATCGGGGCTCGCACCCCGCAGCAGGCAAGCGACCAGTTCTACGCGGCGCTGCAGGCGTTCTTCACCGGCGACATGGGTCCGATGCGCGAGGTCTGGTCGCACGGCCCCGACGTGGTGCAGATGGGCCCGAGCGGCAACTTCCTCGTGGGTTGGGAGGCGGTCGACAAGGAGTGGACCGAGTGGGCGGCGATGCGCCTCGGGGGCAAGGTCGAGCCGATCCGGATGCACTGGGAGATCGGCGACGAACTCGCGGTGCTCCACTGCATCGAGTTGGGATCGAACGTCTTCGAGGGCAAGCCGATCGAAGTCGAGATCCGCAGCTCGACGGTCTTCCGCAAGATGCACGGCGTGTGGAAGGTGGTCGCCCACCAGACCGATCGCTTCGACGGCTGATCGGCGGGCAGCGGCCGCAGGGTCGCGTGTACTTCGCAGCAAGCCCACGCGCGCCGACCGAGTCGGCGGCGCCGCTCACACCACCACGTTCACCATCCGCCCCGGCACGACGATCACCTTCTTCGGCGGCTTGCCGGCAAGGTGCGGCGCCACGCCCGGATCGCCAAGCTCGGCCTGCGAAGGTGCGGGACCCCCGCTTCCAATCCTCACTTCGTGGTGTCGTTGATCGCACGACGAACAGCGGCGGTCAGCAAGGGCTCAAGCACCACGATGGCGCCGTTGCGGCTCGGGTGATGGGTGTCGACGTAGAAAGGCCCGCCCTCGTCTCCGACGATCGCTCGTGCGCTTCCGCTCGACTCGACGAACATCGCTGCCGCCGGGTCGATCACCGTGATCCCAGAAAGGTTCTGAAGCCTCCCGAACACCTCCTGCACCCGCCGATGTCGAGCCTCGTGGGCCTCCTTGGAGGTGGCAAGCGCCGATCGCTGACTCGATTCGATTTCCTTCATCATCACCCTCCAAGGGTGAACTTGATGCTCTGGGAACTGACCGACGATCACAACCCGCGTTCCGATTGAACGAAGCGCCTCCACGGTTCGGTCCATGCCTCGCGCCATCACCCTCGCAGCCGCTGCGGGATCACTCCCGAGCTCCTCGGCATCGCCGATGAGCTTTCGCAGATCGGTGGCGGAAACTCCCTCCACGTTCACCGACCAGCGGGAGACGAGCACGACGACCGGAATTCGATGGCGGCGAACGTACGCCACCACCGCGTCGTTCCAGCGGACGGTCGCCTGCTCGCGACCCCTTCGCCACGTTGCGAGCAGAGGCGCAGTCTCGTTTCGCGAGGCCACTGCGAAGCAACACCCGAGCGACCTGGCGCTCGCTTCGACCGCGCCGACGATCGCGGCGGCATGACTGTCACCCCAAACGAGACAGTCGACGCCGCCTTCGCAGGGTCCGAAGAGCGGCAACCGGTCCGCGTCGACGTCCGCAGCCGTTCTCTCGATGGTCCTGTCGAGACTCGGCGTGTCGACGATCACCCTTGCTTCCGGCCCCAGTCGACCGCCCGGCCCGTCCGAAGCGCGAAGAACCACGAGGAGTCCGACCATCGTCGCCGTGAGCAGCGCGAAGCACGCCATCACCCGGCGTACCGGCTGCCGGGTTCCGATCTTGCGCAACGGCGCCTCGATGCCCCACCAGGACAGAGCTGCAAGTGCGACGGCGGCGGGCACCACGGCCAGACGAATCGAGAGAGGCAAGTCGAGCCCCAGCTCGATCCTCAGAAAAGCCAATAGTGGCCAATGGACCAGATACAGCGAGTATGAGATCAACCCGATGAAGACAAACGGGCGTAACGAAAGCAATCGACCGGCCACGGTCGTCGGCGCCCTACCCGCGACAATCATCAGCGCCGCCCCGACACAAGGCGGCACGGCTGCGATCCCTGGAAATGGGGTCGTTTTCGAATAGACGGCGGCGGGAACCAGAATGCAGGCCAAGCCGATGAACGAGAGTCCATCAGCCAGAAGTCGCCGGTCTGGACGAACAGACGGCATCCAATGGAGGATGGCTCCGAGCAGCAGTTCCCAACTTCGCGAAGGAAGCAGGAAAAAGGCAGCCGAGGGGCTCGTCCGAAGCTCGTAGAGACTGACGCCGAGCGACACGGCACCGATCACAATGATCGCTACCGGTACGGCCGCGCGTTTCCATCGAAACAACATCGCCGTGGCGAACGGGTACGCCAGATAGAACTGCTCCTCGACTGCCAGCGACCACATGTGGAGCAGTGGCTTCAGATCGGACGGACCATCGAAGTAGTCGATCCGACTGAAGAAGTAGACGTTTGCCAGAAACGCTTGTTGAGCCAGCCCCTCTGACGCGAGATCGCGAAGTTCGAATGGGAACACGAGGATCAGGACTCCGACGACGCAGCATGCGAGCACCGTCGCAGTCGATGCCGGAACGATTCTGCTGATTCTTCGGCGCCAGAACTCCGCGATCGAGAACGTGCCAGACTCAAGGCCCGACTTGATGATTCCGGTGATCAGAAATCCTGAGATGACGAAGAAGACATCCACGCCAATGTAGCCGCCAGGCACTCCAAGTTCGGCGTGGTACAGCAACACCAGCGACACCGCGATCGCTCTGAGGCCGTCGATGTCGGCGCGGTACCCGACGCTAGTCTTCACGCGAGATCCCCTAATCAGACTTCGTCACGACGAAGGACGCGCGCCCGGGAGCATGATGTCATGCGTACCCGAGAGCTGACACGAATCCGGCGAACGCCAGGCTCGTCCTCGACCATGCCGCCTCGCCGCTCACACCACCACGTTCACCATCCGCCCCGGCACGACGATCACCTTCTTCGGCGGCTTGCCGGCAAGGTGCGGCGCCACGCCCGGATCAGACAGTGCGACCGCCTCGATCTCCGCGGCGCTCGCCTTCGCAGGCACCTTGATGCGGGCGCGAAGCTTGCCCTGCACCTGGACCGGAATCTCGATCTCGTCCTCGACGAGCAGCGAGGGGTCGAACGCCGGCCAGGTCGATCGATGCAGTCCGCCCTCGACGCCGAGCCGCGCCGCGATCTCGTCCGCGATGTGGGGCGCGAACGGCCAGAGGATCCGCGCGAAGCGCTCGAGCTGGTCGCGGGTCATGCCACCCGCGGCTGGATCGGGCATTCCGGTCGGCCGCGTCGCCGCATTCACCAGCTCGATCATCGCCGCGATCGCGGTGTTGAAGGCGAGCCGTTCGATGTCTTCGCCGACCTTGGCGATCGTCTTGTGCAGGAGCTTCTCGATCGCCGGATCGGGATTCGCTGCGCGGAGCGGCTCGCCGCTTCGCTCATCGATCGCGAGTCGCCACACCCGCTGCAGGAAGCGGAAGACCCCGACGATGTCGCGGGTGTTCCAGGGCTTCGAGGCCTCGAGCGGGCCCATGTACATCTCGTAGAGCCGGAAGGTGTCTGCGCCGTACTCGGCGATCACCTCGTCGGGATTGACCACATTGCGGAGCGACTTCGACATCTTGGCGGCGATCTGCACGACCGCCTCGCCGGTGGCCGTCTCGACGAAGCGGCCCTCGCCTTGCTCCTCGACCTGATCGACCGGCACGAGGCTCTTGTCGGCGCGCTGGTAGGCGAAGCTCGTGATCATGCCCTGATGGAAGAGCTTGCCCATCGGCTCGGGTGTCGAGACGAGGCCGAGGTCGAAGAGCATCTTGTGCCAGAACCGCGCGTAGAGCAGGTGGAGCACCGCGTGCTCGGCACCGCCGACGTAGAGATCGACGCCGCCCGCGTGGCAGGTCGCCGGGTCGTAGCGGTCGGGCGGTGATCCCGCGCCGGCAGAGCGCTTGCGGGAGAGCATCCAGTAGCGCTCGGCGGTGGCATCGACGAAGCGGGCCTCGTCCTGCGGCGAGCAGAAGCGAAGGTAGTACCAGCAGCTTCCCGCCCAGCCGGGCATGGTGTTGGTCTCGCGGCGGACCGGCGCGTTCGGAGGGAGCACCGCGGGGTCGACGCCCGCTGCGGCGGCGGTCGTCTCGACCCACTCGGCGGCCTTCGCCAGCGGCGGCTGCGGGGTGTCGCTCTCGATCGGCGAGTAGTCGGCCAGCGGCGGCAGAACCACCGGAAGATGTGACGGCTCGATCGGGTGATGCAGGCCCTCCTCGTCGTAGACGATCGGGAAGGGCTCGCCCCAGTAGCGCTGTCGAGAGAAGAGCCAGTCGCGCAGGCGGTAGTTGACCCGCTTCGCGCCGAGCCCGCGCGACTCGAGCCAGGCGATCACCGCGGCCTTGGCTTCGGCGGTCGCAAGCTCGTCGATGGAGAGTCCGGTGGCGCTGCTGGAGCTGTTGACCGCGACCCCCTCTCCGCACGTGGCGGCGGTGCCGTCGAAGGGCGTGCCCGCGATCTCGACCACCTGCACGATCGGGAGGTCGAAGGCCTTCGCGAACTCGAAGTCGCGCTCGTCGTGGCCGGGCACCGCCATGATCGCGCCGGTGCCGTAGCCCATCAGCACGTAGTCGGCGGTCCAGATCGGGATGCGGGCGCCGGTGGCGGGATTCAGCGCGAAGAGCCCGGTCGCACAGCCGGTCTTCTCCTTGGCCTGCTGGCGATCGACGTCGGCGCGATTGCGAGCCCACGCGACGTACTCGCGAAGCGCCGCGTCGGACGACGCGGCGACGGCCCGTTCGATCAGCGGATGCTCCGGGGCCACCACCATGTAGGTCGCGCCGAAGATGGTGTCGGGCCTTGTGGTGAAGACCTCGAGATGCTCGCCTGAATCGTCGTCGAGCGCGAAGCGGATCTCGGCGCCCTCGCTGCGGCCGATCCACTCGCCCTGCAGGGTCTTGGTCGACTCCGGCCAGTCGACGAGGGCGAGGTCCTCGAGCAGCCGATCGGCGTAGGCGGTGATGCGGAACATCCACTGCCTGAGCGGCATGCGCAGCACCGGGTGCCCGCCGCGCTCGCTGCGGCCGTCGATCACCTCCTCGTTGGCGAGCACGGTGCCGAGCCTCGGGCACCAGTTGACGGTCTGCTCGCCGAGGTAGGCCAGTCGATGGCGATCGAGATGGGCCTGCCGCTCCCGCGGCGAGCACGCCGACCAGCGCTTGTCGCCGGCGGCGGTCTCGATGACTCGATCCTCGCGGGCGAGGGTCGCTTCGAGTTCGCCGATCGGCCGCGCCTTCCGCTGCGCCGGATCGAACCACGAGCGGTAGGCCTGCAGCCAGATCCACTGCGTCCAGCGGTAGTAGTCGGGGTCGATGGTCGCGAACTCGCGCGACCAGTCGTAGGAGAATCCGAATCGCTTGAGCTGGCGGCGAAAGGTCTCGATCGCCTTGTTGGTGGTCACCTCCGGATGGACGCCGGTGGTGATCGCGTACTGCTCGGCGGGCAGGCCGAAGGCGTCCCAGCCCATCGGATGCAGGACGTTGAAGCCCTGCATCCGCTTGTAGCGGCAGATGATGTCGGTGGCGGTGTAGCCCTCGGGGTGGCCGACGTGCAGGCCCGCCCCCGAGGGATAGGGAAACATGTCGAGGCAGTAGAACTTCGGCTTCGAAGGATCGAAGTCGGCGTCGCCGGGATTGGGCTGCCGGAAGGCCTGCTCGGACTCGACCCGCGCCTGCCACCGCTCCTCGATCTGGTTGGCGAGCCGGCCGCTGTAGCGATGGGCGTGCTCGCTGGGGTTGGGGTCGTTCATGTCGAATTCGTCGCGTCGCGCCTGCTCGGAGGAGTGTTGTACCCGCCCGACCGAGTCCGACCCGTCGCGTACCGCCGATCGACTTGAGCGCAGAAGCGTTCGCGGTCAGCGACCGGTGGCGAGCGGAGCCTGCCGGAAGCTGATGTCCGCGGGAGCGAAGGTGTTCTGAAGGTCGATGGTCCGCAGGCCCGGCTTGGCGAAGTCCACCTTGGCGAGGTCGACCATCTCGATCTCGAGTCCGCCGTAGGTGCGGACGTAGGTCCTGAGATTGGTGCGGTCGTGGCAGATGGTCCACTCGGTGGTGTCGGTCGGCACCAGCTTCGCCGGGCCGGTCGAGGAGAGGAAGCCCTTGGTGTTTGCGGTCTGGTCGGCGGTGTTGGAGGTGATCGCCCCTTCGAAGATGTCGAAGCCGTTGAGGATGTGGAAGCCGAGGTTCACGGTCTCCGAGGCGGTCTTCGCCGGCGTCGCCCAGTGGGAGAAGAGCGCCGCCCGCACGAAGCGCGATGGCGGGGTCCAGTCGCCGGGCAGCCCAAGGCCCCCGCTTCCCTGCCCGAAGTTCTTGATGGTGGTCGCGCCGAGGGTGAGGCTCGGCACGTTCGTCGAGTCGAGGTTCACGTAGTTGCAGAGGTTGGTGGTCTGCCAGTCGAAGGGCGGCGAATTGGTGAGGACCCCTAGCGGATTCTCGTGCAGCTTGAGTGCTCCTCCCACCCACTCCGCGATCACCACGCGTCCCGAGGAGTCCGCGATGTAGTAGTGCAGCGGAAGCGGGCTCTTGAAGGGCGGAAAGTCCTGCTGCGCGACGTAGATCCTTTCGCTCTTGAGCGCCTCCACCGCCTCGTCGACGCTCGCGCAGGTCGAGAGCAGGCAGATCGCGCCTTCCCAGCTCCCGATCGAGCGGTCGGCCTTCGCGGGATCGGCGGGCAGGTACTCGGAGTAGCCCGGGAGGTAGAGCATCCCGATCGCGAGTCCCTTCTCGTTCATGCCGTCGGCGACGACGGTCGGGGCGATGTCGATGTTCAAGCCGACCACGCCGTACTTGGTGGTCCACCTGAGACCCGGCTTGCCTCCCGGCGCCGATCCGGTCATCTCGGTGCCCCGCGGCACCACCAGCACCTTGGAGTCGAAGGCGAAGCCGAACTCCATCGAGCGGAAGTAGATCCACGACCCGTCGCCGGCCTTGAGCTGGAAGGCGGTGCAGGCTTCGGCACGACCGCGAAGGCATGCGACGACGAGGGTCAGGACCACGAGGGAAGGAACGAGAAGTCGATGGCGCATGAGGGACTCCCGTGGCGCACGACCGGATCGCGTGCGCCGAATCCGCAATCGTAATGGATGCGAGTGCCCCGACTCGGGGCCGCCGCGGCGGCTCAGCGCACCCAGGCCGATGCCGCCAGGGTCGCGGGATCGCCCTTGAAGTCCTTGCCGGCGAAGTGCCGGATCGCATCGCCGACGAGATAGAAGCTGCCGGTGATGCAGATCACGTCCTCGCGGCTCACCGCGCGATTGGCCAGTTCGAGCGCCTCGGCGAGGGTCTGGCCCACCTGGCTCATCTTGCCGCTTCGCTCGGCGAAGAGCCGCTGCAGCTCGTTGGGCTCCATCGCCCGGGGATTGCTGGCGCTGCGGGTGAAGATGACCTTGTCCGCGCCGAGGTTCACTCGATCGAGCATCGCGCCCACGTCCTTGTCCGAGCAGCAGCCGAAGACGCAGACCATCGAGTCGTAGGGCACGTGGGCGCCGGCGCACTTCATGAGCGCGGTGATGGCGGCGGGGTTGTGGGCGCCGTCGACGAGCACCCGCGGCCGTTCGTGCACCACCTGCATCCGGCCAGGAATGCGGGTCTTGGCGAGCCCCGCGGTCACCTTCTCCTCCGGACAGTCGAGACCGTTGCCGCGGAGGATGTCGATCGCTGCGAGGGCGAGGCCGCAGTTCCCGGCCTGATGCTCGCCCGGCAGCGGCACCGGCAGATGCTCGAGGCGGCTGGTCTGGCTGTAGAGGCACACCCGCGTGTGCGGGCCGAGATCGGGACTCGAGCAGAAGCGGCTCGAGAACTCGATGTCCTTGTTGACGACCTTGAACGGCGCACCGATCTCCGTCGCAATCTCGCGCAGAACCGCGTCGATGGGGTTGTCGAGGTCGAAGGCGAGCGCCGGCACGCCGGGCTTGAAGATGCCGGCCTTCTCGCGGGCGATCTCCTGGCGGGTGAGCCCGAGCAGCCGGGTGTGGTCGAGATCGATCGAGGTGATGATCGAGACCTCGGGAGTGATGACGTTCGTCGAGTCGAGTCGCCCGCCGAGACCGACTTCCACCACCGCGATGTCCACCGCCTGCTCGGCGAAGTGCTTGAACGCCGCCGCGGTGACCACCTCGAAGAAGGTCGGAGGCGAATCGAGCGAGGCGGTCGCCTCCGCCACCGCGCGGATCGCATCGGTGAAGCCTGCACGTTCGATCGGCTGCCCGTCGATCGCGATCCGCTCGCGGACATCGATCAGATGGGGGCTCGTGTAGCGCCCGACGGTGTAGCCGCAGCCCTCGAGCATGGAGGCGAGCATCGCCACCGTGGCGCCCTTGCCGTTGGTCCCGCCCACGTGGATGGTGCGAACCTGCTCGTGCGGGTTGCCGAGCTTGGCGAGGAGCGTCCGCATGCGATCGAGCTTGAAGGCGTCGTCGCTGTAGCGAACCACCCGCATTCGCTCGATGTCGGCCCGATCGAAGAGCCAGCGAAGCGCCGCCTGATAGCCCGAGATCTCGCCACTCGCCGCGGCGCGGGCCTTGGCGGGCTTCGCGGATGGAGCCTTGGCGTCGGGCTCGACGAGGCTCCCCGCGGAGAAACCGGCATCCTTGCGGCTTCGCCCCGCGGCCTTGCGGGCTGCGGGCGACTTGCCGCGAACACCTGCAGCCGCCGAAGAGGCCTTCTTCGCGGTCGAGGCGGCCTTCTTCGAAACCGCCGTCGCCTCGGGCTTCGGCTCGACCACCGCGGCCGCGGGCTTGGCCGACTTCGCACCACTGCGGGAAGACTTGGCCGATGGCGAGGCCTTGGCGGCTCGCCCGGACTTGTTCGCTGCGGTGGCCGAAGGGGACTTCGTACTTGCTTTGGACGCGGAGCCTGAAGCGGGCTCGGACGCGGTCTTGGGTGAGCGGGGCATAAGGAGTCGATCTTATCTCGACTCACGCTCTGGTTCAATCTTCTCGTTGCAAGTCATTGTCACACAATCGCTTGCGTGACACGCTCGCCTACGGCGGCCAGTGGTGCTTGGGATAGCGACGGCTGAGTTCGCCGCGCATCCGCGGATAGAGCTCTCGCCAGAAGCTCGCGAGGTCTGTGGTCACCTGAATCGGCCGCCGATTGGGCGCGAGGATCTCCATCAGCACCGGCACGCGGCCATCGCACACCGTGGGTGAATCAGTCAGTCCGATGAGGTCCTGAATCCGCGCGCGGCCGCGAGGAGGCTGGCCCGCCCGGTACTCGATCGGCATTCGAAATCCAGAGGGCATCGCGAGCCGCTCCGGCGTCATCGCCCGCACGAACGCCGCATCGGACTTCGAGAGCGCCCGCTCGACCGCGACGGCGGCATCGATGCCGGCGAGGTCCTTCACCCGAAACACCCCGGAGGCGACCACCACCGCGCGGCGAAGCTCGCGAAGCGCCGCCTCGTCATAGGTGGGGAGTCCGCGCTGCGGACACCACGCCGCGACGCAGCGCACTCGTTCGATCCAGCCGCAGATCGACTCGTCCCAGGCCGGAACTCTCGCCAGACCCGACTCGACCCGATCGGCGAGCATCGCCGATGCAGCCTCGATCGTCTCCGGTGTTCGTGGAGTCCGGAGGGTCTCGTCGATCTCGATGCCCGCCACCAGCGCGACCTCGCGCTCCTCGACCGCTTCAAGCCTCGAGTTCCACACCAGCTCGCGTCGCTCCTCGAGCCGATCGGGAAGCGCTTCCAGCAGGCACTCCGCCGGCACCCGGGTCGCCATCGCAAGCATCGACTCGCCGGACTCTCCGGGCGCCTCCCGGATCGACAGCGCCAGCGCCACCCCTTCGAGCGAGTCGCGGACGAAGACCGAGTCGCGATCGAAGCGCACCTTCTTCCGGCCCGGCATGAGGCCATGCGGCTTGAGTCGATCCGGCTTGCGAGCGAGGTGATCGGGGAACCCCCGTACGAGCGCTACCAGCAAGTCGTCGGCTCGGCCTTCCGCACCATGGCTCGGATTCGGCCCGTTTCGACTGCGGCACATCTGCCGCGCTGCGAAGGCGGCTTCGCGAAGTGCTCTGCGGTCGACTCCATCCGGCACCGCGGCACCAGCGCCGCTGGCGCTGCAGGCTTCGAGCAGGCGCTCCTGACGCAAGAGATCCGACGGCGGATCGAGGCCGCGATCGAACGACGAGAGATCCGCCACTCGGCCGGGTGGCACGAGATCGCGTTCGGAGAGGATCGCCGCGCAGCGGGCAGCCCGTTCGAGGCAGCCCCGCGCCTCGGCCTCGATCAGCACCCGGCCGAGCCGCGGGTGCACCGGCATCGAAGCCATGCGGAGACCATCCGCGGTCACCACGCCGCGGTCGTCGATCGCTCCGATCAGCCGCAAGGTCGCCTCGGCTCCGGCGAGCGCCGCCTCGTCGGGGGCATCGAGCCAATCGAATCGGCGCGGATCCTCGCAGCCGAGGCGATGCAGCATGAGCACCGCCGCGGCGAGATCGACGCGGCGCACCTCCGGATCCGGATGCTCGGGCCGGCGAAGGTGCTCGGCCTCGGTCCACAGCCGCAGGCACCGTCCCGGCGCGGTGCGACCGGCACGCCCCGCCCGCTGGTCGGCAGTGGCACGGCTGATCGGCTCGATCCGCAACTGGTCGAGCGGTCGCGCCGGCTGGCGACGGTGCACCCGCGCCAGCCCCGCATCGATCACGGTGCGGATTCCCTCGATGGTGATCGAGGTCTCGGCGACGTTGGTGGCCACGATCGCCTTGCGCACCGCCGCGGAGCGCAGGGCCCGATCCTGCTCGGCGGGAGAAAGTTGACCGTGGAGGGCAAGCACCTCGAGCGCTTCGCCGAGCGAGGCGGAGACGCCACGCAGTCGCTCGAGGGTTCGTGAGATCTCCCGCACTCCGGGCATGAAGACGAGCAGATCGCCCGCCTCGCCGCGATGCGGCCCGGAGAGCAGCGACCGCACCGCCTCGGCGGCGAGATCCTCCGGGTCCTTCCGTGACGAGCGGGTGAGATACTCGACCTCGACGGGGTGGCTTCGCGTCGCGGCGGAGAGGATCGGCGCTCCGAGCGCCTGCGCGATCGGCTCCGCGGCGAGGGTGGCGCTCATGACCACAAGGCGAAGTTCGCGCCGTCGTCGGCGGAGTTCGCCAAGCAGTCCGAGCAGCAGATCCGCGTCGAGCGAGCGCTCGTGGAACTCGTCGAGCACCACCGCACCGATTCCCGGCAGTTCGGGGCGCTCGAGCATCTGACGCAGGAACAGGCCTTCGGTCAGGAAGCGAATCCGCGTACGCGGGGTGATCGCCCGCTCGTGCCGCGTCGCGAATCCGACCTCGTCGCCTCCGAGGACGACTTCAAGCAGGTCCGCCACGCGCTGCGCGGTCACTCGGGTCGCGAGCCGTCGCGGCTGCAGCACCACGATGCGCCCGTGAATCGACGGATCATCGGCGAGAAGGATCGGCACCCCGGTGGTCTTGCCCGAACCGGTGGGAGCCACCAGCACCGCCGCGCCGGGATCGCGCATCGCCTCTCGCAGGCCGCCCTGCAACGCCATCACCGGCAGGTCGAGGCTCCGCGGCGGCGGACGCGGGCTGTCGTCTTCGCGCGCGTTGACAGGCACGAGGTGATCCTACGAAGCGGCCGATGCCGCCGCGCCGGCCGAGCCGCGGTGGCCTCACGCCGCGGCGGCAGCGGATTCCGACGATCGATCGGCACGCTTCACGAGCGCCGCCATCCACAGGCTCGCCGCCACCACGCCGACCACCACGCCTCCCCCCAGGACGAAGAGCACCCAGGTGCCTCCAAGGGTCCGGGTCGGATTGGCCGGATCGGGATCCATCGCCACCCAGCGCGTCGCCCAGACGGTCCACAGGAAAAGCGCCTGCACTGCAATGGCGAGCGCCACCAGCAGCCAGCGCATCGGCAACAGCGTCTTCACCCGAGTCTCCGCATCAAGGGCCTTCCAACGCCGCTTCTGCGGGACATTGACCAGCTCGGGAACGCGGCGAGCAAGCGTCGGAAGCGCCCACGCGATCGCAAGCACCAACGCGGTCACGAAGGTCGCGATCGCCGGCATCAGGAACCAGTTGCCGGCGCTCGAGGGACCCCATCGGTCCGGCACCCCCGCGGCGTCGAAGTGCAGCGGAATGCTCGCCGGCAAGCTGGGCCACCAGACGATCGCAACGGCCCACACCGCTGCAAGGCCAGAGAGCGGGAGCAGGATCGCAAGGCAACCCGTTCCGCCAGGTTCCCTTCTGGCGAAGGCTTCGTCGGAGTCGAGTGCGTGAACGGGCGACGACTCCGCCGGTTCCGAAGTCATCACAGTCCCCCGGTGAGTCGCTTTCTGACATCGACCATGAAACGGGTGATCTGGCCCTGCTCGCGGGGCGTCGCGGCCTTCTCGATGTCGCTCTGCCAGAAGTCGAGGAAGCGGCCGGCGCTCACCTCGGTGAGCGAGAGTTCCGGCAGCGGCCCCTGGTCGCCAGCGAGTCCGCGCTGCTGCCTCTCGATCGCCCGGCGGCGGAACTCCTCGATCCGCTCCTCGTCGGAGCGATTGCTCGTCGATCCGTCGCGGATCTCCTCACCGACCTTGCTCCACCGCACCAGCCACCGGTCGATGTAGGCGCCGCGCTCTGCGGGCGGAAGGTTCACGTATGTCTCCGCCCCTTCCGAGAGGACGTCCTTGGCGAGGGTGCGGACGTTCTGTCGCAGCTGCTCCTTCGACTTGGTGGTCAACCCGGCCATGAATGCCGCCATCACCGCCGACTCGCTCTGCTCGAGGCCTCGGAATCGGCTGGCGAAGTCGAGCATGAACCGCACCCGCTCTTCGAGGGGAAGCCGGTTGAAGTCCTCGATGGCGAGATACCCCAGCACGTCGTCGACGGGCGTCTCGAAGATAGACGGTGGTGGCTTCCACTGGCTCGACCACCAAGCCCAGGCGCCCGCGGCGAGCCCCAGCACCGCCGCGGTCACCGCCAAGCCCACCCAGACGCGGCGCTGCCGGGCGAACCACTGCTGAAGTTCCCAACGGTTCGGGAGGCTCACGGATCGGTCTCGAAGGGCGTGCCGTCGGACTCTTCGTTGTCCTTCAGCGGCCCCACGCCGCCGTCGATGAACAGGCCGTTGCGGGGATTGAGGTCGCCGATGGGATGGCGGTCCTGAGTGTCGCTCATGACCGCGAACAAGCGGGGATCCCGCGCCGCTTCGTAGAAGTTGGTGACCAGCCGCGACTCGAGCGCGAGCCGCTGACGTTCGATCTGACTGGGACTGAGCGTCCCGTCCAGGATGAGCGGCATCAGCGCCTGGGCCACCGGTATCTGGATCTGGGGGGTGTAGCGAAGTAGGCCTGGAACGTAGTAGTAGCTGGTGCCGGTCGAGAGCGACTCCGGGTCGAAGTCGGCCGGACAGATCCACGATGGATCATCAGCGGGCAGCGTGGAGCGCAAGAGTTCGGGAAGCCCCCCCTCAGGTCCTTCCTCGGTGACCAACGGAAGGAAGTCGGTCATCGGCAGCAGTTGCTTGTGAGAGAGCCGGTGGGAGCCGATCGCCGAGCCGAGTTGCCGGAGGTTGTTCAGGCATTGCACCGACAGGGCGCTCGCGCGAATGCCCCCCAAGACGGGGACGAGCATTCCGATGAGCAGGATGATGATCCCCACCGTCACCATCAGTTCAATGATGGTGAAGCCTCGCCTTTGGCTTCGTGTCGGAGATCTCATCTTCGCAACTCGAATCGAGTCCTGCGGAGGAACGGCATGGTGCGAGGCCGAGGTGGGAAGCCGAACGGCTCCCCTGCGGCTGGCCTCGCGGCCCGCCCGCTCTCGCCCGCTCAGCAGAGAAGATAGGCGCTGGAACCTGCGGGTCACCGTCATTCGCGAAAAGTTTGGTGGCTTTCGTGTCCGCCGGCAGCACACCGGCCTCTGCAACCAGTCGCCCCTCTGCGATCGCCCGGCTCGATCCATCCGGATTCGATCGCCGATAACCGGTCGATGCCCTGGGACGCGATCCACCGCCGCTGGGCGACAAGGGAGCTCGCGCGGATCGGCGCGTTGATACCCGAGGTGGCGGCGTTGGGTGTGGCGGCATTGCGGCAGCGGGCGATCGAGCCCGACTTCGGCACCGACGCCGATCGACAGGCCCTCGCCGAACTTCGAGCGAGTGCCGCCGCCGCAATCAGACTTGATCCCGCACGCTGGCCGAAGGCCCCGGTGGGCCTTCGCGTCAAACGGCGGTTTCATCGCTGGCTCGAAGGCACGGCCGTCGAGGAGTGGTTGCGTCGAAGGCGAGGTCTCCCGGCACCGACTCCGGTCGCGCGTCCGACCGCGCCGCGGCGATCGCCGCTGATCGCCCACGCCATCCACGGCCTCACCCTCGGCGGGGCCCAGCAGCTCGTCGCCGACCTCGTCTCCGATCCGGCTGCGGAGTGGCGGCATGCGGTGATCGCGGCCCAGGTTCCGTTCCCACGCCGCTACCCGGGCCTTGATGCCACCGTGGTCGAACACCCGAGCGTCCCCGAGGTTCTCGACTGGCTTCGACGCTGCGGCGCTGCGGCGGTGCATCTCGCCCACTACCACCATCCCACCGACGACCGCGTGATGGCCTGGTACGACGCGGTGGGCCGCGCCGCCCGCCAAGCAGGCTTGCCGGTTCTGCAATCGAATCTCACCCCCGGCGATCCATGGCTCGATCCCACCGATCTCGCCGGTCGCCGCGGCCCCGCGATCGAACTGGTCTGTTGCAGTCGCTGGAGTCTCGACGCCTGTGCAGTCACGGGCATGCGGCAAACGGTGATTCACCCGGGATCACCGCTTGCCGAGATGCGCGAGCAGGCGCGGCGGACCGCAGAGTCCACCACCGGCCAGCTGCGAATCGGCTTTGCCGCACGGCTCGACGGCGACAAGTTCGACGCGTCGATCGCAAACGACCTGATCGAAGCCCTCCGCCGCGTTCCCGAGTCGACGCTCTCGATCGCAGGCGATGGCGGGTTGCGGACCAGGCTCGAATCGCAGTTCGCCTCGGCCGGACTCTCGGATCGGACCGCGTTCCTCGGGAGCATTCCGTTCGCGGCGCTGCCGCCCTTCTACGCCTCGCTCGATCTGGCGCTGGCACCGATGTCCGCAGACACCTTCGGCTCCGGATCGGTGCATGCGCTCGCCTCGGGAACCACGGTGGCGGGATACGCGAACGCGGCGCTGCCGGAGATTCTGGTGCATCCGGCCGCACTGGCCGATCCCGCCCGTCCCCACGCGCTCGCCGCGACCATCGAGCGACTGCTGCGAGACGAACCGCTTCGCCGCGACGTGCTCGAGACCCAGCAAGGAAACGCTGCGGCAAACTTCGATCTGCCGCTCATGCGAAGTCGGTACGCGTCGAAACTGCGATCGCTCGTCGGGGATTCTCGACCGGTCGGCTCGCTCGCGGTGGTCACCACCATCCGCAACGACCTCTCCTGCGTTCCGGCGCTCGTGGAGGCGGTGCCGGTGCCGTTGCGCGATCGCGTGCAGCACGTGATCGCCGACAGCGGCTCCAACGACGGCACCACCGCAGCGCTGCTCGACGCCGCGACAAGGCTCGCCCACCTCCGCGTGGTGACTTCAGCGGCCGAACCCATCGCGGCGGGACTCAACCGGGCGATCGCCGCCGCGGACGCCTCGCATGTGGTCGTTCTCAACGCCGACGACGCCTTCGAGCCGGGCGGGCTCGAGAAACTGTTCGCCGCGGTCGCGGTGGGCGAGCCCCCTGATCTCGTGGTCGGTGGGCTGCGGGTCTTCGACGAGCACGGCAGGCTCTTCCGCGTGCAGCGGGTTCGGCGCATGGGGGTGGCCGACATCCTCATCGACCGCGACTATCCATGGAATCCCGCCTGCCTCGCCTACGCGCGTGCGCTGCACCCACGCTTCGGCTGGTACGACTCCGACGAGCCGCTCTTCGACATCGCCTTCCACCTCGCCATCGCACCCGCGATTCGCCCGGTGCTGCTCGAGGAGGTGATCGGCCGCTTCAACATGCGCCGCGAAAGCCTCACCGTGAAGCGCATCGCCGCGGGTGAACTCGAAGGAATGATCCTCGACCTCTTTCGCCGGTTCGAGCGAACACTCGGCGCAGGGACCCGCCTTCAACTGGCCCGGCGGCGACTGACCCGCCGCCTCTCCCGCATGCTGCGAGGGTGAGCGAGCGGATCTCACCCCCGCTCGCACTCGAGGATCGCCGCTGGCTCCCAGTGGCGATCGCCGCTTCGGCTGCGGTCGAGGTCGTATCGACTCCAGCCTTCGATGGCCGACTCGTTCCACGCCATCGGTCGCACCGAACGGAATCCCGCCTGCTCGAGCAGCGCGGTGGCGGATTCCCGATCCCACATCCACTCGTGGCTCTCGAAGGTCTCCCGCGGATCGACGGTACGGCGTGCCCGCATCGCCGCCGCGGCCTCCCGCGGAGACGCCAGGAATCCGGCCCAGCGCTTCGGTGACCTCAGCAGGCCGAGCCACTGCCGCAGCGCCGTGGGCGGCGGGCGATCGAGTGCCGGCGTACCTGCGAAGATCTCCCACACGTCGCCGAATCGCGCCTCGAGGTCGGACTCGTCGAATCGGCCTTCGACCATCAACTCACGCATGCGCCCTCCGGTGCGACGGCGCACGAGCGGATCGAAGAGCTCGGCTTCGCGCCAGTCGCGGCGAATGAGGTTGGCCTCGCAAGGATCGGCGACCGCGGCGGCGATGCTCGCGAGGTACGACCGGGCGAGGTCCTCGAGGTCGGGAAACGAGATCCGCAGCACCGCACCCGGCCGGAGCACCCGCCCGAGTTCGCGGGTGAATCCGGCAGCCGCCTCGGGTGCGAGGTGCTCGATGACACGAGTGACCGCCGCGGCATGGAACACCCCGTCCTCGAAGGGAAGCGGACTGCGCAGATCAAGGTGGCGAACGCCACTCGGCGGATTCGGCCAATGCGAGAATCGCCCGCAGGTCCACTCGCCAAGGCGATCCCGGCGGTCGTCGAAGTAGGGGTCTCCGCACCGCCACAGGTGCAGCCGATGGCGTCCGTCCGTTCCGGTCACCGGAGCGAGTCGTCTCACGGCGATCGCCCCTCCGCAATGGTCGAGATCTCGAGCGGCCTGCCGCTGGCGGGACAGCGATCGAGGTCGAAGCGCTCCCAACCCGCGATGCGGGATCGGTCGACGGTGGTTGCGTCGACCTCGACGAATCCGGCCGCTTGCAACTCGCGACCCAGCGAGACTCGATCCCAGGTCGAGATCTCGAGTTCGCGGGTCTCGCGGCAATCGACCGCCCACCAGGGCGTAGAGCGCCGCCACCGCAGTCGCCTTCGCACCGCCGCGACGATCCGGGCCGCCGCCGCGGGTCGGTTGCCGCGATCCTTCGCCCGCGTCGAACCCTCACGCTCGACAAGGTCGACAAACCAAGGGCCGACTTCACCGAGGATCTCCCGCGCCGCCTCGCGGTCCAAGGAGTTGCGGCGAAGGAACTCCAGGGTGCGACCGCCGGAGCGGCGCCGGACCCGCTGGTCGAGCAGCACCAGCCGCATGAACTCGAGGCGAGTCTTCGCCGCGGAGTCGCCCGGACGCGCTCGCACTGCCTCGAGCGCCCCGAGGTAGGACGCGACCTGATGTTTGAAGTCGGGGGTCGAGATCCGCAGCCAGCCACCGGGCCGCAGCACTCGACGGCACTCCTGCAGGAGTGCTCGGCTCTCGTGCCGGTCGAGGTGCTCGAGCACGTGGTATCCGTAGATCGCGTCGAGCGATCGATCGGCCAGCGGCAACTTCCTGGTCAGATCGACCCGAGTCGCCCCGGGATCGATCGGCACCATCGATGGCCTCCATTGCAGCACTCGCCACTCGGAGAGTCGAGGCCGATTCGCCTCGAGCCACGCCCCGCCATCGCGATAGAGCGCCAGCATTTCGACGGCTGCGGCCATGTCGGCAACATCGGCCTGCGCGAGAAGGAACGATGAACGGCTCCCTCATTCCGCGCGATCGAACATGCCCTCGACGAAGGCCTCCGGATCGAAGGCCTCGACATCCTCGGGCCGTTCGCCGACACCGATCAGCTTGACCGGCAGCCCCATCTGATCGCGGATCGCCATCACCACGCCGCCGCGTGCGGTGCCGTCGAGCTTGCTCAGGAAGATCCCCGTCACCTCGACCGCGGCGGTGAAGACCTCGGCCTGGCGAATCGCGTTCTGGCCGGCGGTCGCATCGAGCACGAGCAGCACCTCGTGCGGAGCTCCGGGGATTCGCTTGGCGACCACTTCGCGAATCTTGGTGAGTTGCCGCATCAGCGTGTCCTGGGTGTGCAGCCGGCCTGCGGTGTCGACGAGCAGCACATCGGCCTCCCGCGCCACGGCTGCCTGGGCCGCATCGAAGACGACCGCCGCCGGATCGGCGCCCTCGGCCCCCTTCACCAGATCGACCCCGAGTCGTTCCGACCAGATCTCGAGTTGCCGCACCGCCCCGGCGCGGAAGGTGTCCGCCGCAGCCAGCAGGACGCTGCGACCCTCCGCCTTCAGGCTCGCGGCGATCTTCGCGACGCTGGTGGTCTTGCCCGAGCCGTTCACGCCCACCACGAGGATCACCGTCGGCTTCCGCTCGCTGCGGGCAAGATCGAGGTCGACTCCCTCCCACCGCGCTCGCAGCGATGCCTTCAGGAACGGCACGACCTCCTCGCCGGCGGCGATGCGGCCGGCAAGCCAGTCCTGCCGCAGGCTCTCGACGGACTCGCGGGCAGCCTTCACCCCGACATCGGCGGCGAGCAATCGCTTCTCGACCTCCGCCAGCAGCGACTCGTCGATGCGGCGTCCGGCGAGGAAGGCCCGCATGCCCACCATCGCTTCCGCGGTGCGGGCAAGCCCACGCTTGAGGATCGAGGCGGCAGCCTTGAAGAGTCCCATCGACGAGTCAGTCCCCCGCCGAAGTGGTGGTGTCCTCGCGAACGAGCGACGCCAGCACTCCGTTCACGAAGGACGCGCTGCGGTCGGTGCCGTACTCCTTGGCCAGCTCCACCGCTTCGTTGAGGGCGATCTCCCGCGGCACGCCCGCTTCGCGAATCTCCCAGCGGGCAAGCCGGAGGATGTTGCGGTCCATGACCGGTTGGCGATGCAGCGGCCACTCCTCGGTGAAGGGAGCCAGCTCTGCGTCGCAGCGATCACGCACCGACCAGACTTCGCGGGCGGCTTCGAGCCCGTGACGGCGATCCTTCGGACTTGCCTCGACCTCCTCCATCGCCGCCTCGAGCGATGCGAGGTCGGGTTCGGCCACCATGTCGAACTGGTAGAGCGCGACCAGGGCTGCATGACGGGCTCGGCGCGAGAGGATCATCGGACGGCTCGCCCCTCGACCGAACCCCGCACCATCGCGATCGATCGCGCCGCGAGAAGCGCGGCTTCCATCGCCTCGCGTCCCTTGTTGCCGTGCCGGCCTCCGGCGCGATCACGAGCCTGCTTGAGCTCGTTGACGGTGAGCACCCCGAAGGCGACCGGCTTCGCGTGCTGCGCCGACAGGTCGGCAAGCGACTGGGCGATCGCCGCGGCGAGATAGCGGTCGTGGCGGGTCTCCCCCGCCACGATGCATCCGAGTGCGACCACCGCGTCGATCTCGGCCCGTTGCGCACAGGCCGATGCGATGGCGACGAGTTCGAATCCGCCGGGGCTCTCGAACATGACGAGGTCGTCCGCGACCCCACCGGCCTCGAGGAACGCCGCCTTGGCCCCGGACTCGAGTGCATCGGTGATGGCTCGGTGGTAGCGGCTCGTCACCACCGCCACCACGAGCCCTCGTCCATCGGGCGTGGGAGACTCGGGTGCTAGCTCGCGATCGGGGGCGCTACGCATGGGGTGGTTCCAGCCCCGCGGTGCCGCCTTCGGACGGGCCGGTCGAGAATCGGCAACTCGTCGCGGCACGGCCCTTGGGAGGGGCGGATGCTAGGGCCTCGACCCGGACCGCGCTCGGCAGCCGCAAGGTTGCCGAGGCCGGGCTCCGCCTTGAGCGGTCGCCTCGCAAACGGTCGACCCGAAGCCGGGCGCACACTTCTCGGTCTCGCCATGGGTGAGGGGGCGGCGAGTGGCATCGCGAGTTCGATCGCCGCCCGTCCTGGTTCGAGACCGGAGAAGCGTCCGCAGGAAAACAGACCGGCGGCGTATTGCCAAACACACTCGGGAGAGCGGTGTCTTCGGCTCGTCAACCCGGTCCACAATCCGATTCTCTGGCTCTCCAAGCGACCGATAACACTTTGTCCCAGATTGGCTTGGCATCGATCGATTGCTGCCTCCGATGGCCGGTTTCGAACGCATCCAGGTCTCGACCTGGTCCCGAGAATCCGGACCACTGCTTCAGAATCACCTGATTTTGGTTCGGTTTGCGCTGGCACTTGGACTGCCCTGTCGTACCTTCCCGATTGGGGTACTCGCCCGATCCTTGCGCCCATGGCACTGGAGATCGAGTGAAACGGTCGCGCCCGCCTCTCGCTGGCCCGACCGTGCGTAGTAGGCCATCGCCCCGGATGGGTGATTGGCTCGAAGGGTCGGTCGATCTGATCAGGCGACCGATTCAAGGAAACAACGCCTGCTGGAGACAGGCGAAGGAGACGAGACATGCGTAAGACTGGACTGTGCGGCATCGCCGCGATCGCCGGAGCGGCGCTGGCTTGGCCGGCCGCTGCGGATTTCATGGTTGACCTCGGAAGTGGCCCACTCGCCGGCAGCGCAGTGCGGTACGTCGACGTCGAGCAAAACGCCTTCATGGTTTCGTTCGAGATCGCCTTCGACTTCGTGCCGGGTGGCGGTGCCGAGTGGGCCTCCGACATGGGCTTCTGGGTCGACGATCCCGACGGCAGCACCAGTGTTCAGATCGGCGGGTACAACGTGCTCTTCGCCGATACACAAGGTCCGCCGTGGTCCTTCGACGGCGGCGGATCGGCCGCGGCGGGTCCCTACGCCGATGCCCAGCCCCTGATCCACAGCGGCAATGGCGTCTGGCGATTCTCGATCGGCAACGGCTGGACCGGCGGCGCCGCCGCCACCGAATACAACAACGTCATGGTCACCGCGATCACCGGCGAGGCCGGTGCCTGCGGCGAGTCCAACGAGAGCTGCACCGTTCCCCACGCCACCCCCGGCTGCAACCTCGCAAACTGCTGCATTCAGGTCTGCGCGTTCGAGGCCGCCTGCTGCGACCTCGAGTGGGATGAGTTCTGCGTAAGCGTGGCCGTCGATCTCTGCGGCCTCTACGTCTACAACTGCCCCACCGGCGGACCGAGCAACAACTGCCCGTCCGGCGCGACGCCGATCGCCGATGGCGAGACGCTGCCGTTCGACACCACCAACGCCGATCCGGTCGCTCCGGAGTCCGACTGCGAGGCCGACAGTTCGCTCGGTCCCGATGTGTGGTTCTCCTACACCGCCACCGCGAGCGGCACCGTCAACTTCAGCGGTTGCGATCAGACCGACTACGACCAGAAGATGCGGGCCTACAACGCCGGCGATGGCAACATCGACTACAACACCCTTGCAGATCGCCTGATCCTCTGCGGTGACGACACCTGCGGCGTCGGTGGTGGACCCACCCAGCTGAACGTGGCGGTCGAGAATGGCACGGTCTATCTCTTCGCCGTCGGTGGCTGGCAGTTCGCTGCCGGTTCCGGCACCGTGACCCTCAACTTCATTCCTGAGTTGAGCTGCGGCGATCCCAACGCGGGCAGCTGCTGCGAGCCGAGCCCGCTCGGACTCGGATACTGCGACGATGCGGACTGCTGCGCAACGGTCTGCGCCCTCGACGCGTTCTGCTGCGACACGGCTTGGGACAACATCTGCGCCAACATGGCGTTCACCGAGTGCTCGCCGCTCTGCGGAGAGCCCATCCCGCCCTACGAGTGCACCTCGCCCGGCGCCAACCCCTACGCCTCGACTCCGGCCTTTGCCGGAACCGGCGGCATCGCCTGCCAGGCCGCTGGCATCACCACCCCGAACGCCTACGCGGTCGTGTTCAGCCAGAACGACCTCGGCGCAGCCTATTCATTCAGCTGCGTCAACTTCGGCCTCGACAACTCTGCCGAGTACCTCGAAGGCATCGTTGGCGTCTGGATCGACCCGACCGGCGGTGATCCGATGATCGGCGAACTGGTCGCCGTCGACTCCGCCCCGGTTGGCCTCTACACCGGTGAGGACCAGCAGGTCACCGTGCTCTTCCCGACCGGAAGCCTCTGCGTCGAACTCACCGGCAGCGAGACCCTCGTGGTCACGCTCAGCATCCCGCAGGCCGCCACCGGCTTCTGCACCTTCGCGGGTGACACCACCGGTGCCACCACCTACATCCAGTCGGACAACTGCGGCCTTGCCGACTTCGTCACCCTCGACAGCATCGGCTTCGCCGCCAACAAGTGGTGGGTCGAGCTCTCTGGTGACTTCGGATGCGAGGACGGCATCATCGGCGACCTCAACCAGGACGGCTTCGTCAACGGCGCCGACCTGAGCATCCTGCTCAGCGCCTGGGGCACCGCGGATCCGGTCGCCGACCTCAATGGCGACGGAGTAGTCAACGGTGCCGATCTGTCGATCCAGCTCAGCAACTGGACCGGCTGATCTCGACTCGCTGTTTCGTCTCATTCGACCCCCTCGGGCCTCGGCCCGGGGGGGTTTTCAATTGCGGCCGGATCGAGTCCGAGGATCGACCGCAGGCGAGCCGTTCGCGGCAGCGAAGGAGAACGCTTCACTCTTTGCGAGGGGAACCGCCATCCAGCTCGTCGCAACCGCACGGGGCTACTCCCAGAGTCGGTTGCCGTCGAGGTTTCCGACCGGATGGGCAAGCGCCGACTCGAGCACCAGGTCGCCGCGGGCCGCGTCCTCCGAGGCCAAGAGCCTCGATACCCGCCGTGCGGTGCGGAAGAGGTTCTCCCGATGCGCCACCGAAGCGGCGTGAAGTGCAGGATCGACCCGCAGGCGAAGTGCGGTGGCGCTCGAGGAGGTCCCGGCTCCTGCGAAGGGAGATGGCGTGGGGCGAACGCGACCGGCGAGCGACGCCGAGGCCGTCTCTGCGAAGCGACTCCGTCCCTCGCCCCACGCCGCAACCCGCGCGTCGCCGCGACACAGGCTTGCGAGCATCTTCTCGAGCTCCCGGTCGGAGTCCCACACTCCCGGCCACATCGCCTCGAGTTCCGCTTCACGGAGCATCGGTGCCGCCTCGGGAAACCGCTGCTCCGCCGCGCGGAGCAGTTCGCCCTGCGCGTGTTGGACGCCTTCCGCCGCAACGAGCACCGCTGCGATCTCGCGTCGCGGCCACTTCGGTTCGCTCCACACCGTCTTGAGCAGTTCCCGCTCGATCATGCCCGCTGCGAACTCGAGCGCGGCCCGGCGTTGAGCGACGATCGCGGCGCGGATCGAGCCCTCCGCTTCGGAGACGAGCGGAGCGAGATCCGCAAGTTCCTCCGGCGTCAACGGCAACGCGAGCAGCAGCAGCGCCGTCGAGATTCGGGCTCCGCCGAGAACATCCCGCTGGTCGATCACCTCGCCCGAGAGCGCTTGACCGAGCCGCTCGGCGACCGCGAGCCGCAGCAGCGGCAGTGCCGAACCGAGGCTTGGCTGCGGAAGCGCATCGGAGAGTCGTTCGATCGCCTCGAGATCGAAGGCTTCGACCTCGGCGAGCATCCGCTCGAACGCGGCGAACGCGGGTCGACGATGCCGAGCAATCACCGCGCGGACCGCCTGGGCCTGTTCGGGAAGCAGACGAGGCGGACCGCCCTCCGCCTCCCGCGCCGCCTCGATCTGCGACTCGATCGCCTTCAGTTCCTCGAGCGCTGGCGCCACCGCTTCCTGCAGCCGCTGCTCGACCGCCTCGACGAGGGTCCTTCGCGCCAGAATGTCCGCCTCGAAGAGCTGCTCGAGCACCGCCTGAGCGTCCTGGTCGAGCCTGCATCGCTCCGACAGCCGCTCCGCGATCCACCGCCAGCCATCCTCGTCGCGAAGGCCCTCTGCATTGGGGGACGAGGGTGGCACATCGATCGATCGGTCGAAGCGATCAAGCTCGCTTGCAGCCAGACCGGCCAACCCCTCGGCCTGAGCAGCGGGCTTCGAGGCCGCGGGCCGAGTCGATCTCAGGGCCTGCCGGGTCGCACCGAACAACTCCGCCAGCCGCTCCGGCTCGAAGGTCCGCTCGATGAAGCCTGCCATCTCCATGCCAAGCGCCGCCGCCGCGGAATCGCCCGGCGCTCGGACCTCGTTGCGCACGCGATCGCTCGACGACCCACCGGCCAGCGCGCCTGGCCGACTCGCTGCCCGTTGGGCATCGAGAGTCCGCTGCAGAATCGAGGCCCGCTGCCGGTAGATCGCGAGTCCCTCGCCGAGCAGGATCTCCCGCTCCCGCGCCGAGACTCGATCCGCCGGGTCGGCCGCCAGGACCAGCAGGAGTCCCATCGCCGCTGCACCATCCTCACTCTGAGACGACGAGGGATCCGGCTGCGACTGCGAGGAGAAGATCGCTTCGGGTGAGGTCGACCCGTCGACGATGGCGTTCGCCATGCGGGCCGCCAGCGCTTCGACATCACCTGCGACCTCACCGCCGCCGACGGTGTCCTCGAGGAACCTCGCCTCGAGCACCACTCCGAGCATTGGCGGAAGCCCTCCGGCAATCCGACGCACGGTCTCTTCCTGAAGCGCGAGCAGATCCTGCAACGCCTGCGCGACCGGCTCCCGCGCCTCTGCGATCCGTGCTTCGACGTTCCGGGGCTCCGACTCGGGATCCTCAACGGCCTCGTCGATCGCGCGGATCTCGGCGATCCGTCGCGGCAACGACCACTCTGCCCGCGCCAGTCGTTCGAGGATCGGTCGTGAAGCCTCCTCGTAGGCGACTGCCGCAGCATCGCTGGAATCGAACTCGAACTGCTCGAGCCAGTGCTGCGACTCGAGCCACCTCCGCAGATCGCGAGGCCGTCCTCCGCCACCCTCGATCACCGCGAGCCACCGCGCCATCGCACGCCGCGCCCGCAGAAGGCGTAGGGCTTCGTCAGGATCGCCGCCGCCATCGGCCTGCCAGGGTGAACCATCCACGACGGCCTGGACCTCAGCGAACATCGCCTCGTCGAGCCCAGCGAGGTCGGCCATGCCGCCGCTCGCTCTCCGTTCGAGCACGAGCAGCGCCTGTGGATCGTCCTCGATCTCCTCCCAGGATCTTCGCCGCAGGGCCGCGGCCAAGGCGTCGGCGGTGCGAGCTCGCCAGAGGCCGTACTGCTCGAGATAGGCCTCATGAAGCGCCTCGATCTCGAGCCACCTCGCCTCGTCGAGTTCGCCGTAGCGCCGCTCCGCTTCGAGGAAGTCCCGCAGGGAGATCGGCTCGGGGAGATGGGCGAAGGTCTGCTCGATCTGGCGGTACGGAGAACACGCCGTGGCGATGAGCATGGCCACCACCGAGGCCGCCAAGCACGACGCCCGCTCGAGCAGCCGCATGCAGAGCACCGATCGCCCGTCCGATCGAAATGCGCGCACTCGCCCATGCGAACCCGCAACCCACCACCACCGCCCGGTCACCGTGCAGCCTGCCGCGAGGTTGCGAGCTCGGCCGCAGTCTCGCCGCGTCGCCGATGCCGTTGCGGTCGAGAGTCGGGGGCGGTCGAAGCGCATGTGGTCCACCATCGATCGCGTCTCCCTCCGCCTCGCGGGCAGAGCAGACACCGTCGCGGTTTGAGATCGGCTTGGAACCGGGAACGACCCGCAATTCGGAGGCAGCCGGGTTGGCGCCATCACGACTTTCAAAGTCCGGAGGTGGCGTGTTCCACCCGAATGCGCTCGACCTGGAGCAGAATCGCCCTTCGTCGCGCTCTGGCGGTGACAGCCATCAAGGACGTTGGCGGCGACTCGATCGACACGCCGCTCCGAACCCAGCGGTCACAGCGAACTGGAGGTATCGCCCCGGCACCAGCGCACGATCGCCTCGGGAGCACCGTGGGTGCGGCTGAAGCCATTCACCGTCTCCTCGAACTCGCGGCGGTCTCCCGACCCGGCAAGGGCTTCGAGCGCGCGATCCCACCGCTCCCGCGGCTTGGTCGGCAAGGCCTGATGCCATCCGCAGTAGGCCGCGAGGGCTTCACCTTCGAGGATCACCGATCCGAAGCAGCGGCGCTGGAACGACTCGTCGGGCACCGACCACGCCGCCTGGAAGGTCGATGGGTACAGCGACACTCGCTCGCGCCCGTCGAGGATGCTCCCCTTGAAGACCACCGACCGGGTGCGGGGATTCCAAACACCGTTGGTCATGTAGGGCTCGACCTCGGTGGCCAGCACCACTTCGGTCTCGGTGGGCGTTCGGCCACCTGCGAGCGAAACTCCGAAGACCGGCGGCAGCGAGATGCCGCGCTCGCCACGGCGAAGTCGGTCCTTGTCCTCCTCGGGCACGACCGGTGAGGCGAGCAGCAGATCGTCGATCCGCGAGGAGTTGGAGGCGAAGAGATAGAACGACACTCCGTTGGCGAGCAGGGATGGCACCGTGGGCACCGCCGCATCCGGCACGTAGCGCCGGAACTGACGCTGCAGGGCCGGTCCGATCACGGCGCTGACGCTCCAGTTCCGCTCGCGTGCGTTGGGATTGCCGCGGGAGCCGAGCAGCATCAGCTGCTGGGCTTCTGCCGCGGTGAAGAAGCCGCGCTCGGCCAGGAGCAGCAGCAGCGGGAAGAACACGGTCCGTCGGAAGCGCTCGTCGGCGCTGATCTGCGAACGGTCGTTCGCGTCGCGAACTCCGGCGCCGACCCGCTGGGCCTGTGCGGCGGCCTGCATGGCGCTCCACAAGAGCATCAGGTCGCGGGCAAGCGGCAGGTACTCGCGCTCGAGCGCCGCCGTGAACTCCTCGCGCCGCGAATCGTCCTCGATCTGCATCTCCGCCCAGCGACCGAAGATCCGCATCCAAAGCTCCCCCGACGCCATGCGGTGCTCGAGATCGCTCCAGTGGTCGACGGCGGCATCGAAAGACTCCCAGTAGAACCTCGCCACGCCGAGCGAGGTGGCGATCTCGGAGAGTCCGTTGCGGTTGCCGATCTCGCTCGGCAACTCCTGCGCGAAGGTCGCGGTGAAGGCGGTCTCGCCTCCCCCGACCTTCATCGAGCCGTCACCGTAGAGGCTTGCGACCCGCTCGGCCTCGTCGGAGTCGATGCGATTGGTCGCGAAGGTCCGGGTCGCGCCATCCGCGCCGGCCGCCACCTCGACCCGCACCCGCCGCGCACCGCATCCGGCGAGCAGCGACGCGAGGAGGATCAGGACGATGGTGGTGACGCGAGCCATGGCCGAGGAGGTCGGAGTCTAGGAACAAGGCGGCGGTGCACGCAGCCGGCGCATCGAGCGGCGTGATCGACGCCGCGCTCGCAGGCGATTCGTTCCGCTCAGCCGTCGTCGTGCCAGGATCGCCCATCCCGGCCCAGCAGCAGCTTCGAGGACTCCGGTCCCCAACTGCCGGGGGCGTAGTTGCCGGCGATCCCCCGACGCAGGTCCTGCGAGGCCGCGCCGAGCAGCGGCTCCACCGCCGCCCACGCGGCTTCGACCTCCTCGCGATCCTTGAAGAGGCTCTGATCGCCTCGCATGGCATCGAGGATCAGCGGCCCGTAGGCCTCGGGCTCGGCACCGCCGCCGCGACCGCCGAAATCCGCCGACATCTCGAGGGTCTTGAGCGAGAAGGTCGCTCCCGGCGCCCGGCCGGCGAACCGCATTCGCACCCGACTCTGCGGGGCGATCTCGATGATCAGGCGATCGGCTTCGGCGACCCGAGCCTCGGCATCCTGCCCGAGGGTGCGGAAGAGGTTGGTGGGCGGGGCCTTGAACTGCACCACCACCTCGGTGCGCTTGGCGGCGAGTCGCTTGCCGCTGCGCAGATAGAACGGCGTGCCGGCCCAGCGCCAGTTGTCGAAGTGGACCTTCATCGCTGCGAAGGTCTCGGTGGTCGAACCCGCCGCGACCCCTTCGGTCTCGGCGTAGCCGGGTGATCCCTCCGCCGCTGCGTACTGGCCGAGGGCCGCGACCTCTTCGAGGCGTTCCACGTCGGGCGGCTGGATCGACTCGAGGATGTTGCGCCGCTCCGAGCGAATGCGATCGGCCGCGAAGACCGATGGCGGCTCCATCGCGACGAACGCGAGCACCTGCAGCAGATGCGACTGGATCATGTCGCGAATCGCGCCGGTCTGGTCGTAGAACGCCACGCGGTCCTCGACTCCCAGCGACTCCGCGGCGGTGATCTGCACATGGTCGACGAAGCGCTCGTTCCAGAGCGGCTCGAAGATCCCGTTGGCGAAGCGCAGGGCCAGGAGCCCCTGCACCGGCTCCTTTCCGAGGTAGTGGTCGATGCGGTAGATGTCGGACTCCTCGAAGACCGACGCAAGCCGCTGGTTGAGCGCCCGGGCCGAGGGCTCGTCGACGCCGAAGGGCTTCTCCACGATCACCCGCCGCCAGGGCGCCGCGGGATCGCCCAGACAGGCACGACGCTCCCGCGGCACCAGACCCGAGTCGCCGATCGCGGCGACGATCGGGTCGTAGAGCTCCGGAGCCACCGCGAGGAAGAAGAGCAGGTTGCCACACTCGTCGGCGAGGGACTCGCGGCGAATCCGCGCCGAGATCTCCTCCCAACCATCCGGCCGGGCCGCATCACCGGCCTGATAGCGGATCCGCGGCGCAAGCGTCGCCCAGAGCGCCGGATCGAAGTTCGCGACCCGGCTGCGCACCGCCTCGGCCAGCTCGTCGCGCCAGGCCTCGTCGGACTTCGCACGGCGGCTCACTCCCAGCACGCTCGTCCGAGGATGCAGGTTGCCGGCAGCGTGCTGCTCGTAGAGCGCCGGCAGCAACTTGCGGCTGGTGAGGTCGCCGGAGGCGCCGAGAATGACCAGGAGGCACGGGTCGGGTGCGGCCATGGGCGGAGGGTAGCGATGAACGCTCCCGAAGCGATCCCGAGCACCGCTCGGCAAGGAGCTCCTGTTCCGCCTCAAGCCAGTCGAGTGCCGCATTGCCCGCAAAGCCATTGCGGACATGGATCTCGTACGCCCGGTTGCGGATCGCCTCTTCGTTCGGCCGAGCCTCCGAGACGTCCGCGGAAGCGCGGCGAGTTCGAGCGCCACCGAGCGACTTCGAGGATCGAAGCGCCAGGCTCGACCGCCGCGGCGCGACCGCGGCGGCGTCCGCGCGACTGCTCCTGCTCTCTCGGCGACCGCCCGAGGCGATGCGCGGAGTCTGCGACGAACTCGCGCCCGATGCATTCGATGGCTCGCGGTGGGATCGGATCGCCCCGGCGCTGGCATCGGCCATCGCGACCATTCGCGCGAGTCCCTTCCCATCGCCGAGCGTCGTCTCGCGCCTTCGCACTGATCGACGGCCCGCCACCTGCAGCGTGTGATTCGGCATCGAGAGTCTCCCGGTGAGCGGAAACAGAGGCAGGACACGCCCCGCAACGCGATCATCCCGAGTGCAGTCTGCGGAATCGAGAGAACTCCACCCCGATCGCGACTCGATCGTCCGCGCCGCACGAGCTGATCACCGTGCGGTGCCGCCGCCCCGGGCTGCTCCACCGGCGGTGAGCCGCGGCAGCAGCACTTGTCTGGGCTGCGGAGAACGGGCGAACGATCTCAGGCGGGTCGATCGCAAGACGGCGGAGCCCGAGGCTCCGCCGCCATGATCGGTTCGGCTCGGAGGGTCGACTACACCTCCGCGAGGCCTTCGCGGATCGCGAAGCGGACCAGTTCCGGGCTGGTGTGGATGTCGAGCTTGTCCATGATCCGCTCGCGGTGGCCGTCGATGGTCTTGGGGCTTCGCGAGAGCGACTGCGCGATCTCCGCTCGCGAGAGCCCGCGTCCGATGAGGCGAAGGATCTCCTGCTCGCGATCGGTGAGCGATTCGATCTTCGAACCCATGCTCGCAGCGGTGAAGCGCTCGCGAGACCGGAGCCGTCGCGGGCGGGCTCGCTCGGAGACCGAGGATCCGAGGGTGAACTCGCCGCGTGCGGCGCGGCGGATGCCCTCGATCACCTCGGCGATGTCGTCGGACTTGGAGAAGTACCCGGACACCCCGGCCTTGAACGCCGCGGTGAGATAGTGGTCGCGGACGTGGGCGGTCAGGAACAGCACCTGGGTGCCCCGATGCAGCCGCATGATCTCCGAAGCCAGTTCGAAGGGATCGGGCCCGGGCATTTCGACGTCGAGCAGGACCACGTCCGGTTCGAGCCGAGCGACGGCGCCAAGAACGCCGTCACCGTCGGAGAGCGTGCCGACCACCTCCATGTCCGGCTCGGCCGCGATCCGGATCTTCAGGCCCTCGATGAGCAGTCGATGATCGTCGACGCACAGGACCCGTGTGGTTTCGTGATGTGATGGTTTGATCGCCATGAACGAATCTCCTCAATGAGCACGGTGTCGCTTTCGCAACGCCGCAATCCAGTTGGTCACGCCCGCGCTGAGCGTCGAAAGATCCTCTTGCTTCTCGACGACCGTCGTCGAGAGCCCAGTCCAGTCCTCATCCGTCGGCCCGAGCACCAGGACCTGTCGATCCGGTCGCCCGAGCAGGTGCTTCCTCACCAACTCCGCCGAGTTCGGGATGTCGACTCCGACGATCCAGCCGTCGGCCCGTCCGGGAGCGGCCTGCGTTCGCACCCGCCCAATTCCGCCGAGCCGAAGCAGCTCGACGATCGACCTCTCCAATTCGGGATCTGAGACCGTCACCACCACCTGCGGCGGACGCGGGCGCACCGCCCAAGAGTCGTCGCAGACGGGAATCGCGAGCGTGGCCCGGGTTCCGACCCCTTCGGTGCTGGTGAGTCCGAGCCGGCTGCCCGACTGCTCGGCGAGGCTTCGCGCGATCGGCAGTCCGTATCCGCGACCGACTCTGGAGCGACTCTCCTCGGGACGGCCGAAGACCTCCATGAGCCGACGACGGCTCATCCCGATCCCATGATCGATCACCGAAAGCTTCACGGTCTCCTCGAGGGGATCGAGACAAGCGGTGATGAGCACCATCCCGCTTCCACGGCACGCAGCGCTGGCGTTGGCAACCAGTCGCGTGACGATGGCGGTCAGGATCTCGGCATCGATCGGCACGAGGGGAAGCGACGGGCCGATCAAGGCGTGGACGCGAACTCCTGCTTGGACCACGGTCTCGATCACGTCGCGCTTCGCCGCCCACCAGGCCGCAAGCGAGAGCGTGGGGGTGACGCCGTCGGGTTCGACCACATCTCTGGCCTGCGCCAGCTCTCGGAGCATCGAGGTGAGCGATTCCAGCGCGGATGCCGACTCGATCGCGGCCGCGAGATGCTCGCAGGGCTCTCCCGGACGGCTCTTCTGAGCCATCAGGTCGAGGTGGCAGCGGAGCGGAAAGAGCGTGTTGCTCAGGTCGTGCGCCACGCCGGCGGCGAAGGTCCCGATCGCCGACCAGCGCGCCGAGTCCATGGCTCGTGACTCGACCTCCGCCGCAGCGGCGGAGGCCGCATCGGCGTGTTCGGCACCATCGACCGCCCTCGCGTGGCGGGCAATCGCCGGCCCCATCTCGGCGACGAACTGCTCGAGGTACCGATGCACCTGAGGCTCGATCCGTTCTTGGGACTCACGAAAGAAGATGACCAGTCCGCAGACCTCTCCGTCGCACAGAAGCGGAAGCAGCGAGGCGGAGTGGAATTGCGCGGTGATCGCCTTCTCGCGTCGCGGAAACAGCGACTTCGGCACCGACGCGAGATCCTGAATCTCTCGAACCGCCAGCGAGCCGAGGGCCAGGCTCAGCAGGCCCTGATTCGAGAACACCCGCGTTCCCGACAGCAGCGCCCCGAACTCCCGACGCGTGCCGCGGGCGTCGAGAACCGCGACGGCGCGAAAGACCGCGTGCGATTCCGAAACCTCGTCGCCGATCTCATCCCGGACCCAGAGCTCGCCGTGATCCCAACCCGTGGCAGCGGCAATCGCCCCAAGCAGCACGCCTGCCGCCTGCTCATGCGAACTCGCCGTCGCGATCGACGCCGGCAACACCTGTAGTGGTCGCAAGTCGAGTCGACGCTCGACGTCCCGCCCGCCGGCGATCTCCGCCGAGGAAACTGGAATCGTGGTCGAGTTCGTCATGGCTTCCTTGATGGTGCCGCCCCGATCTCCCCGGCCGTGCGTGCTGCCGCAGCTCCGGGTGGATCTTGATGACGTGGTGTCAGTATCGACTCCTCCAGTAGAGGCTCCTGGTGGGTTGGGTTCGCGCGATTCCCGGGAAAATCAACCCGAGATCGCGGGGTCGACTCCCCAGGGCACCGATACACGTGCCTTGGCGTCAGCATCAGAGGCACTGCGATCGCCCGCGCGTCGAAAGGACGTTGGACCTTGGGAGCCAGCCCGGACGCAGAGCGGCCTTCGAACTCCGGGGCTTCCCTTCCTGAAGCAAGAGGGTGAGCCGCGACGTGCAGCGGAATCGCTGCCGCTGGTGTCGCATCGAAGTCGAAGTCGAGCGGGTTCATGAAGGGCCGAGCGCGCCAGCAGCGGCGCGGATGCAACGAAGGCATGCGGGACGGTGATTGTGGCGACGAGGCGACGTGGGGTTCCAATGGGAATTCGCCCCAGTCGAGGCGCCCTGCAGTCTGCGCAGACTGATTCAATCGAGATTCATGAATGAACGTCGCCCTTGTCCACGCGAGTTCATCACCGGCGGCGAGTCGAGTCGCTGAAGCAAGGGCGAGCAGGCCGTCGGCCTCGAGTTCGGCGACACCGTCACGGAGCGTGAAGTGCGCGGACACTCGAGATGCCGCAGCGAGACGTCACTTCTGGCGCGCTTCAACACGTTGCGTCGGCCTCCCGCTCGAGGAGACGACCGCGATGATCAGGCGATCGATCGCGTCGACTTGATTGCTCCGTCTCGTGAGACCCGCCGCACCGAATCCGACCGGATCGATCCTGCCGTGCTCGTGATGGCCGCAGCCGTTGCGGGTCGTAGGGCGAGACGAGCGATCGGCGGCAGCGCAGGCGAGCACGACTCGCCCTCGTGCGCTTCTCGACGGGCCCGCTCGGCTCGCGACGATCGCTCGAGGGACTTCCGACTGGTTCGTCGCGTACTGCCACCGAGCGCCGAACCCGTTGCCGAAGGCCCGAACACCTCGAACGAACGCCGGACGATCGGCTTGGGAAATCAGGGCGACGGAGCGACGGGTGTGGGTGGCGCCGTCGGCTCGGCGGAATCGACGAGCCCCGCTGCCCAGAAGATGCCGCCGCGAAGGTGCTGCTCGAAGAGCGGCTCGGTGAAGGATGCCTTGGTGTGCCCGCCGCCGGTGTACCAGCCGCGGCCCTTGCCCACCTCGGGCGTCGTCCTTGCCGTGGTGGTCCACGCAATCGGATGGTCGTCGCCCATCCCCCCGCCTTGATAGCTCTGCTCATCGAGAGTCATGAGCACATGCACCCGGCCGCGGGGGTTGTCGCGGTAGGTGTACCACTCGTCGGTCCGGCTCCAGCGGTCCGGAAGCATGCGCGTCGATGGATGGGTGCGGTCCTCGACGTCGATCTCCGCCGGCTGAATGGCGGGATGGCCCTTGAAGTAGGCTCCGACGAGGGCTCCGTAGAACGGCCACTGATAGGCGGTGTCCGCGGCGGCATGCACACCGGCGAAGCCACCGCCGTCGCGGATGTAGCGCTCGAAGGCCGCTTGCTGCGGGGCCTCGAGCACCTCGCCGGTCGTCGAGAGGAACACCACCGCCGCGTAGCGCTTGAGGTTCTCGTCGCTGAAGGCAGCGGGGTCTTCGGTGGCGTCGACCTCGTAGATCCCTGCGCCGATTCGCTTCACCGCCTCGATCCCGTCGGGAATCGAGTCGTGGCGGAAGCCCATGGTGCGGGTGAAGACGAGGACTCTCGGCAAGGCCGCCTGCGGCGGATCGGCCGGCTTCGCCTGCGGCACCGCGGCGAGCCCAGTGAGCACCGCGAAGGTCGCGGAGAAAAGTCCTGCAAGGCGTGTGGAACTTGGATGTGGTCGAGCCATGCGGGCATCGTAGGAATCCCCCCATCCACGCCAAGACCGGGCGCCTGCCAGCCTCGGAAGGTCACGCTTCGAGCCGCCCCGCCCTCGGGCTACACTCCTCGCTCCCGATTTCCACGGAGTTTCCGATGGCCGCCCCGAAGCTCGATCATCCCAGCCTGCCCGCGCTCAAGGCGGCGTTTCCGGATCTCAAGATCCTCGCAAGCGAGTTCCGCGGCCAGACCACGGTGGTGATCCCGACGGAGCAGTTGCACGAGGTGATGCGGCACCTCCGAGAGTCGACCGGCGGCGGCTACGACTACCTGACCGATCTCTTCGGCGTCGACTACCTCGACTACCCGACCCCGATGCCGGGCCGCTTCTGCGTGACCTACCTGCTCAGCGACACCCGCACCGACCGGCGTCTCTCGGTGAAGGTCTTCATGAATCCGACCCTCGACACCTCGGGCACCGAGGTGGACCCGGCGCTTGCCGTCGACTCGGTGGTCGACCTCTGGCCTGCCGCCGAGTGGATGGAGCGCGAGGTCTTCGACATGTTCGGAATCCGATTCCGAAACCACCCCGACCTCCGCCGGATCCTCACCTGGAAGGACTTTCCCGGCCATCCGCTTCGCAAGGACTACCCGCTCCGCGGCCGCGGCGAGCGCGAGAACCTGGCCGACCTGCGGCACATCGCCAGTCACGGCCACTCGCCCGAAGGAACCTCCGACGGGTGATGATGCAGACCGCGACGGCTTGAGATCGACCGCGGCACGAATCGTGGTGTCGATTCGCCGAAACACGCAAGCCACCTTTGCTGCAGCGGGCTGAACGAGCACGATTCGGCCCCCGGTGGAGGCGAGCGGGGACTCCTCGCGAAGCATCGCTAGAGTGCGCGGATGGAACGAATCTCGCGCCTCGGATCGATCGGGATCGCCTCGCTGACGCTCGTCGGCCATCTCGGAGGTTGCGGAGATCCCGGCGCGGTCGGGAACGGTGAGGCGAACTCGAGCGCCATCGTGCTCGCCTCTGGAGAGTTGCTCCTGCGGCGTGGCAACTGCCTCGAGTGCCACGCGGCGGGTGAAGCGGAGACTTCGAGAGTCGGCACCATGGCCGCGCCAAGCGTGACCGGGAAGGGCTCGGTGGCCTTGCGTCGCTCGCCGGAGTTCCTCGAGCGGTATCTCCTCGATCCAGCCGCGGAAAAGCCCACCACCCGCATGCCGAACCTGCTGCACGGCCTTCCCGAGGCCGAACGCATCGAGGCGGCGAAGGACCTCGTCCACTTCCTGCTCAACGCGCCCAACACCCCCGAGGATCCGCGCCGCAGCGGGGCACTCGTCGAGGCGACCGCGGTGCTGCCCGGCATTCCCGAGGAGGGAGCGCGGCTCTTCGCGACCATCGGCTGCGCCAACTGCCACGGCGAGACCCCCGACTTCCGCTACCACGCCACTTCGACCACGGTGCCGGCGCTTGCCGGGGTGCTGCTCGATCCTTCCACCGTCTGGCTCAGCGGGCACATGCCCTCGATGGCGCTCTCCGAAGACGAGGCCGCTGCGATCGCCGCGTGGATCCTGCACCCGCAGGCGCTCGGACC
Source organism: bacterium (assembly GCA_029977865.1). Classification (GTDB taxonomy): domain Bacteria; phylum Planctomycetota; class Phycisphaerae; order Phycisphaerales; family SM1A02; genus VGXO01. Next base: position 37,059 of record JAPOKA010000025.1, read on the forward strand.
GGATGCGCTTGCAAGCGGCACCTTCGCGGCTTCGACCGCGGAGGGACTCGCCGCGCTTGAAGAGGCGCCGATCCACCGCGCGCCCGGGCTTCTCGCCGAGTTGATCGACGGCCCGGTGCCTCCGCAGGGCGTCGAGCTCGATGGTGGCGCCGACCGACGCTACGTCGCCGAAGCTCCGGAGATACCAGACGACTGCCCGCCGGAGCTCTTCGCGCTTCGCTTCAAGGGCGCGGTCGCAATCCCCGCCGCAGGCCGCTGGACCTTCCACCTCACTTCCGACGACGGATCGCGGCTCTATCTCGACGGGGCGCTCGCGATCGCCAACGATGGCGACCACGGCATGGTGACCAGGTCGGTCTCGCGCGAACTTCCTGCGGGTCCGATCCCCATGGCGCTCACCTTCTTCCAGTCTCACGGAGAACTGGGATTGAAGTTGGAATGGGAAGGCCCCGACACGCCACGGCAGCTTGTTCCCGCGAGCGCCTTCTCGCACGAGACCCTGCTCTATTCGCCGCCCGCGAACGGCGCGTTTGAGACCGATCCGGTTCGGGTCGAGCGTGGTGGAGCACTCTTCCTCGAACTGGGCTGCATGAACTGCCATCTGCCGCGTATGGCGAAGATGCTCGCCGATCGCGGCGGACCCAAGGCGAAGCCACTCGCCGATCTTGATCCGACCCGCGGCTGCCTCGCCGAGACGGTGCCGGCGGCGAGCCCGTTCTACGCCTTCACCGAAGCGCAGCGCGACGAGGCTCGCTTCGCCGTCGCGGCAGGTGAGCAACTCGCCTCGCCGCTCGAGCCCACGGAAGAGCTCGCCCGCACCCTCGGACGCCTGCACTGCCTCGATTGCCATGTTCGCGATGGCCTCGGCGGTCCGGATCAGGCGAAGCGAGCCCTGCTCACGTCAAAGGAGGAAGCGGACATGGGCGACCAGGGTCGCTATCCGCCCACGCTCACCGGCGTCGGCGACAAGCTGCGACCCGAGGCCCTCGAGAAGACTCTCGACGGCTCGATCAGAGTGCGGCCCTACCTCGCAGCGCGAATGCCGGTCTACGGGGCCGGGGTGACCGATCGGCTGCCCGAACTCTTCGCCACGATCGATGCGGTGCCCGCCCACGCGGCCGAGCCGACCTTCAGCGAGGAGGCGGTCGAACAGGGCAGGCTGATCGCAGGCACCGAGGGGCTCGGATGCATCACCTGCCACACGCTCGCCGGGCATGCGTCGTTGGGGATTCCCGCGGTCGATCTCGCCGCCATGCACTCTCGGCTGCGCCCGGGCTGGTTCAGGGAACTGATGCTCGATCCCGCATCGCTGCAGCCGGGAACCCGCATGTCGCAGTTCTGGATTCCCGGCGAGCGGATCATGCCGCAGATCGGAAACGGAGATCCGATCCGGCAGATCGATGCGGTCTGGAACTACCTCTCGCTGGGTTCGTCGATGCCGCTGCCGGCTGGCCTGGTCGTCGAGGCGGGCGCCTACCACCTCGAGCCGGGTGAGCGACCAATCCTCTTCGGCACCTTCATGAAGGGCGTCTCGCCCCGAACGATCTGCGTGGGCTATCCGCAGCGGCTGCATGTGGCCTACGACGCGCAGGCGAGCCGGCTGGCCAAGGCATGGCGCGGCGACTTCATGGATGCGGAAGGCACCTGGCATGCCCGGGCCGGCATGCTGCAGGAACCTCTTGGCGAAGACACCATCGACTTCATCGCCGGCGATCCCGTGGCCGTGCTCGCCTCGGACGCCGCCGCGTGGCCCGAGGCTTCGCCGCGGGGCGGATGGAAGTCGGCCGGCCTCGCTCGCGATGCGGCGGGCGTACCGACCTTCTTCAGTGAACTCCGAGACGAGGACGGCGCAACCGAGTTGCGGCTCCTCGACCGTGCGACCCCGCGACCGCGGCCGGGGGGAGTGCGATTGCTGAGGCAACTCTCGGTCGAGAGCCCCGAGTCTCGTCGCGATCTCTTCCACCGCGTCGCCGCGGGTCGGTCGATCGTGGCGGTCGAGTCGGGCGCCGCGCCCGCCTTCCGCATCGACGACGGTCCCACCGTCTCCTTCACCGGCGGCGGCGAGCCCATCGTGCGATCGATCGACGGGGGCTTCGAGCTTCTGGTCCCGCTGCGATTCGGCTACGTCGAAGGCGCCGCCTGGCCCTACCGCGCCGACCTTGCCGCCGAGTGGAACTGGTGACCGCGAGTGCTTCACACCCAGACAGGGAGACCAGCGTCATGACGGACCGAATCGCGCGCATCGGCATCGCCCTCGCGACCGCCTCCTGCGCCAGCCTGACCTTCGCACAAGCCTCGCGCGAAGCCGAGTACTACCCCGTCGACACCCTGGTCGCTCCGGAGTCGGTGGTGCTCGAGGCTGGCGGGCTGCTGCACCTGGACGATCGCCTGCTGGTCTGCACGCGACGCGGAGAGATCTGGACGATCATCCGTCCCTGGTCGGACTCGCCGGAGTTCGTCCTCTCGCTCGACGGCCTGCAGGAGCCGCTCGGACTGCTTGCCGGGACCGGTCGGGACGAAGGCTGGATCCTCGTCACCCAACGCGGGGCGCTCTCGCGAATCCGCGACGACGACGGCGACCTTCGCTTCGATCGCGTGGAGACGGTGAACGACGACTGGGAGATCTCCGGCAACTACCACGAGTACACCTTCGGGCCGGTGCGCGACGCCAACGGTGATCTCTGGATCACCTTGAATCGACCCTTCGGACCCGAGCCCTTCGGACCCAAGGACTGGCGCGGCTGGGCGATCCGCATCGACGACCAGGGTCGATCCCACTTCGAGACCGCCGGCCTGCGCTCGCCCTGCGGCGTCGCCGCCAGTCCCGATGGCGAAGTCTTCTACACCGACAACCAGGGCGAGTGGACCCCCACCAACAAGCTGGCGGTCCTCGAGCGTGGAGGATTCCACGGACATCCGTGGGGCATCGAGAGCGCCAAGCGACCGGAGTCGCTGGTGGCCTACCCCGGTCCCATTCCCGATCGCACGCCACTGCCCGAGTTCGTCGAGAAGTTCCCCTCCTACACGTTGCCCGCGGTGTGGTTTCCCTACGACAAGATGGGCCGCAGCGCCAGCGGATTCGCGTGGGACACCACCGGCGGGATGTTCGGCCCATTCGAGGGCCAGATCTTCGTGGGCGACCAGTACCACGCCTCGGTGATGCGGGTCGATCTCGAGAAGATCGCAGGGCGGTGGCAGGGCGCCTGCTTCCCGTTTCGAGAGGGACTTCAGTGCGGCGTGATCCGCGTGGCGTTCGCGCCAGACGGATCTCTGGTCGTCGGCCAGACCAATCGGGGCTGGGCGAGCCACGGCAACAAGCCCTACGGAGTCGAGCGGATCCGCTGGTCGGGGAAGGTCCCCTTCGAGATCCGAACCATGCGGGCGACCCCGACCGGATTCCGACTCGAGTTCACCGAAGCGGTCGATCCCGCACTCGCGGGGGACCCCGCGAGCTACTCGATGAGCCGGTACACCTACCGGCACCACTCCGACTACGGAAGCCCGGAGATCCTCACCGAGGCCTGTCCGATCGAGGCCGTCACGGTGGACGCGGACGGCCGAGGCGTCGAACTGGTCGTCGAGAACCTGCGGGAGCTGTTCGTGCATGAACTCCACGCCGACGGAGTTCGGTCGGCATCGGGTGCCCCGCTGCTGCATGCGGATGCCTACTACACCCTGAACGCTCGACCGGTCGGCGACTGAGGCGAACCACCCTTCGCCGCCACCGCCCGTGCGACC
>JAPOKA010000026.1 GCA_029977865.1 bacterium
ATCCTTCGCCCTTCTGCAGCGACGAGAATTGCTGCGAGACCGTGTGCTCGCTCGACGGCTTCTGCTGCGACATCGCCTGGGACATCACCTGTGCCCTGCTCGCCTCGGAAAACTGCGACGAACTCTGCGGCGGCGGGCTCTCCTGCGGCGATCCCTCGGCCGGCCCCTGCGACAAGCCCCATCCCGAGCCCTACTGCGCGGATGCGGAGTGCTGCGAGTTCGTCTGCCTGCTCGATGCAACCTGCTGCTCGGTCGCGTGGGACGAGTTCTGCGTCGGCCTTGCGGACGCCGTCTGCTCGCCGTGATCGCTCCGAAACGGGAGTTGCGAGCGATCGAGGGTCGACCGTGATCGCGGAGATCAGCCGATGAACGCTCCCGACGATGCCCTGCCCGATGGCGACCGGCTCCGCAGCGTGCTGGCGGCCGACCGGACCCTGCTGGCCTGGGTGCGGACCGGCATCGCGCTGATGGGCTTCGGGTTCTTCATTGAACGATTCGGGCTGGTTCTGCGCGAGTTGGCCTTGGTGCAGCAGGTGCCGATGCCCTCCTCGCATCGGGCCTCCGCGTGGCTTGGCCTGGCCTTGGTTTCCGTCGGGGTGGTGGCCCTGGTCGGTGGCGCGGTCGAGCACCGGGCGACGCTGCAGAAGCTGATGGGCGGCGACTGCCGCGGGCGCTCGCGGGTGGTGCCGGCGCTGGCGTGGGTCCTGGCCTTGCTCGGAGTGGCCATGGCGGTCTTCCTCGTCGTCATCGACTGACTCGCTCCGAATCGATCCCGGGGTCACGCCGCAGGTACCCTCCCGGAATGTCCTCGCCACCCTCAGTCACCGTCACCCGGTTCGCACCGAGCCCCTCGGGCAATCTCCACGTGGGCGGAGCCCGTACCGCGCTCTTCTGCTTCGCCTTCGCGAAGGGCCGCCACGGCCGATTCGTGCTTCGCATCGAGGACACCGACCAGAAGCGGTCCTCCGACGCGGCAAGTCTCGGCTTCCTCAAGGACCTCGAGTGGCTGGGGCTCCGCTGGGACGAAGGGCCGGTCTTTGAGGCCCCCGACGGGAGTTCGATCGGCGGCGGCGACCATGGTCCGTACTTCCAGTCGCAACGGCTCGAGATCTACGACGCAGCCATCACGCGGCTGCTCGAGGAAGGCAAGGCCTACGAGGCCTTCGACACCGCGGAGGAACTCGATGCCGCCCGCGCCGCCGCCCGAGCGGCGGGCCGGCCCTTCCGCTACGACGGTGCCGCGGCGCTCGCGATGAGCGATTCCGATCGGGCCGCCGCCCGCGCCGGGGGGAAGCCGGGGGTGGTGCGATTTCGCAGCGAGGGCCGCGCCGTCACCATTCGCGACGAGATCCTCGGCGAAGCGACGCTTCCAGCCGGCGAGGTCGACGACTTCGTGATCCGCAAGGCCGACGGATTCCCGACCTACCACTTCGCGGTGGTGGTCGACGACGAGTCGATGGGCGTGACCCATGTGCTGCGGGCGCAGGAACACTTCAACAACACCGCGAAGCACCTGCTGCTGCAGGAGGCGCTTGGCTACCGGATTCCCGTCTACGCACACCTGCCGATCATCTTCAACCCGGACGGCAGCAAGATGAGCAAGCGCGACAAGGATCGCGCACTGCGCGAAGCGGTGGTCGCCCGAGGACTCGAGGCTCCTCCGAACGGCCGCGACGGGCTGCCGCTCTGCGATCAGGCCACCTTCGAACGCTGGCGCGGCGACAAGACCGTGCAACTGCCGGGCGAGGTCTGCTCGGCGATCGCCGAGGTGCTCGGGGTGGAACTGCCGGAGATCAACGTCGAGGACTTCCGCCGCTCGGGCTACTTGCCCGAGGTGCTCGTCAACTTCCTCGCCCTCAACGGATGGTCTCCGGGCAACGACCTCGAGAAGTTCGATCTCGCCTTCCTCTGCGAGCGATTCTCGCTCGAACGCGTGGTGAAGACGCCGGCCAAGTTCGATCGCGCCAAGCTGCTGGCCTTCAATCTCGATGCCCTGCAGGCGATGGATGGCGAGACCTTCCTCGCCCGGCTCCGCGCTCACGGCGCTCGCTACCACCCCGAGTTCGTCGCACGGATCGGCGAGGCGAACTTCGCGATCCTCGCCGCCGCGAGCCACCCTCGCTCGAAGACCCTCGACGAGGTCTTCCGGGGCAATCGATTCCTCGTCGAGCCCGACGATGGAATCGCGTGGGAACGGACCAAGGCGGTCGAGAAGGCCCTGTTCAAGGGCGAACCGACCGGGCTTGAACTCCTTGCCGCGGCGAAGCCCGAGCTCGAGGCGGTCGCCGCGGACGATTGGTCGGCCTCATCTCTGGAAGCTCGGCTAACCGCCTTCTGCGAGGCCCGCGAGGTCGGGAACATCGGAAGGATCGCCCAACCGCTGCGGATTGCGGTGAGCGGCGGCACCGTCAGCCCCCCCATCTTCGACACCCTCGCGATGCTCGGTCGGGCGAGCACCCTCGCGCGAGTCGATCGTTGCCTCGCCTCCCTGAGCGCGGCAGCGTCCTGATTCCGAGGTCGCGCCCCGGGCCGCCGCGGTCGAACTTCGGAGCCGAGTGGCCGGCATCGATCGCCGCGTGCGCCCGGCGGATCGGGACGGGGTGAGATTGCAGGTCGGGCCATCGTCAGGTCACGGTCACTCATGGACCCGCGTCGACCCGCCGATACAGTGAATTCAGCAGAGGACTTCTCTCCCGCAAGCCTCGGAGGCATGTCGGTGGAGTTCGTGACCTTCACGGAAGCCTGGAACGAGCTCGAGCTTGGCGGGGTCGAACCCGTCGAGCCCTCGGTTCCTTCGCCGCCGCCGCCACCGGGCGTCCTTCCCACCCTGGAGCTGCAGCTCGCCTCGAGCGCCGATCGGCTGCGGCTTGGTCGGCTCGGGGACGGCCTTGTCGAGGAGTCGGTCATCTCGATCGATCCCGGTCGCGTGCCTGAGGTGCTCGATCACCTGCTGCACAAGTTGCATCTCGCGCCGGTGGTGGTGCTGCCGCGAACGAGATGGCGGGCGGTTCTCGATGCGCTGACCTTTTCTCTCGCCGAGCACAGAGGGTGGCAGGCTCTCGAAGCCGAGGCGACGCTGGTGATGAACACGCGCGACGGGCTCGTGCTCGGACCGGCAGACCTTCGCCTGCTGCGAACGGTGCTCGAGTCGCTGCTTGCAGAGGCACGATCGCCGGAGGAGTCGCTTCTGGTGATCCCGCTGTCCGCGAGCCTGCTGATCGAGGCGATCCCCGGCGAGCCGGCCTCAGTGCGGATCGAGATCGCCGAGGCTCCGCTCGCCAAGTCGGTTCGTGAACTGCTTGCGGTCCTGGTGTGAGCACGCCCGCAGGTCAGCGGGCACCCCGCCGGGCCGCGACCCGGAAGTCCGGATCCTCGCGAAAGACCTCGCCGCTCTCGAGGAACATCTCCGGGCAGCGGGTGCACTGCAGCACCGCCGCGGGAGTGGGGTCGATGGGTGGCGAGAGCGCGGGATCAACGACCGGACTGGTGGCGGTTCGAACCAACTCGCCGCCGCAACAGGGACAGGTCTCGCGGCGCAGCAGCGGGCGAGCCAACGCCCGTTCGGCATACCCGAGCACTTCCGAGCCCAGCCAGACCAGGACCAGCAGCAGGATCGAGCCCAGGAGCACCACCACCGAGCCCACCGGCAGCAGGAACACCAACGCCAACGCGGTGAGGAAGAGGAGCCCGAAGAGGGCCATCGCGGCAAAGCCGTACCCGCCGCGGATCGCACGCAGGATTCGGTAGAGCATGGTCGCGGGGGTTCCTCTGGCAGCGGAGCGACGGTCAAGCCTAGGCGGTCAAGGGGTTCGCGTCCGCTCGCCCGCGGGAGTCGAGGAATCGTCCGCTTCGCGACCGAGGGCGTCGGTGAGGGCGTTCGGGGATCGGTACACTGCGGCGTTCCCAAGGGAGAACCCCATGAAGATCGTCTGCGACCGGTCCGCGCTCGTCGATTGCCTGGCGCTTGCCCGTGGTGTGGTGGCTTCTCGAAGCCCGACTCCGGTGCTCACCTGCCTCAGGCTGCACGCCGGTGATGCCGGCCTGTCCATCGCCGCCACCGACGGCGAGGCCGGCCTCGAGATCGGCGTCGGGTCGGTCGAGGTGAAGGAACCCGGAGAGTGCCTCGTGCCTGCGGACAAGCTCGAGCAGGTGATTCGATCCCTCGACGGCGACGACACCGTCAGCCTCGAGACCGAACGCACCATGCTGCATGTCCGCGGCGCTGACAGCCACTTCAAGATCTTCGGCTACGAGGTCCGGGACTTCCCCGGCGTTCGGGCGTATCCCACCGATCTCCCCGGGTTCTCGATCGAGGCGGGATCGTTGCGGAAGATGATCTCCCGCACCCTGTTCGCGACGGCGGTCGAGAACAGTCGGTACGCGATCAGCGGCGTGCTGATCGAGCGGACCGGCAAGAAGCTCCGAATGGTCGCGACCGACGGCCGACGCCTGGCCATGGCGCGAGGCGAGTGCCGCGGGGACGAGTCCGACTTCAACGCCATCGTCCCCGGCAAGACCCTCACCGTGCTGAGCCGACTGCTCGCCGATCCCGAGGCGGAGGTCAAGGTGGTGCGCCAGGGATCGCTGATCTGGTTCCGCGTGGGTGAAGGCAGCGATCTCGCCTGTCTCTCCTCGAGCCTGGTGGAGGGCGTCTTCCCGCCCTTCGAGGATGTCATTCCCAAGGACCACGACAAGCGGGTCACCTTCGACATCGGCGAGCTCTCGAGCGCCGTGCGCAAGGCCGCGCTGCTGACCAACGAGGAGAGCCGTGGCGTCCGCATGGCGTTCTCGACCTCGAAGCTCACCCTGAGCAGTCGCGCTCCCGAGATGGGCGAGGCCGAGATCCACGTCGAGCTTGAGAAGTACGAGGGCGAGCCGCTCGAGATCGGCTTCAATCCCGCCCAGCTCACCGATGCCCTCAAGGTGATCGACGGCACCGAGGTGATCATGGAGCTCAAGAGCCCCAACAAGCCCGGGGTGATCCGCAGCGGCAACGAATTCACCTATGTGGTCATGCCCATGACCCTCGGCTGAGGGGTGGCGCGGGTTCGCCGCTCCTCGCGCCGGTTCCGCTTCAGTGGACGATGCGGTTGGGCCGAAGACGATTGATCCCTCTCCTCCCCCGGGCAGCACCGTGAGCGAAGACGCCTCCCCCGACCCCATCGAGTTTCCGATCCGCGCCGCGGTGCAGCCGCGGCAGCTGTTCTGGAACATCATCTACGCGGTGCTCTGCGGCGGTCTCGGGCTGTGGGGCGCCTACGACTACTTCATCGAGATTCCCCAGCGGGAGGCGGACTTCGCCCGCTTCAACGAGGCGCAGCAGGAGATGGAACTGCTGACTGCTGCGAGTGAATCGCGGCCCCTGAGCGATGCCGAACGCGACGCGTTCGTCGCCGCCGAAGCGATCACCAAGGAGTTCTCGGAGCCGCCGGTGCAGCCGGCCGCCTACGACCGCGCCGTGCAGATGTGGCTCTACATCGTGGGCTGCGGCGTCTTGGGCACGCCCTTCTTCCTGTGGAATCTCGTGGTGCTGCCGCGGCTCGCGCGGCGCTGGTGCCTCGAAGCCGACGGCTCGCTCGAGACTCCCGACGGACGGATCGCCGCCGACGAGATGCAGGAACTCGAGATGGGCCGCTGGATGGCGAAGTCGATCGCCACCGTGGTCACCACCGACGCCCGTCGGATCGTGCTCGACGACTACAAGTTCCGCGGCATGGATCGCATCATCGGAGCCTTGGCGCAGCGTTTCGAGCCAGGCAAGTGGACGCTCGAAGCCAAGCAGATCCCGGCGCCGGAAGTGGTCGCCGATGCCCCGGTCGACGAGGACGCAGCTGCCGAGGCTGCTGAGAGCGTCGAAGCAGGATCAGACGCCGAGCGCTGAGTTCGCGTTCGCCAGACGGCCCACAACCCTCTGCGAGTTCGGACGCCGCGGAGTCGCCGCTATCATCCGCGACCCTCGCTCGTCCGAACCCCTCCCGGTGCATTCATGGCCAAGGCCACCGTCGATCCCACCACCGCCATGCCCAAGGTCGATCGCTGCGGCGATCTCCACCATCGGCCGCGGGTGCTGTTGGGGAAGACCGGCCTCGACGGCCACGACCGCGGCGTGAAGCTCATCGCACGGTTGCTTCGAGACAGCGGCGCCCACGTCATCTACTCCGGTCTCTGGCAGACCCCCCGCAGCCTTGCGATCTCCGCCCGCGACGAGGACGTCGACGTGGTGGCGTGCTCGATGATGAGCAACTCCCACCTGGTCCTGGTGCCGCGGCTGATCGAAGAGTGTGCCAAGGTCGGGCGACCGGACCTGGTGGTCAACGTCGGCGGCATCATTCCCCAGGAGGATGTCGCGAAGCTGATCGCAGCCGGCGTGCATCGGGTCTACCACACCGGCACGCCGATGGAGGAGATCGTCGACAGCGTGCGCGAGGCGACCAAGCCGTACGGCGAGGTGCCGACCGATCACGCGACCGCCCGGCTCGCCCGTGCCATCAGCCGGGCGTGGCTCGGCGAATCGGTAGACGCCCCCCGCAAGCGTCCGCGTCGGGTGATCGGCATCACCGGCAGCCCCGGCGCGGGGAAGAGCACCCTCGTCGCCGCAATGGCCGCCGAGGCGGCGCGTCGCGGCGGCACGATGGCGGTGATCGCCTTCGATCCCATGAGTCCGATCACCGGCGGAGCCCTGCTCGGCGATCGCCTGCGGGTCGACTTCAACGCCGTCGATGAGAAGGTCTTCTACCGCAGTCTCGCCATCGTTGGTGAGGACTACACCCGCCTTCCCGACCTCGTGGAGATGATCGGCGGTGCCGGCTTCGACACCCTGATCGTCGAGACCGTCGGCGCCGGGCAGAACGACGTGGCGATTCGCGAGCACGTCGACCGCACCGCGGTAGTCACCGTGCCGGGGATGGGCGATGCGGTGCAGATGGACAAGGCGGGAATCCTCGAGATCGCCGATCTCTTCGTCGCCAACAAGGCCGATCACGCCGGCGAAAGCAAGCTGATGCGGGAACTGCTCGACATCGCCGCGGGCCGCCCCATCTTCGAGACGGTGGCCACCGAGGGCCGGGGCGTGGTGGAACTGCTTGAACACCTCACCGCGTGAAGCCGACTGAGCCCCGACCGTGACGCTTGAAGTCCTCTTCATCAGCCTCGGCATCGTGGGGGCGAGGATTCTCGACGTCACCCTGGGCACGCTGCGCACCGTCGCGGTGATCCACGGTCGCCGCGGCGCCGCGTTCTTCCTTGGATTCATCGAGGTTCTGATCTGGGTGCTGGTGGTGAGCGGAGTGATCGCCACCGTCAAGGAGAATCCCTGGTACGCGATCGCCTACGCCCTGGGCTTCGCGACCGGCAACTACCTCGGCATCACCATCGAGGGCCGTTTCGCCTTCGGCAAGCAGGTGGTTCGGGTCTTCACCCGCAAGGGTGGCGAGGTCGCGGCAGCGCTGCGGGCGGAAAAGGTGCCGGTGACCGAGTTCGACGGCCGCGGCAAGGACGGACCGATCTCGATGCTCTTCATCGAACTTGGCCGCCGCGACGCGGCTCGCATGCTCGCCAAGATCCGAACCCTCGATCCGGAGTGCTACTACGTCGTCGACGACATTCGCCTCGCCTCCCTCGCGGGACCGGCGGGGCCTTCGAGCGATCCAAACTCCGCGGTGAAGCGAAAGTGAACGACTCCTCTGCACATGCTCCCGCTTCGCTTCGCATCGCTCCGGCGAACCTCGCCAACGATCGCGACGCGGCGGCGGTCCTTTCGCTCTTGCGGTCCTTCGCGCAAGAGCCGGTCTCCGGCGGCCACGATCTTCCCATCGATGTGCAGGCGCGGCTGATCGAAGGCCTGCGCAGTCATCCGGTTTCTCGCAACTGGATCGCATGGGACGACTCCACCTCGCCATCCACCGCGGTCGGCTGCGCCATCTGCCAGATCGGCTTCTCGACCTTCATCGCCAGGCCGACGCTCAACCTGCACGACCTCTTCGTGCTGCCCTCGCATCGGGATCGCGGCGTCGGCGGCCTGCTCATGGAAACGCTGCATCGAGCGGCCGGCGAAATGGGCTGCGGCAAGGTCACCCTGGAGGTGAACCACGCCAACGAGGCGGGCCAGCGGTTCTATCGGCGCCTCGGGTACTCCGACGGGCAGGCGACGGAGCGAGGCGACGGAGTCTGGTTCTGGTCGAAGCCGATCTGAGCGGCACCTTCGCTCGCCCCGAGCCGGCTTCCGGAGTCATGGTTCGCGGGTCGACGCGGCGACGATCGTCGACGCCTACCAGCGCACGAGGAATCCACCGCCCATCCAGTGGCTCGACTCGACCGCGTAGGCCACGATCAAGTCCCCTGCCTTGAACTCGTCGCCCCGGGCCATCTTGTCCAGGTGCACGAGGATCGAAGCCCCGCCGCAGTACCCGTACTCGGCACCGCGAAAGGGAGCACATTCCCATGGAACGTGTGGAAGGCGGGCTCGCGCATCTTCGTACAGTTGCAGGGTCGGAGTCGATAAGATGTAGTGGACGTAGTCCTGGCGCGTGAATCCCCACTGTTCGTCAGCCTGGTGTCCCATCTCATCCAACACTGGCGCGGCGAGCCGGGTCACCGCGGTGAAGTCCTGATCGAGGTGATGACGACCCCCGACAAGGATCGACTCGGTTGTCGATCCCGGCTCGAGGAACGCCCGAGCGCCAAGATCGCAGGTCATCGCCGGTGCGAGCGTTCCAGCAAACGAGGTGACGTGGACATCGACCAGTTCGTGGCCAGGCGCGTCCGGTTCGGCAGCGGCCCGAAGGACCATGGCTCCGGCACCGTCTGAGAGGATCCAACGCATGAGCGATTGGCTCTTCGTCATCGCAGGCTGGGTCAGGTAGGCGGATCGGAGAAACAGGCTCGAGAGCTGGCTGTACGCCACGAGCGCTGTCGTGCATCTGCCGAGACGAATTGCATCAAGCGCGATCTGCACGGACTTGGCGACCCCGGAGCAGTTGCTGTGCACCGAGAACTCCTTGCAACGCTCGATGCCGAGCTTCGCCTGGAGGCGGGCACTTGTTGGCGGAGAGAGACCGTCGAATCCAGGAGCCGCGATCGCCAGCAGTTCCACCTCGTTTGCTTCGATCCCGGCCTGATCGAGGGCCCGAACGCACGCCTCGGCCGCCAGCGATGCGTGATCGTGGGTGAGGTCGCCGGTCTCGGGATCGATGGCGAAGTGCCGCAGGCGGACCCCGGACTCGTGAGCCATTCGTGGTCCCGGCCCCGAGTCGAAGTTCCGCACCGCAGTTGGGGCCTGGTCGAGCCGACCGAGCCTTGAGACGATCTCGTCGACCGTGACCGGAGGCCCCGGGAGGAACGAGCCGGTGCCGAGGAGGTGCACCTTCTTCAGGTTCGGGGAGTTCATCGCAGCAGACATGGAGATCCCTTCATCGAAACATGTATCGGCCAAGTTCGCGGGCAATCGCCGCGGATTCCTATCGCCCCTTCAATTGTTCCGGTGGCTCGGCGCAGGATCGAATTCCGCCATGTTGTGAACCTCAGTGAATTCGCTGCGATAATCGATCCGCTCGTCCTCTACACTGGAAGTTTCGCCCCCTTCGGCCCCCCCTTTCGCCATGACCACGACGACCACCTCCACCGACTCCGGCTGCTTCACGACCCTCGCCCGCAACACCAACCAGGCCCTCGGCATCGGTCGATTTGCGATCGACTTCATGAACGGCGCCGGGGCGCCAGATCCGGCGGTCCTCGAACGAACGCTCCTCTTCCACATCGACGCGACCCTTTGCGGCGTCAGCGCGATCGCACTCGGCACCAACGCACCGCTGGTCCTCCGCAAGGAGGCCCTCGAGTACCCCAAGTCAGATGGCGTCTGCTTCCTGGGCTCCACGACGCGGGTCGCTCCAGAGAAGGCGATCCTCGCCGACGCGAACGCGGTGCGGGAGTGGGACTCCAACGGCACCAACTTCGGATTCAACCCCGACCTCGGCCACACCGCCGGCGAGTTCGGCCACAACGACTTCTACGCGGTGCCGCTCGCGGCAGCGCAACTTGCCGGCCGCGACGGCGCCTTCGCGCTGCGGGGCATGGTGCTGCTCGACGAGATCCGCGGACGCCTCGCCGAGGTCTTCAGCCTCAAGACCTACAAGATCGACCACGTCCTGCACGGCGCGATCGCCTCCGCGGCGACCTACGGCGCGATGCTCGGTGCGACCGCCGAGCAGATCGAGTCCGCGATCGGCATGGTCGTCGCCCACTTCGTCCCCTTCCGGGCGATCCGGGCCGGCAAGCAGCTCTCCGACAGCAAAGGCGCCTCGGCGGCGATCTCGACCGAGGCGGCGATCGTCTGCATGCAGCGATCGATGCGCGGGTTTCTTGGTCCGCGAGACATCTTCAGGAACCCCGAGGCGGTCTTCCGACTCTTCGAGAAGACCTCGGGCGACTGCCCCTTCGATCTCGTCCTCGCCCACTCCGGCCGCGACTTCGCGGTGATGGGCATGCACTTCAAGCTCGGCCTCTACGAGCACCAGTCTGCCGGGGCGTTGCAGGGGCTCGTCGATCTGCTGCTCAAGCATCCCGAGATCGCCGCGAGCGCCGAAGGCATCAAGAGCATCCGGATCGTCGCCTACGAACCGGCGTTCGGCATCATCGGAGACCCGGCGAAGCGCGACCCCCGCACCCGGCAGAGCGCCGACCACTCGATGGTCTTCATCGTCTCCCGCAAGCTTCGCAAGGCGATCGAAGCGGCCACGAAGGGCGGACTGCCGAAGGACAACGACTCGGTGTGGAAGCAGCTCATTCTCGAGCCGCACGACTACGACGCCGCGGCGATCCACGACGCGGTCACCCGATCGCTCATGGCGAAGATCGAGTTCGCCCACGGCGGTCCCGAGTACGACCGCCGCTATCCCGACGGCATCCCGACCTCGATCGAGATCACCCTCGCCGACGGACGCACCTTCGACAGCGGGCTCGTGATGTACCCCTCCGGTCACGCCCGCAACACCACCGCCGACCTCAAGGGAATCCTCGCCAACAAGTTCGAGGTGCTCGGGCGTCTGGCGATGGATGACCCGAAGCCGCTCATCGCGCGGCTGCATGAGCTGCCACGCCTCGAAGCCAAGGCGCTGAGGTCGATCCAGCACTTCGAGATCGCCGATCGAGGGCGATTCGAGTAGTCCGCGGTCGGCTCTGGCGAGTTCCGACTCCGCGCAGCGGTGCACGCTCCGATCTGAGAGTCGGAGTGGTCGAGGGCGGAGCGTTCCTACGCCCCGGGCAGCTCCGAGAGGAGATAGAGCATCGAGATCGTCGCGATCGCCGAGCCGGCCAGCGCCACCAGCACGCCGGGAAGATCGATCAAGACCCTTGCCACGGGCACCGGACGCGAGGCTCGCCGTTGTCGGCCATCCGCCCCGCACTCGGGACAGCGAACCTTGGAGTCGGAGGGGTCGAGTCCCGTCATCTGGTACTCGCAGCGGCCGCAGCGATCGGCCCGCGGACTCCGGATGCGTCCGATCCAGCACCAGCGAACGCCAGCGACCACCAGAAGAACGCCGAAGAGGCCCGGCCCCCACTCGGAGATGAGAAAGCCAAGCGAACCGGGCGGCCGCTCCAGTTCGCTTGCACCGAGGACGAACGCGGCGGCGGCCAGCAGCAGCGCCGTGGGCCAGCCCCAGTCGCGGAAGCGAAGCCGAAGCACCTGAAGTGATCGATTCGAATCGAAGTCGACAGGTTCGGTAGGCATGAGCTGCGTGGCGGCGACGGTTGACGAGATGGAACACGAGGCTTCGGGCAGGGAGTCTCCTCCGCCGCCGCCTTCCGAGCGATTCCGGGTCTTGACTCAGTCGTCGACTACTCCGAAGGCGATCAGTCCGATCACAACCAGCACCCACGCGACGAACCCCGCGGCGACCACGCTTGGCAGATCAAGCAGCAATCGCGAGATCGGGGCCGCGCGAAAGCGCTCGCGAAATCGCGCTGGTTGAGATGCGCTGCGCCCGGGACCTGCCTCGGTGCCGCACTCGGGGCACCGCACCGCCGACCCGGCCGCGTCGAGACCGGTGGTCGAGTAGCCGCAGCGCGGGCAGCGATCCGGTGCGAAGGCCCGCAGGCGACCAATCCAGTACCAGCGAGCGGCCGCAAACACGATGGCGGCGAGGAAGATCGATGGTCCGTAGGTGTTGGCGTAGTAGGTGACCGACCCGATCCGATAGGTTCCGTTGCTCTGTCCAAGGAACGGGATCGCCACCGCGATCGCGAGCGCCGTCGGCCACATCCAGTCTCGGAAGCGAAGCCGCAGCACCTGAACCGGGTTGCGGCAATCGAAGTCGGGCGGCTCCTTCGGCATCGCGAGTGGGCGGCCTCGATTCAGGCGCTCTCGCCGTGCTCGCGCAGGCTCGCCAGCACCGCATCGACCTGCTCGGGCGAGCCCATCGCGACCGGCGTGCGCGCGTGCAGCTGCGGTGGCTTGAGATCGAGCGTGCGCTTGAGACCGCTGTAGGCCATGCCTCCCGCCTGCTCGATGATGAAGGCGAGCGGGTTCGCCTCGTAGAGCATGCGGATCTTGCCGCCGGGCTGCTTCGTGGTGGGCGGATAGAGGAAGACTCCACCGTTGAGCAGGGTGCGATGGACGTCGGCGACCATCGATCCGATGTAGCGACTCGAGTAGCCGCCTTGTTTCGCCGCATCGAGAAACGCGCGGTATCCCTGCGGGAACTGCGCCGCGTAGGCCTCGTTGACGGAATAGGTCTTCGCATTGCGGGGAATCCGCACGCCGCGCTTGACGAGCAGGAAGCTCCCGACCGACTGGTCGAGCACGAAGAGGTCGACCCCCGAGCCGGTGGTCAGCACCATCACCGTGGCCGACCCGTAGAGGATGTACCCCGCGGCGACCTGATCGCGACCGGGTTGGCAGACCGTCTCGACGCTTCCCTTGATGGTCGGATCGTTGCGGAGGATCGTGAAGATCGTGCCGACGGGAATCGCGCAGTCGAGGTTGCTCGAGCCGTCGAGCGGATCGAAGAGCACGCAGTACTTGCCGCCCTCGCTGCCCCGGCGCAGGATGGTCGGCTCCTCGTCCTCCTCCGAGGCGAGCACCGCGATGCTGACGCGGTCGCCGAGGCACTTCATGATGATCTCGTTGGCGATGACGTCGAGCTTCTGCTGCCCCTCGCCCTGCACGTTGGTGGTGCCGAAGGCCCCCAGCACATCCTCGAGGTTCGCCCGCCGCACCTTTGCGGCGATCGCCTTCCCGGCGAGGCTGATCGCCGAGATGATCATCGAGAAGTCGCCGCTGGCACCGGGGTGCCGCCGCTCCTCCTGAAGGATGTGGGCCTGGATCGAGGTGAGATTGTCTCGGACGATGTCCGCGTGGGGGCGGTCCTGCATGGATCGGGCTCGCCGGAGGGTGCCGCCGGGAGTTCGGCGGACGTCGGTATCATCCGCCCCCTTCGGAACACCCGAAGCGGCCGGAGCGAGATCATCCCAGATCTCATCGGCCCGCTCGCCGTTCCGGTCCAACCACCACCCCGGAAGCCGCCGGGTTCGATTCCCGGACCTTCGGCGACCCCTCGGAGCCAGCCATGTCCGACGACCGCACGCCCGTCATCCTCGCCGCTCGCCGCACGCCCATTGGCCGCTTCATGGGCGGCCTCAGCCGGGTTCCGGCTCCCGACCTCGGGTCGTACGCGATCGCCGCGGTGCTCGCCGATGCCAAGGTCGCCCCCGCCGCGGTCGAGGAGGTCTTCATGGGGTGCGTGCTGCAGGCGGGCGTCGGACAGAATCCCGCCCGTCAGGCTGCGCTCAAGGCCGGCATTCCCGATGCGGTCACCGCGGTCACCGTCAACAAGGTCTGCGGTTCGGGGCTCGAGAGCGTCATGCTTGCGGCGAGGGCGATCAAGGCGGGTGACATCTCGGTCGCGGTCGCCGGCGGCATGGAGAACATGGACCTCGCGCCGCACTTCATGCACCTTCGCAACGGCGTCAAGTACGGCGCCGCGACCATGCAGGACCACATGGCCTACGACGGCCTGACCTGCGCGTTCGAGCAGTGGCCGATGGGCAACGCCGCGGAGTGGATCGCCGGGGCCCACGGCATCTCGCGCGAGGATCAGGACCGCTTCAGTGCCGAGAGCCACCAGCGGGCCGAAGCCGCTTGGAACGCCGGGCATTTCGATGGCGAGGTGATTCCCCTCTCCGCCGAGCAGTGCAAGGCGAAGGAAGGAGTCGGGCGTGACGAGGGCTTCCGTCCCGGCTCGAGCGCCGAAGCGCTCGCGAAGCTGCGTCCGGCCTTCACCAAGGACGGCTGCGTGACCGCCGGCAACGCCAGCCAGATCTCCGACGGCGCTGCGGCGGTGGTGGTGACGAGCCTCGCCAAGGCGAAGGAACTCGGTGCGACGCCGATCGCGACCATCGTCGACTACAACACCGCCGGCGTGCCGCCCAAGGAGCTCTTCTTCGCCCCCGCCGTCGGCATCGAACGCCTGCTTGCGAAGCATGGGCTCAACGTCTCGGACATCGACCTCTTCGAGATCAACGAGGCGTTCGCGGCACAGGTCCTTGCCGACATCAAGCACCTCGGTGTGCCGGAAGGCAAGCTCAACGTCTGCGGCGGCGGCATCGCATTGGGGCACCCGATTGGCGCGAGCGGCGCCCGGGTGCTGGTGACCCTGCTGCATCAGCTCGGCCGCACCGGCGGCAAGACCGGCATCTGCAGCCTCTGCCTCGGCGGCGGCAACGCCGTGAGCATGCTCATCCGCCGCTGACGGGTTCCGGCGGCGCGTCGTTGATGATCGAGAAGGAGACCTCCCCGCAGACGGGATGGTCGGTCGTCACCCGCAGCCAGAGGCTTCGCCAGGTGCCGTTCTCGCGGCGGCGCATCCTGCCCCGGAGGTCCTCGACGACGTCGTCGGAGAGTCCCTCGGCCGCTTCGCCGGCCGCGACTGCATCGAGCAGTGACCAGGGAATCGCCACGGTTGCGACGGTGGCGGCCGCCGCGCCGGTCTCGATGGGAATGGGGGGATCGATCGAGAGCACTCGGAAGGGCTGCCCATCGACGGCCGAAAGCTCGACCGGTTCCTCTGGTCCGCTCGATCGGCGGCGTGATGTGTCCCGCACCACCACCTCGGGATCCATCTGGTAGCGAACTCGCAGTTCGATCGCTTCGGGCGCCGCGCCGACGAGCAGCGTGAGATCGTGGCCGTGCGGCCCGGGCATGCCCCAGGGATCGAGGGTCACCGCCACATCGAGATGCTCGCCGGGCTCGATGCGATTGACGCCAGAGAAGTTCGCGACCACGCAGTTGCAAGAGGCCTCCCAGTCCCCCACCGCGAGCGGCTCATCGCCGAGGTTGGCGATCCGCACCGGAAGCGGACCTGGCGGATCGCAGGAGGAGTAGCGACCGAAGTCGATGACCTGCGGCTCGACGAGATAGGACGACGCCGGCCGTTGCGGGCCGGCGTCGTCGCAGGAGGTCGGGAGCAGGAAGAGGGCGAGGTGCGGAAGGAGTCGTCGCATGCCTCGACCTCTTCGAATCAATAACGGTAGTGGTCCGGCTTGTAGGGGCCTTCGACCGGCACGCCGATGTAGTCGGCCTGCTTCTTGGAGAGTTCGGTGAGCCGGGCCCCGAGCTTGTCGAGGTGCAGGCGGGCCACCATCTCGTCGAGGTGCTTGGGAAGCGTGAACACCTTCTTCTCGTAGTTCTCCGCGTTCCGGTGCAGCTCGATCTGCGCGATCACCTGATTGGTGAAGGAGGTCGACATCACGAAGCTCGGGTGGCCGGTGGCGCATCCGAGGTTGAGCAGGCGGCCCTCCGCGAGCATGATGATCGACTTGCCGTCGGCGAAGACCCACTCGTCGACCTGCGGCTTGATCCGCACCCGCTTCACGCCCTGCGCGCTCTCGAGGGAGGCCATGTCGATTTCGTTGTCGAAGTGGCCGATGTTGCCGACGATCGCCTTGTCCTTCATCCGCTTCATGTGCTCGAGCGTGATGATGTCCTTGTTGCCGGTGGCGGTGACGAAGAGGTCGGCGGTCGCGATGACGTCCTCGAGCCGCACCACGTCGTAGCCCTCCATGCACGCCTGCAAGGCGCAGATGGGGTCGATCTCGGTCACCTTCACCTTGCAGCCCTGGCCGCGGAGGCTCTGGCAGCAGCCCTTGCCGACGTCGCCGTAGCCGCAGACAACCGCGGTCTTGCCGGACAGCATCACGTCGGTCGCCCGCATCACGCCGTCGACGAGCGAGTGCCGGCAGCCATAGAGGTTGTCGAACTTGCTCTTGGTGACCGCGTCGTTGACGTTGATCGCCGGGAAGAGCAGTTCGCCCTTCTTGGCCATCTCGTAGAGGCGATGCACGCCGGTGGTGGTCTCCTCGCTCACGCCGCGGACGCGCGGGGCGACCTCATGCCAGTATCGGGGCGCGACGGCCTGGATCGCGGCGAGCAATTCGAGCACCACCTTGAACTCGGCGCTCTCGGCGGTCGAGGAGTCGGGCACCTTGCCCTCCTTCTCGAACTGAAGCCCGAGGTGCACGAGCAGCGTCGCATCACCGCCATCGTCGAGGATCAGGTTGGGACCGTTGCCCGCGCCCCAGTGGAGCGCCTGCAGCGTGCACCACCAGTACTCCGGGAGGGTCTCTCCCTTCCAGGCGTAGACCGGCGTGCCTTGGAGATTCTGCGGGGTGCCCTTCGGCCCGACCGCAAGCGCCGCGGCGGCATGGTCCTGCGTCGAGAAGATGTTGCAACTCGCCCAGCGGACCTCGGCTCCGAGTGCTCTCAGGGTCTCGACGAGCACCGCGGTCTGCACGGTCATGTGCAGGCTGCCGGTGATCTTCGCTCCCTTGAGCGGCTGCTCCGCAGCGTGCTTGGCTCGAAGGGCCATCAGGCCAGGCATCTCGTGCTCGGCCAGTTCAATCTCCTTGCGACCGAAGGTGACGCACTCCGGGGAGAGGTCACGGACCTTGTGGGTCCAATCGCAGAAGAGCGGAAGACCGGTGTCGAGGAAGGTCGGCATCGAACTGCTCTCGGGGGTGGATCGGCTCGCCGTCGCGGACATGGGGGGCTCCTGAGGGTCGGGGGCGGTTCTTGGGGCAGGTCGGTTGCCCCGCGGAAAGGGCATTCGAGTGCACCGAAGAGTCGATTCATCCGTTCATCCGGATGAATGGATATCTGATGGAGAAAGGTAGATCCGGGGGTCGCGACGGTCAAGGCAAGAGTTGACCAAGTCCACCGATCCGGTGCGTCGCGGATCGAGTCCGCCTGCATCGGTGCAGCGACTCAACACTAGGATGACCGATCTCGCCCTGACCCCGGAGAAGCCCCATGAACCGAATCGTCGCCACCGCCGTGCTCGCCCTCTCGATCGTCGGCCTCGCCGCCTCCGCTCAGGAGGCCAAGGCCCCCCGGAAGGGCCTCCCCTACATGCTCCCCACCTGCTGCATCTCCGGTGAGCCCCTTGGAGACGACGCGGTGGTGGTGATCCTCGAGGGGCAGAAGAAGCCGGGCGACAACGGTCGCGAGCTCAAGTTCTGCTGTGCGACCTGCGCGGGCATGTTCCGCAGCAATCCGCTCGAGTATCTCTCGAAGATCAACGCCGAAATGGTGAAGCAGCAACTCGCCTGGTACCCGAACATCCACTGCCCGGTCATGACCGACGAGGCGCTTCCGGCCGCCGGCGGCCCCGATGCGGGTGAAGCCAAGAACATCATCTACGCCAACCGTCTCGTTCGCCTGTGCTGCGGCAAGTGCGTGCGGAAGTTCAACGCCGATCCCGAGAAGTACCTCAAGACGCTCGACGAGATGATCGTCGCCGAGTGCTCGAAGAACTATCCCCTCACCACCTGCCCGGTGAGCGGCAAGCCGCTGCCCGAGAAGCCCGCGACCGTCATCGCAGACAACCAACTGGTGAAGCTCTGCTGCCCGGGATGTGCAGGGGCGGTCGAGAAGGACCCGGCCAAGTACGCGGCGATGGTCGTCGAGGCGGCGAAGCAGGCCAAGGCTCCGGCCACCCGCCAGTGACCCGCTCGGCGGACCTCGCCGAACTCCACTGAGATCACACCCCTGCCGCCGGCTCCCAGAGGGCCGGCGGCGGTGCTTCCACGCAGGCGCCGTCGAGTTCGATCCGCCATGAGTGCAAGGCCAGACGTGACGCAGGCGAGCCGCCGTAGAGCGTGTCGCCCGCCAAGGCCGCACCAAGATGGGCGAAGCCCGCGCGAATCTGGTGGCGCCGACCCGCGCCAATCAGCGCGATCTCGAGGAGCCGCCGTGGGCCCTCGCGGAGCTCGAGGGTCTTCCAGCGGCAGCGGCCCTCCTCCTGCGGCTCGCCGTGGTCGCGAACGGTGACCTTGGACGAGCGTCGGTAACGACTCGAGAAGAAGAGCCGAAAGTCGCCCTCGGCAGCGAGTCGGTCGCCCTCCACCACGGCGAGGTAGGTCTTTCCGATCGAGCCGTCGCGAATCGCCGCGCGGAGCCGATCTCGCGATTCCGGATCGGTCGCCGCGAGCAGCACGCCGCTGGTCGCGAAATCGAGCCGTTGCACCAGTCCGCCCTCGGGGAGGCCGCGGCACTCCGGGAAGGACGCCTGAAGGAATCCCTCGAGGGTCGGTCCCCCATCGCTCCGCGGCGAGGCGACCGAGTGCATGCCGCTGGGCTTGTCGAGGGCGATCCACCCTTGACCACGGTGGAGAAGCCTCGGGAACACCACCCTTGATTCGCCGGCCATGGCCCCATCCTCGCCTGCGGAGGGCGATTGTGCGACCCGATCCGCGAACGAATGCTTCAGCCCGACCATCGCCGATGCGTACCATGCGCTTTCGCTTCCGTCCCCACTGCCCGGAGTGCCGCGAACATGGCCTACTACTCCAGTCTTGGACAACTTCCTCCCAAGCGACACATCCAGTTTCGCCGTCCCGACGGGGCGCTCTACTCCGAGGAGGTCTTCGGCACCGAAGGCTTCGTCGGTCCGACCTCGACCCTCTACCACATCCATCCGCCCACCCAGGTGACCGGCTGGAAGACCCTCTACTCCACCCGCGTCGAGTACGTCGAGGAGGAGGTGATGCGGATGCGGCACCTCAAGACCGCGCCGATGGCCGCCCATGGCGACCCCATCACCGGACGGGTGGTCCTCTTCGGCAACGCAGACGTCGAGATGAGCGTCTGCGTGCCCGCCGAGCCCATGAACTACTACTTCAAGAACGCCATGGGTGACGAGTGCATCTTCGTCCACCACGGCCGCGGCACGGTCTGGACCATGTTCGGGACGCTGAAGTTCCACGCCAAGGACTACATCGTCATTCCCAAGGGAACGATCTATCGCCTCGAGTTCGAGGAGGCCGATGCCGAGGGACCGGCCAACAAGTTCATCTGCTTCGAAACCGCCAACGGCTCGCACATCGCGCCGCCGCGGCGCTACCTCTCCAAGCAGACCTCGCAGTTCCTCGAGCATGCCCCGATGTGCGAGCGGGATCTGCGGCTTCCGCAGTTGCCGCTCACCTTCGACCGTCGCGGCGACCACGAGGTTCGCATCAAGGCCCGCGACTGCGTGCACAGCTACGTCTATCCCTACCACCCCCTCGACGTGGTGGGCTGGGACGGCTGCTACTACCCCTACCTCTTCAACATCGACGACTTCAGCCCCATCGCGGCCAAGCACCACATGCCCCCGCCGACGCACCAGACCTTCGAGGGGCACAACTTCGTGATCTGCTCGTTCTGTCCGCGGGTGCTCGACTGGCATCCGCAGGCGATCCCCGTTCCCTACAACCATTCGAACCTCGACTCCGACGAGGTGCTCTACTACGTCGAGGGCAACTACAAGGCCCGCAAGGGCATCGAGGTCGGCTCGATCAGCCTGCACCCGCAGGGGATTCCCCACGGCCCCCACCCCGGCACCATCGAGAAGTCGCTCGGCGCGACCTGGACCAACGAGCTCGCGGTGATGTGCGACACCTTCCGACCGCTCTTCCCGACCCGCGCCGCCCTCGATCTCGACGATCCCGCGTACCCGGCGAGCTGGGAGGGCGAGCATTTCCCCCTCGCCGCGGGAAACCACCACGCGGATGGATCCCACCGCAACGGCGTCCACACCAACGGCACTGCAAACGCCCCCCGCCGCGGCCGCAGCCCCGCCACCGTCGCCAAGAAGGCGAGCAAGCCCGGCAAGGCCGCCAAGACCTCCGGCAAGCGATCGCGTTCCGCCGCATCGCGGCGATCCTGAACGATTCCGCGTTTCGATGAGAGTCCCCTGCATGGTCATTTCACTCGTTGCCATCGCGATGCTGCTCGGATGCGACGGTCACGCACCCGAAGCTTCGGCAACGCCAACCTCGATTCCGGTGGAGTCTGCGGCGATGAACCAAACCGATCAGACTCCGCCGCCCGCGTCATCGCCCGGCACTCCGCCCGGAGGTCGCGTGCCCGGCAGCGAGGCTGGATTCGGCGGCGGATCCAGTCCTTCGACGACTCCGCCCGAGGGTGAGCTGCCCAAGTCTCCTGCGGGACTTCCCATGCTGCCCATCGAGGTCAAGGGATCGAAGTTCATCATGGAACTCGCCCTGGATGAAGCGACGCGGCAGCGCGGTCTCGGCGGACGTCGCTCGCTGGCCTCCGACCGCGGCATGCTGTTCGTGCACAAGACTCCCGAGATCCAGAGCTTCTGGATGAAGGACTGCTTCATCGACATCGACATCGTCTATGTCGATGCGCAAGGCAAGGTCACCGCGACCTACCGCATGAAGAAGGAGCCGCCGCGGAAGCCTGGCGAGAGCATCGTCGACTACCAGCGTCGGCTTCCCGGCTACTCGAGCCGCCGCTCCGCAGTGCTTGCGCTCGAGTTTGCCCCCGGCACCCTCGATCGGCTCGACATCCGCATGGGCGAGCCGTTGGGGCTCGACATGGCCAAGCTGCGAAGCATGGTTCGCGAGTAGCGCCCGCTCGCAATTTCGATCGACACCCGGCGGACCTGGACGCTCGCGGTCGAGTGCACGTGCTGCGAACTGCACCAACGCCCGGCCGCACCCAATCCTGTGGACCTCGGGACTCTGGCCCGTGATGCGCCCGCGGTCTCATCAATCCGTGTGGCTACTCCGCGGGCAGGACGGTGCCGCGACACTCGCCAAGGCCAATGCGGCGGAATCCGTCGCGCTCGCACCATCCCCGCATGACGACCTCGTCGCCGTCGGCGAGAAAGGTCCGCGTCGAGCCGTCCGCGAGGGTGATCGGATCCCTGCCCCGCCAAGTGCGCTCGAGCAGGCAGCCGCGGCTCGACTCCTCGGGCCCCGAAACCGTGCCGCTCGCGATCAAATCGCCCGGTGCGAGATTGCAGCCGGTCGAAGTGTGATGCGCGATCATCTGGCTCGGAGTCCAGTACATCTCGCGGTAGCGGCCGAGGCTGACCTGACTCTCCGCCGTGTCGCTGCCCCGCATCGACTCGGGAACGATCGCCACCGAGAGTTCAAGGTCGGGAAGGAAGTCCTCCGGCCGCACCAGATACTCGAGCAGCTGCGGGGCCCCCGCTTCTCGCGGCGGGCCGGGAGCGAGGAATGGCGCCAACGCCTCGAAGGTCACCACCCACGGGCTCATGCTGGTGGCGAAGTTCTTGGCATTGAACGGGCCGAGCGGCTGGTACTCCCACCCCTGCACGTCGCGGGCCGACCAGTCGTTGACGATCAACACCCCGAAGAGATGGTCGATCGCATCTCCGATCGGGATGCGCGACCCGAGGTCGTTGCCCGGACCCACGAGGAATCCGATCTCGAGTTCGTAGTCGAGCAGCTTCGAGGGCCCCCACTGAGGCGTGGTGGCGTGGGCAGGCATGGTCTGGCCGAAGGGTCGGCGAATCGCCGTTCCGCTCGCGAGCAGCGAGCTGGCTCTCCCGTGGTAACCCACCGGAAGGTGCTTCCAGTTGGGCATCAGCGGATTGTCGGGACGGAACATCGAACCCACGTTGGTGGCGTGGTGAATCGAGGCGTAGAAGTCGGTGTAGTCGCCGACCCGCGCGGGCACTCCCAAGCACGCATCGCCGCGAGATCTCAGCATCCGTGTGCGCTCGGGGTGATCGCGCAGTCTCGGTTCATCTTTCGAGAGCAGGCGAGAGGCTGCGCTCCGCACCGCCAACCATGCGGGCCGGCCCAGTCGCAGCAGATCGTTGAGGGCGTCCGCGCATAAGGCACAGCGAATCGGTCCCGGGAGCGCTTCGAGCAGCGAGAGTTCAACGCACGCCCGCAGGTCGAGAACCTCGTCGCCGATCGCGATGAGGATCCGCGATTCTCCCTCGCCAAATCGCCCGACTCCGAAGGGAAGGTTCTGGATGGGGAAGTCGGTGCCGGGACGATTGGCGGAGTCGACGAAGCTCTCGAGCGCCGGGTCGAGACTCGCCGCGAGCTCCGCGGGCCAGGCATCGCGGGCAAGTCCCGGCCGCCAGGTCTTCAAGGAGTGCTCAGGCACGCGAAGCCTCCTTGCTCGCCGACGAGGACTTCGAAAGCCATCCCAGCGCCTCGAGGTCCGCAAGCGGCTCGTCGATCGAACAGGAGCCAAACGCATGGGCAAACCGCTCTCGCGCGGTGAGCAGCTCTGCGTGCGAGAGGCGATGTCCTCGCCACGAGGCGTTCTCGCTGTCGAACCGGAACGACGCGGGATCGCGGTCTTCGAGCATCTCCGCAACCTGCCCCGGCTCGATGCGGTCGGTCCACAGCAGCGCTGCGGCGAGCATGATCCCGACACACCCGAACTGATCGGCCGGAACCGCGGCGTTGTGGTTTCGCAAGGGGTGATGCAGCCCGGCGGTCGCCTTGAACGGCACCTCGGCACCGGCGCAGGCGGCGATGAAATCCGCGAGCTGTTCGGTGGTCGGGTGCTCCTTGGCGGTCACGCCACCGGTGCGGACCTTGGCCCCGGCGTCGAGTCCGGCCATCGAGGCCACCATGCCCCGCACATCCTTGAAGACCGGCAGCTCGAAGTAGGGAAAGAGCTCCTCCGGAATCCGGTCGAGGGCCTCGTCGATCTGTTCGCTCGAACCCACCTTGCACTCGAGGGTGTCGATCACCGCGGCACCGTCGAGCGAGTCGGCGTGGCGTTCATTGAAGCCGTCGATGGCGTCGAGCGCCCGGTCGAGCTGTTCCTCCCAGAGCGGCGGCGCCAGAGCGCTCAGTCGCCAGACCGGGGCGTTGAGCGCGTCCTTGGTCACCGGAAGCAACCCGCGAGACGCTTCCTCGAACTCCTTGAGGCGAGAGACCGGGACGATCACCCGTCCCATGAACCACGACTCGGGTCCGGTCACCGCCTTGGCATACCGACGCACCATCGGCGCCATGTCGAGAGTCGCCGGGGGAAAGAGCCCGGCGTAGTCGAGGATGCCTCCGAAGAGGGCGCGAAGCGTTCTCATGGGCGAGAGATTACGCCGAAGCCGCGTCGATCGCTCGCACCGCCTTCGAAACGGCGAGGGTGAGACCGGTGTAGACCACGATCGCGCCGAGCAGCACCCAGGCTCCCGCCTCGATCTCGGTCTTGATGAGCGACCGCCCCTCGAGCAGGACCAGCATCAGCGCCAGGCCGAAGACCTCGATGCCGGCCCAGCGTCGCGCGAGGGTCGCGAGGTCGAGGAGGGTGCGTCGGGCCGGTTCCCGCAGCGGCAGCAGAAAGGCTGCGGCCAGTGCGAGCAGTCGCAGCGTGGGCAGCACTCCCAACAAGGCGGTCATGATCACCGCGAACACGACCTCGTGGTCCTTCCACAAGGTCTCGACGGACGAGATCACGCTGTAGGCGTTGCCGTGCAGCATGAACTGATGGATCTTGAGAACGGGCAAGGCCACCGCGACGGAGAGGGTCGCGGCCGATGCGAGAATGATCGCGGGAAGCCCGAGGCGGCCGAACCACCCCAACCGCTTCCACGCCACCGTCCGCGCTGACGAGGTCGGCACGGCCGAACGTGCCTCGGTCCGCCGGGCCACCACCTCGGAGAGGATCATCGCGGTGCCGATGGCGCTCACGAAGAGATAGACCCCCGGCTTCACGTCGGTGCTCACCACCCACTGCCCGCTCGCCAGCACCATCAGCAGCATCACCACGAAGACGTCGAGCAGCGACCATCGCCCCAGCTCGGCGAGCAGTCGCACGAAGCGGCCGCGACGAGACGGGTCCTTCCATCGAACCAGCAGCGCGATCGTCAATCCGATCAGCTTGGCGAAGGGAAAGCAGATCGAGAAGAAGACGATGAGGACGGCCACCACTTCAAGTCCGCTCTTCCACATCATCACCACGGCTGCGGGAAGTTCGTAGACCTCGTCTGGCTGCAGCAGCTCGTGGATCTCCATGAACGGGATCGCGAGGGCGAGGCCGTTGGCGGCCAGCGCGGCCGCGATCGCAGCGACGAGGATCACCCTCGCAGGCCGGGAAAAGGCCTCGATCAGGCGAGCCGCGTTGGGTTCAAGTGCATTCATGAACACGCTGTGGGGCGAGCAAGCGGATCAAAACGCCGGTTTAAGGGTATCGGACGCATCCGCTGCTGCTCACCAGCCTCGTCGACGGCTTGACTCGAGCGGACGAAGGGGGTTCCATGCCTCAAGACCGAACTGCCCTGCGCCTCTCCGAGGGTGCTTGGCGGTGGAGGCCCGTAGCCGCTGAGGCAGCGGGTCGAGTCGAACACATCCTGGGAAGTTCCCGCCGGAACGGGACTTCCAAACACACTCGGCCGCTGGGACGGCTGGTGAGATCGCCGCCTCCCGCGGCGGTGCCATCGCCGCGAGCAACCGCCTCGAAGGAGTTCCCTTGATCCACGCCCCCGACCTCTCCGCTCGCTACAGCCCCGTGACCCTCTCCAACATCGGCAAGTGCCCGGAGTGGCAGACCCTCGACGCGGAACTTCGGGAGGCGATCGAGGTGGTGGCGAGGGTGCTCCCCTTCCGGACCAATCGCTACGTGATGGAGGAACTGATCGACTGGTCGCGGGTGCCCCAGGATCCCATCTTCCAGTTGACGTTCCCGCAGCGAGGCATGCTCGAGCCAACGCACTTCGAGGAGATCCGCGACCTGCTCGCCGACGAAGTCGATCCCGCCGTGCTCAAGCAGGCGGTCAGCAGGATTCGCCGCGAACTCAATCCTCACCCCGCGGGACAGCAAACCGACAATGTCCCGACGCTCGACGGCGAGGTGGTTCCCGGCGTCCAGCACAAGTATCCGCAGACGCTGCTCTTCTTCCCCTCCCAAGGGCAGACCTGCCACGCCTACTGCACCTTCTGCTTCCGGTGGGCGCAGTTCGTCGGCGAGGAGGATCTCCGCTTCCGCTCCAACGATGTCGAGCTGCTCACCCGCTACCTCGCAGAGCACGAGGAGATCTCCGACCTGCTCTTCACCGGCGGCGATCCGATGGTGATGAAGTCGGAGATCTTCCGTCGCTACATCGATGCGATCGTCAGTGATCCTCGCCTCGAGCACATCCAGACCATCCGCATCGGCACCAAGAGCCTTGCCTACTGGCCGCAGCGCTACGTCACCGATCCCGATGCAGACGAGCTCCTCTCCGCCTTCGAAGCGATCGTGGAGAGCGGCCGAACCCTCTCGGTGATGGGTCACTACTCGCATCCCGTCGAGTTCTCGACCGAAGTCGCCCGCGAGGCGGTGCGGCGCATCCGCAACACCGGCGCCAACATCCGCATGCAGAGTCCGGTGATCCGCCGCGTCAACGACGATGCCGCGGTCTGGCAGGAACTCTGGCGTGACGGCGTCCGCCTCGGCTGCATCCCCTACTACATGTTCGTCGAGCGCGACACCGGTGCGAAGCGCTACTTCGAGATTCCCCTCGTCCGCTGCTGGGATCTCTTCCGGGAGGCCTACGCGGGGGTCTCCGGAATCGCACGCACGGTGCGTGGCCCATCGATGTCGGCCTGGCCCGGCAAGGTGCACATCGTCGGCGTGCGCGAGGTCGGCGACGAGAAGGCGTTCATCCTGCAGTACCTCCAGTGCCGTCGTCCGGACCTGGTTCGTCAGCCCTTCTTCGCCAAGTTCGATCCCAAGGCGACCTGGTTCGACCAGCTCGAGCCGCTCACCGAGGCCGACGCGCCGATGTTCCCAAGCCGCTGGTCGGGTTCGCGTTCCTTCGTGCCCCTCACCGTCGACGAGGAGTGACCTTCATCGGCCGCATGCCACCCGATGCACGGTGGCGTGCAGATCGGCGGTGAGCTCGGGGGTTCGCGCATAGCCGCCGGCAAGCAGCAGGACGATCGGCACCCCCGCCTCGCGAAGCCGACTCAGCACGAAACGCTCTCGCTCGCGCAGGCCCTCGCGGGTGAGTGCGAGCCGCCCGTAGCGATCGCCCACCACCACGTCGACTCCGGCAAGGTAGAAGCACAACTCCGGCCGGCTGCGCTCGATCGCCTCAGGCAGATGACGAGACAGCAAGTCGAGGTACTGCACGTCCCCGGTATGGTCGGGCAGGCCCACGTCGAGGTCGGAACGCTCCTTTCGCAGCGGGAAGTTCCGCTCGCCGTGCATCGAAAAGGTGAAGCTCTCGGCATCGTCGCGCAGGCACGCCGCGGTGCCGTTGCCTTGATGCACGTCGAGATCGACCACGAGATGCCGTCGAGCGAGGCCGCGGCGGCGCAGCTCCTTGATCGCGATCGCGATGTCGTTGAGCACGCAGAATCCCTCGCCCGCGTCCGGCAGCGCATGATGGGTCCCGCCCGCAAGGTTGGCGGCGATTCCATCGGCGAGAGCCATCTCCCCCGCGAGCAGGGTGCCGGAGACCGCGAGCCGGCTCCGCCTCCACAGCCGCGGCGACCACGGCAATCCCAGCCGCCGCTCCGCCTCGCGGGAGAGTCGAGAGCCGGCCAGCGAGGTCAGGTACTCCGCCGAGTGCACGGTCGCGAGCAGCGGCTCCCCCGCCTCCTCGGGCTCGACGATCTCGTCGCCGCGACAGAGTCCCTCGCGTTCGACGATCTCGCGGAGCAGCGAGAACTTCCGCATGGGAAAGGGATGGCCCTCCGGCAGCGGGGTCTCGTAGTCGGGATGAAAGCAGGCCCGCATCGGCGAGGTGATGTCTCTGGGAATGACCGACGAATCAGAATCGAATCGGCGACTCGATCACTCGCAGGCGAGACGAACCTCCATCGTCGCCGACAGCGGGGCTCGGGTCCAATGCAGTCGAGCGAGTTGCCGGAGCGGATCGACGTCGAAGCCGATGCGAGCGGAACCTTAGGGCGACTTGGACTCGGGCACCACCAGACGCATTCCCACCGCAAGGGCGCCAGGATCCGCGCCGATGAGCGCGCGATTCTGCTCGTAGAGCCGCTGCCACAGGCTGCCGTCGCCCCAGAGTGCGCGTGCGATCGAAGTCAGTGTCTCGCCCGTGGCAACCACGTGCACCCGAGGGCTCGTCGCCGCAGGGGCAACCGTCGGGCTTTCGGAGGCTGGCGGCGGATCTGGATCGGACTCGTTCGTCGTGGGAATCAGCAGTTCGGTCCCGACCGCGAGGCGGTCTGCGTCTACGCCGGGATTCGCCGCGAGAATGCGCGGCCACGCCGCAGAGTCCCCGAAGTGGATCGCGGCGATCGCGGAGAGCGTCTCGCCCTCGCGGACCCGGTGCGTCTTCGGCCGACCTGCTTCGGGCGCTTCGACCTCCGTGCCGAGCACTTCCGGCGCCTCGTTCGGCAGTACTTCGATCACTCCCTCGGGCGGCAGCGGCTCACCGACCGACGTCGGAGTCGGGATCGTCTCGACCACCACCTCGACCGCCGGCGTCACCGACACTGGAGATTCCGCGTCGATCACGCCAGGAGCGTCCGCCACCTCGGAGGACGCCGGCCTTGTCTGCGGCTCGGGAAGTCGCACCGGCTCCAGTTCGGGAGTCGCAGTCTCCGCGGGCTCGACCACCACCAGTGGTGCGGCATCGGCCCGCGGCTCGGGCTCGGGCCCGACCCAGGCGTAATAGCTGCCCACGAGCACGAACGCGAGGAAACTCAGCACCAGCAGCACCCTCGCCCCGCGCGAGAGCGAGGAAGCCATGCCGCTTCGGGCGGCGGGCGCCACCCGGCGATAGGAGCGATCGTGGCGACGGGGATCTGCGTGACGCATCTTCAGGCGGGAACGATCTGGCTCGACTCCGCCTTGGAGGCGTCCGGCTCGGGCCGTCCGGCCTTGCGTCGATCCCACACCAAGGGCGCTGCGATCGCCACCGAGCTGTAGGTCGCCACGAGCAGGCCGATCAGGAAGGTGAACGCGAACGGCCGGATGCCGGTGCCGCCGAGCCAGTAGAGGATCGCCGCGGTCACGATGGTGGTGCCGGAGGTCAGCACCGTTCGGCTGAAGGTCTGGTTGATGGCGAGGTTCACCGCGCTTCGCGAGGCGTAGCTGAGCTTGCCTCGGTTCTCGCGGATGCGGTCGAGGATGACGATGGTGTCGTTGAGGCTGTAGCCGATGATGGTCAGGAGTCCGGCCACGACGTTCAGGTCGATGCGGAACTCCTCGAGGCGGATGCTGGATCCGAAGACCGTCGGCGCGAGCCGCAGCGAGAGCGCGAGCGCGCCCAGGCACATGCAGACGTTGAAGCAAAGGGCCGCGATCGCCGCCGTCGAGTACCGCAGCGAGCCGAATCGCACCCAGATGTAGATGAGCATGCCCAGCAAGCTGAGGATGACCGCGACCACCGCGCTCGCGGCAAGGTTCTCCGCCACCTTGGGCGAAAAGCTGCTCACCTGATCGAGGCTCGCCGGGCGAGTCAGCGCCGCATCGACGAGCGCCCACTCCTCCGCCGCAAGTTCGCGGTCCCAGGTGTCGAACTCGACCTCGAAGGCATTGAGGTTGGGGTCGTCCACCAGCACCGCGAGGCTGCGATATCCGGCCCCGGGGTTGGTGGGATTGACCGGATCCATGCCCACCACCTCGAATCGGCGGCCTGCCGACGAGGCGTAGTCGGGCTGGGTGCGCATGCGGTCGATGCGCATCGTGGCGTCGTCGACGGTCAAGGGTGGATCGAGATCGTCGATCACCACCGCCACGCCGCCGCGGAAGTCCTCGACGCTGGTGGACGGGGCGGAGTCGCGGCGAATCGTCTCCGCGAGGGTCGCTCGCTCGATCGGGAAGGTCCGATCGGCGTGCAGACCCGAACCGGCACCGGCAAAGGTGACCGGCCGCACCACGTCGAGATCGTCGCCGAACTCCTCGACCACCGCCGCCACGATCGCCGCGGTGATGGCTTCGTCGTCGCCGGCCATGGGCGGGTTGGCGACCTTGATGGTGAAGCTCGACGCTCCGGCACCGACCGCCACCTCACCCACCGTGAGCACCTTGGCGGAGGCGAGTTGCGCGAGCACGGGGTCGCTCGCGAACTCTTCGCCGAGGGCTTCGATTCGCTGCTGCACCGCGGCGCGTTCGAGCAGCCGCGGAACGCCGTCGTCGCTGCGGGTGGTCATGGTGAGGCTGACGCCGCCGCGGAACTCGGTTTCGAGCATGTCGCGGCCGGTGCCGATGAAGAGCACCAGCCCCAGCACCGCGAGGATCGCGCTGCCCGGAACGAGGACCGTTCGCCACCGCACCCAGTCGAGCCGCGGCTCGAGCAGCCGGTGGATCGCAGGAATCACCGTCGCGAGCATCGGCAGCTTCTTGATCTTCAGGACGTCGGTGTAGACCTCGAAGACGGCCCGGGTCGCGAAGAGTGCCGAGAACAGCGTCGCCAGCACGCCGATCGAAAGCGTCAGGGCAAAGCCCTTCACCTCGGTCGCGGCGGTCTGGTAGAGCACGAAGCAGACGATGAGGTTGGTGATGTTGCCGTCGAGGATGGCGCTAAGCGCCTTGGCGTAGCCCAGCCGCACCGCATCGCGCAGCTTCTCGCCATGATTGACCAGCTCCTCGCGAATGCGCTCGTAGATGAGCACGTTGGCATCAACCGCCATGCCGATGGTGAGGGCGATGCCGGCGAGACCCGGCAGGGTGAAGGTGCCGTCGATCATCGCCATCACTCCGAAGATGATGATGGCATTGAGCAGCAGCGCGAGGTCGGCAACGAACCCGGCGAAGAAGTAGTAGACGATCATGATCACCGCGACCACGATCACCGAGAGGCCGACCGCCTCGAGTCCGATGATGAGGTTGTCGCGGCCGATCGAGGGGCCGAGCACGCTCGTGGCGATCGGCTCGGGGCTGAGCCTCGCCTCGAGAGCGCCCGCCGCGAGCACGCGAATGAGGTAGTTGATCTCCTCCTCGCCGTAGCTGCCGGTGATCTGCCCGGAGTTGGAGATGCGGCTCTGCAGCGTCGGGGCGCCGTAGACCTTCTCGTCGAGCACGATCGCCATGTTCTGGCTGACGTTGGGGCCGGTCAGGCGGCCAAGCGCGGCGGCGCCGCCCTGATCCATGCTGAATCCGACCGCCACACGGCCGAGTTCGTCGCGGGTGCGGAAGGCGCTGCGAATCGACCACGGGCGCTCGCCGCCGTGGGTGAGGCTCTTTGCCGGCGTGGTGTAGAGAAGGATGTAGTACCGACCGTCGCGCTCGCCGACGGCGAGGTTGCGGCGGCCAAAGTAGGCGACGGGGTCGCTCTGCAGCGCCGCGAGCTGGGCGTCGTCCTCGTACCACTGCTTGAGGTCGTGGATCTCGAACCACTGCGAGACCAGGCTGTCGGTGTTGCGCGGGCCGCGCTCGGCGAGCTGCTCGCGCATCAGGTCGATGTTGACCCCCTCGGGATTGCGGGGATCGACCGCGATTCGGAACTCGAGCACACCGGCACCGCGAAGGAGTCGCTTGAGGTCTTCGGGATCGTCGAGACCGGTTCGCTGCGCCGCGTAGGCGTCGTAGGCGGCGACGAGCGTGTCGAGTCGCTCGGCCTGGCCTGGGAACTCGGCGGCCAGTCCGGTGAGGGCTTCCGCTCGAGGCGATGGATCGCGCAGCACTTCCCCGTCGGGGCCGGTCATGCGGTTGCCCGCACTGTCGAGGGTTGGACGTCCGGTGGTCTCGAGGGCGAGAATCCGCAGCATCCGCGACTCCGGCAGCGGACGCAGCACCCGAGCTCGCAGGCGATCGAGACGGATCTCCGAATCGACGATGCGATCTTCGATTGCGGAGATCGCGGCGGGGTCGGCCTGCGCGAGACTGGCCTCCTGCAATTCGAGCCTCGCAGCTCGGAGGGCGTCGAACTCCCCCTGCAGCGAAGTCAGGGTCGCGGCGTCTGCGAGGCAGGCGTGGGCGGTTGCGAGGTCGCCCCGCGAGAGGGAGGCATCGAGTTCACCGGGGCGAATGTTGGTGCAATCGAGCACCTCTTCGAGAGCCGCGCGGAAGGTCAGTTGCAATGCCCGCACTTCGGGGTTGGGCAACGGCATCACCACTTCGATGCGATCGCCGCCCTGCGGCTCCATCGAGATGTCGAGGACGCCCTGCGGATTGACGCGCTGCTTGAGCACGTCGATCACCTGGGCGATGACCTCGTCGGAGGATGCATCCTCGGGCACGCGGACCGAGTAGGTGAGGCTGACGCCGCCGCGAAGGTCCTTGCCGAGGCGGATCTGGCGCTCGACCGGGAAGATCTCGAGGAGACAGACCGCGGCGATCGCCGCGATGAGAAGGAACTTGAGAAGAAGTCTGCTGGACATGGGGGTGGTCGAGGAGGTCGCGGCCGGCATCGCGGGGACCATCCCCGCCGGCCGGATGGGTCACTCCGGCGCCTGCGGCGCCTCCTTGAGAATCTGCTGCACCGCCGAGCGGGAGAAGGTCATGCGAACGTTCGAGTTCTCGTCGACCCGCAGCACCACGGTGTCGGCGGAGGTCTCGACCACCGAGCCGATGATGCCGCCGGTGGTGACCACCCGGTCGTGCTTCTTGACCGAGGAGAGCAGGGCTTCGCGTCGCTTCTTCTCCTTGCGCTGGGCCATGGCGGAAAAGACCACCATCAGCACCAGGATGGGCAGGATGAAGAGCAGCATGTTGAAGCCCGGATCCGGCGGTGCCGCGGCGCCGTTGGCTGCGGCTCCCGGCGCGGCGGTGGTGGCCGCGGAGGGCGCGGCGCCTGGCTCGGCGGGCATGCCCTGCAGCGCGATCAGGATGGGTGTCGAGGAAGGATCCGTTGCAGGCATGGGGGGTGGGCTCGAAAGGGCCGGGAGGGACGGTCGGCGCGGTCGGATCAGGCGGTTGCCAGCACCGGCCAGCCCGCCTCGAGGGAAGACCACGCATCTTCCGAGATCGCCCGTCGGATGTCCAGCATGAGGCGTTGGTAGTGCCGGAGGTTGTGGACGGATGCGATGATCGGCCCGAGCATTTCCCCGGCGAGGAAGAGGTGCCGCAGGTAGGCCCGGCTGAAGCCCCCGCCGCACCCCGGGCAGTCGCAGCCGGGCTCGATCGGGCCCGGATCCTCGGCGTGGCAGGCGTTGCGAAGGTTGAGCGGCCCGAATCGGGTGAAGACCCGGGCGTTGCGGCCGTTCCGGGTCGGCAGCACGCAATCGAACATGTCGACGCCAGCTGCGACCGCGGCGACGAGATCTCGTTCGTATCCCACCCCCATGAGGTACCGGGGGCGATCGCGAGGGAGCCTCGGCGCAACCGCCGCGACGGTCTGGTGGATCGCCTCGGTTCCCTCTCCCACCGCGACCCCTCCGATCGCGTAGCCGGGGAGATCGAAGGCGGTCACCGCCGCGAGCGACTCTTCACGGAGGACGGAGTCGACCCCTCCCTGCACGATCCCGAAAAGTGCCTGATCGTGCGGTCGGGCATGGTGCCTGACGCATTCTCCAAGCCAGCGGTGGGTGCGGTCGAGGGCCAGCCGCAGCCGCGCCGGATCGGCGCCCGCGGGGGGACAGTCGTCAAGCGGCATGATCACGTCTGCACCGAGATCGTTCTGCACCTCCATGCACTCCGCGGCCCCGAGGCGGATCGAACGTCCGTCGATGATCGACCGAAAGGTGAAACCACCCTCGTCGACCGAGAGCAGGTTGGCCATCGAGAAGGCCTGGTATCCCCCGGAATCGGTCAGGATCGGGCCGTCCCAGCGCATGAACCGGTGCAGCCCGCCCATCGCCGCGACCCGCTTCGATCCCGGCCGCAGCAGCAGGTGATAGGCGTTGCCGAGGATCATCGACGCCCCGATCGCCCGCACCTGGTCGGGCCAGACCCCCTTGATCGAGCCTGCCGTCGCGACCGGCATGAAGACCGGGGTTTCGACCTCGCCGTGCGGCGTGATCAGGCGCCCGAGCCGAGCGTGGTTCGTCGAGCACTCCGCGAGGATGTCGAGCCGTACCGCCATGGCGGACGTCAGCGGCCTCGCGAGGCGTTGCGGAGCACCTTTCGCTCGCGCTCGCTGAGGCTCGCGAGACCCGATCGTTGAATCTTGTCGAGCACCCGATCGACCTCGGCGAGGTCGGTCGGACGCCGACCTCCGTGCCGCCGCAGGAAGAACTGATCGCTGCTGGGATCGAAACGACCCAGCTTGTCGAGCAGGTCATGCAGCAGGTGATGGTGTCGGACGAGGTAGAAGCCGGCGATGGCCCCGCCGAGGTGGGCCGCTTCGCCGCCGGCGTTCCTGCCCTGCATCAGGATGGTCACGATCGCTACCGCGACCAGAGCGTAGGCGAGAGTGGCCAGCCGCATCGGCAGCACGAAGAAGAGCAGCACCTGAAGGTTCGGGACCAGGAAGGCGCCAGCCATGATCACCCCGAAGACGCCGGCCGAGGCACCGACGAGCGGCGTGAACGGATTGTTGAAGAGCAGCCCCGGAATGCGGAAGTCCGGACCGAACATCATCGACGCGGCGATGCCGCCGGCATTGAGCAGCAGATAGAGGAACGCGCCGCACGCGCCGCAAAGGAGATAGAAGGCGAGGTAGCGCTTGCCGCCGAGGTAGCGCTCGACGATCGGCCCGAAGAAGTAGAGGCCGATCATGTTGAACATCAGATGGCTCAGGTCCGCATGCAGGAACTGAAAGCCGAGGAATCGCCAGACCTCGCCGCCGGTCAGGCCGGTGCTCGGAGAGAAGTAGATCAAGGCGCTTCCGGTCGAGAACTGCAGCCAGCTCTTGAGCAGCGGTGCCTCGGCGAAGATCTGTTGCCCGACCGGTTGCCCGGTCTGCTTGAGGAACACCAGCCGATGCACCTCGTAGGGACCGCGCCGTTCGAGCGGACCGAAGGCGAAGTTCTCCTCTCGCAGCTCCCGCAGCGCCGGATTCGCCTCGAGATCGTTCTGGATCATGATCCGCGCCCGCGGCAGGAAGCCGTCGAGGACGAAGACCGCGCAGCAGACCACGATGATCCAGGTGGTCACCGACCACGCCGACATTCCCGACGGCCGCGGTGCGGACCGTTGAGCGTCGCGGAGATAGTCTCGGTCTGCGAATCCCATGGTGAGCGCTGGCGGGTCGGGAGTGTAGCGGTGAGGCCGAGCGAGCCTGCGATCAGCGCTTGCCATCCCGCTGACGACGGGTCTCGCGCTCCAGAACCCGCCGCTCTGCGGCGGTGAGCCGGTCGAGACCTTCTCGTCGAATCTTGTCGAGCACGCGATCGACCTCCGCCTGCCGCTCCGCCTGCTCGCGCTCCTCGCGGAGCCGCGAGGCCTCTTCCCGCGCCGCTTCACGTTCCTCGGCTTCATCTCGCTGCCGCGATCGCTCGAGCCGCTCGAGGAAGCTCCCTTCCTCTGCCTCTCCCATCGCCTCGGCGTGGCGAATCTGCTGGCACCGCTGGTGGCACCACAGCGCCCCCACCGCCGCCAGCACCAGCAGCACCAGTTGATCGGCGAGCAATCCGACCACCGCGAGGCCGATCGCGGCGACGTAGCCGACGCGAGCGGCCAGGATCACCGCCTCTGCGGTGGTCCGGCGCCGCAACGCGATCGCTTCGACCGCGGCTCCGCCATCGAGCGGCGGCAGCGGAACGAGGTTGATCGCCAGCAGCACCGAGTTCACCCACGCCAAGAGGTGCACCGCCGCCGCCCACCCGCCGCCGCCGGCGATCGTGAAGCCGGTGACCGGATCGAGCGGGTTGGGGATCGCCACCCGCAATGAGTACCCGCTTGCCGCGAGCGCCGCCGCGGCCATGAGAAGGATCGCGAGGTTCACCGCCGGACCCCCGAGGTGGACCACAAGCCGGCGTTGCCATCCGGGTGGCGGCGAGCAGGCAGCCAGACCGCC
The DNA here is from genome assembly GCA_029977865.1 of bacterium. Lineage (GTDB taxonomy): Bacteria > Planctomycetota > Phycisphaerae > Phycisphaerales > SM1A02 > VGXO01. The sequence goes on from JAPOKA010000026.1 coordinate 35,067, forward strand.
GAGCGGCCAAAGAAGGATCTCGTTGCAGCGGCCACCGACCCATCGGCAGGCGAAGGCGTGGCCGAACTCGTGCAGCAGCACCGAGAGCACCAGGAACCCGAGGGCCATCGCGGTGGGAGTCGGTCCCAAGGCGGTGTTGCCAAGCCACGACCGAAGCAACTCCACGCCGATGAAGAGCGGCAGCAAGAGGTGCATCCGCACCTCGATCCCCGCGAGGCGACCAAGCGGAATCGACCAGGAGAACGGGCGCTCGATCCAGCGGAAGCGTTCGCTTCCGTCGCCTCGCTCCCACTGGCCAGTGGGCCCGCCAGAACCTCGACCGATCATGGCGCGAGCCCCCCGCGGAGACACCAAAGGTGAAATGCCGCGATGGTCTTGCCGTCGCGGATCTCACCGCTCGCGATCTTCTCCCCCACTTCATCGGCGCTGAACACCGCCACCTCGATCCGCTCGTCGGGCTCGAGGCGGGCCTCGCCGGCCTCGAGGTCGCGGGCCACGAAGACCTGCATCCGTTCGTCGGTGAAGCCGGGGGTGGTGAAGAACTCGCCCAGCCGCTCGAAGCGACCGCCCCGGTATCCGGTCTCCTCGGCCAGCTCGCGCCGCGCGGCCGCCTCCGCAGCCTCGCCGCGGCCGATGCCGCCGGCGCAGAACTCCAGCAGCCAACTCTCGAGGGTGATGCGGTAGTTGCGAATCAGCACCAGACGCCCATCTGCGAGCACCGGCACCACCGCCACCGCCCCGTGGTGCCGCACGACCACCTTTTCGAGGGACCGGCCTTCGCGGCCGATCCATGCGATCCGTTCGATGTCGAAGGCGCGGTCTCGATGCAGGGTGGAGATTTGCCTCGACTCGGTCACTGCCGCGATGATAGAAGCATGCCGCTCTCCGACGTCACCTCGCCCGCCGACGCCGTCATCTCGACGCGGGGGTTGACCAAGTCGTTCGGACGCCTCGAGGTGCTGCGCGGGATCGACCTCGACTTCTTCCCCGGCCAGACCACCGTCGTCCTCGGGCCGAGCGGCACCGGCAAGTCGGTTCTGCTGAAGCTTCTCGTCGGACTGCTCCGCCCCGACGCAGGCAGCGTCAGCTTCCGCTCGACCCGCCTCGACCGCCTCTCCGAGTCGGCCCTTTCGCCGATCCGACGCCGGATCGGCTACCTCTTCCAGCAAGGCGCGCTCTTCGATTCGCTCTCGGTCTTCGACAACGTGGCCTTTCCCATGCGCGAGGCTGGCATGACCGACGACCTCGAGATCGGACGCCGCGTGGGGGCGTCGCTTCGCCTGGTGGGCCTCGGCGACCTCGTCGATCGCATGCCGTCGCAGCTCTCGGGCGGGCAGCAGAAGCGAGCAGCACTGGCGCGAGCGATCGTCCTGAAGCCGGAGGTGGTCCTCTACGACGAACCGACCACCGGTCTCGACCCCATCCGCGCCGATCTCATCAACGAACTGATCCTCCGACTGCAGCGGACCCTCGGAGTCACCAGCATCGTGGTGACCCACGACCTCGCCAGCGCCTTCAAGGTCGCCGATCGGATGGTCATGCTGCACGAAGGCAAGGTCGTGCTCGACGCGCCGCCCTCGGCCTTCCGCGACAGCGACCACCCGGTGGTGGGCAGATTTCTTCGTGGCGAGGCCTCGGCGGAGGACCTCGCGAGCCTCGCGATCGACGAACACTCCGCGACGTCGCTCGCACCGGACGAGAAAAACTGAGAGACTGACCGCGATCGCAGCGATCCGCACCCCATGTCCACCCGACTCAAGGATCTCTTGACTGGCCTCGCCGGGATCGGCGCCCTTGCCGGGCTCGCGGCGCTGCTGCTTCTCTACGGCGAGCTCACCGGCGTCGTCGCGTCTCGGCACGCGGTCATGGTCGCCTTCGACCAAGCGGCGGGCCTGCGGGTCGGAAGCGTCGTCACCTTGAACGGAGTGCCGGTCGGCGAAGTCGGCACGATCGAGCTCGTCGATCCCCCGACCGATCCGGAGCGACCGGTGCTCGTGCGGGCCAACATCGACCGCTCGGTGCGACTCCCGGCGACGGTGACCGCGCATGTCGAGGCAGGGCTGCTCGGCGGCGGCGCCCGCCTTTCGCTGCGAATCCCCCTGCCTTACGAGCCCGGCACCGCGATGCTGCCCCAGGATCCGCCGCCCCTCATCGTCGGCCGCGCCGGTGGCCTCGAGGAGACGATCGCGGCGGTGATCGACGAGCGACTCGCCGGGTTCGCGGAGTCGTTCGAGGAACTGCGCACCCTCGCCCGCACCTACACCCAAGTCGGCCAGCAGCTCAACGACATGCTCGGGCCGATCGATCCCGACGCTCCCGACAGCACCGCGAACCTGCGACTCACGGTCGTGCGACTGAATGAGACCCTCGCGGAAGCCCGGGCCGCGATGGTGCTCGCCTCGGGCTGGCTCGGCGACGAACAGTTGCAAGCCGATCTCCGCAGCGCGATCTGGCGAGCGAACGTCTTCGTCGAGCACGCTACCAATGCCGTCGACGCCTATGCGAACCTCGCCGGATCGCTCTCCGAGGAGGCTGGCCGCGCCGTCGAAGTCCTCGATGCCCGTGCGGGCGAAGTCGTGGCGACCCTGCAGCCAGTGGCGGATGGCGCGAGCCTGCTGCTCGAGCGAATGCGGAGCCTTGCCACGCTGGCTGCCGAAGGCGAAGGCACCATCGGGCAGCTGCTCAACAATCCCGATCTCTACAAGAGCCTCGTCGACTCGGCGCAACGCCTCGAAGCGACCCTTCGCAAGGTCGAGTTGCTGCTCGACAAGATTCGCGAGGAAGGGATCGGGGTCTCGTTCTAGCCGGACGCGTGTTCCGAATCGCAAAGGACCGGGCGGGCGAGGACGCCCGCGGTGCACGGCAGGCCGCGGCAGCTGCACCATCGCCCGGCCGCACGCGAAACTGTGGACCGCGCGAACGGAACCACCGCCCGACCGCGCACCAACGTCTCTGTGGACCGCATGCCTCTGGCCCGCCGTGCGCTCACCGAATCGACCCTCGCTTCCGCCTCGTATGCCGCCACAACGCACACGACCCGCCGGTGTCGGCGGGTCGTGCGGAGAAAAGACGAGTTGGAGTCGGCGAACGAATCAGTCGGTGACGATGGCCACCTCGACCCGCCGCGACTTGGCCTTGGTCTCCCGCGGCATCTCCGGGCCAAAGCTCGTGTAGGACATGTTCTTCGCCGAAAGGCCCTTCGACGAAAGGAACTGCCCGACCTCGTAGGCCCGTTGGAATCCGAGGTGGTAGTTGCTCGGGAAGTTGCTCTTGCGAATCGGGTCGGTGTCGGTGAAGCCGACAAGCCGGATCGCACTGTTGGGGAACTGCTGCTTGATCTGGCCCGCAAGCCGCTCGAGGGTCTGCTTGGCGTTGGACTTCAGGTTGGTCGATCCAGAGTCGAAGAGCACGTCACCCTCGATCACCGCCACGATCTCGCCGGCGCGACCTTCGATGGTGACGCCCTCGAGACCCGAGGCGAAGCCGGCCGGCATGCGACTGGCCTGGGTGCCGATCTCGCCGCGCAACTGGGCGTTCTGCGATTCGAGGCTGCGTCGCTGCGCCTCCGAATCGTCAAGCTGCGCCCGCAGGTCGGTGACCTGGTCGCGCAACCCCGCATTCTCGTCCATCAGAAGGGATTCCTTCTTCTTGGCTGCATCGCAGCCCGCGAAGAAGACCACCGTCGCCGCCATCGCCGCCATCACCACGCGTGTCCGTCGCATGCTCAAGGCATCCTTTCCGTCGTTGCGAGCCTCAGCTCGCGGCCATGCCGGCACCTTCATGCGCCGGTCCGTCGAAGGAGATCCCGGGCTCCGTCCCGATCTCTCGCGGCATTGAAACCGCGGCGGCGCGCTCTGTAAAGCGAACCGGAACCGGCGGCAGCACGATGTCGCGCACCTCGACCACCACCGGGCGCAGGAAGACCACCGCCACCGCCGCGACGGCGAGGTGCGGGCCGTAGGGAATCTCCCTCGCCTTGCCGCCGAGCGCCCGAGCCCCGGCACCGAACCAGCCCCATCCGGCCAGTCCCAGGACCGCCGCGGTCGCGATCCCCGAGAACGGCGCCACCACGAAGACCGTCACCGCGTCGTGCCAGCCCAGCGCAGCGCCGATCGCCGCGAGCAGGTGAACGTCGCCGAGGCCCATCGCCTCGCGACCAACCGCCAAGGTCCCGAGAATCCGGGTGATCCACACCATTCCACCGCCAACGAGGTACCCGATCGAGACTGCCGCGAGGGCCTCGACCCAATCCGGCGGGGCGGCTCCACCCCACACTCTCGCGCCGATCACCGCGCCGATGGCAAGACCCGCCGCGATGGGCACCAGGTGCACGATCTCGCGAAGCGCCTCCCGACGGGCATGGGGGTAGTCGCCGAGGGTCTCGCCCTCGCGAACGAACTGGTCGTAGTCTGCAAAGGAGGCCTTCCACCAACCCCTGCGAAGCAGCACGGTCAGGACGAGCACGCCAGCGAGCCCTCCAAACGCAGCAGCCGCCGCCGTTCCGCTCGGCACCGGCAGCGGAGTGGGCGGACTCGTCAGCGGCACCCGGAATCCCAAGGTCAAGGTGGTCTGGAGCGGCCAGAGCACCGCCGCAGCCCCTGCCACCACCAACGTGAGCGACAAGGGAATCAGGTAGGTCTTGGCATCGATCAGGGTGATCGGCACCAGCATCGACAGCAGCGTCAGCACCACCAGGAAGCCGGGCCAGGAGCCGGAAAACTGCCGGTCTCTCCACCAGTTGTCGCTGCCGAGCGTCCACCAACTGTCCGCGGCGGGAAGGTAGAGCGCGAGGAGC
>JAPOKA010000027.1 GCA_029977865.1 bacterium
GACTCCCGCTGACCACATCGGCGGGATGGATTTCGCGATCGGCCTCTTCAATCGCCTGCACGAACTCGGGAATCGCCTCGGGCTCGTGCTGCTCGTCGCAGTCCATCACGATGAGCCAGTCGTAGCCGTCGAGCGTCGCAGCGCGGAGCATGTCGCGCATCGAGCGTCCGTAGCCGCGATTCTCGCGGTGGCGGATCACCTCGACGGGGTGCTGGGCGAGCAGCTCGGGCGTGCGATCGGTCGAGCCGTCGTCGACGACGAGAATGTCGCGTGCGAACCGCCGGACCCGCGCGAGCACCTGCGGGAGATACCGCTCTTCATTGAAGACCGGAATTCCCAGAAGCAGTCGACTTCGATCAGTGGCGGTGGGCATGGACGTGACTTCGAGCGACGGGACGGATTGGAGGCGGGATCTCGCCTGCGGTGCACCCTACGCGGAAGCTCGCGATTTCGGATCGGCAATTCGCCCCAGCTCGTCGCGGATCAGTCGAGTGGCAGTCCCTTGCGGGTCCACAGCCGTCGCAATTCCTCGAGGGGAATGGGCACGGTGATGGTGCCGTCGGGATCGCGGCGCTCGAGCAAGGCCCCGGAGGAGTCGAACCGCTGGATCATCGGCGCCGGATCGTCGGGGTGGGCGAGGGTCCGGAGTTCGAAGGCGCCGGGCGGGTCGGAGAGCGGAACCACCTGTTCGAGCCGGCGGGTGACCTCGCCGAGCCTGCGGTCGTAGCCCCGCCAGGCGAACTCGCCGCCGGCTGCGGCGACCTCCGCGAGCAGGGGGCCGACCAGAATCGCCTCGGCCTGCGAAAGCCAGGGCTCGTCGGGAAGGGGCCACTGCCGGGGAGCCCGCGACATCGACTCGCGGCTCGATTCGATGACCTCGAGGACCGAGCGGGGCTGCGCCGTGGTCGGGGCGGCGCGAATGCCGGTTTCCGCGGCGGTCGGTTCGCGGCGGTCGCCACGGATCGTTCGCCGCAGCGACCACTGTTCGCTCGAGCGATCAAGCGCCACCCAGGCTCGCAGGTTGAGATCGAGCATCTCGGTCGCGGCGGCGGGTCCGGAGTCTGGCGGCAGCATGCGGGCCTCGACGCTCACCAGGATTCCCGGCTCCTGCTCGGACGGCCGAAGGTTCTCGGGATCCCGAGCAGGGTCGAGCCGGCCGAGGGGAGCGGGTTCGGCACGGACGACGAAGGATCCCAGCTCGATCAGCGATCCTTGCTCGTCGCGTCGGTAGACCCGATGCCATCGCGGCGTGCCGTCTGCGATCTCGAGGAGCCGCGACGCAGAGATCGCGGCGCTGCGCCGCCGACCCGCATCGAGCACTCCACGCTCCCATGAACGCATCGCCTCCGAAGATTCGACGGCCGCGCTTGCGAGCATCTGCTCGAGGATCGGCAGCACCTCGCCGAGGCTCTCGGAAAGGGCGGCGATGCGAAAGGCCACGAATTCCCGACCGTCGCGGGGCACGGTCAAAAAGCCGGTGATGGCCGTGGCGACAGGTTCCTCCCCGTTTGCCTCGGCTGCAGCGAGGGGCATTTCGACGAGGAGCAGGTGCCCGACCCGGCCGCTGACCTCAAGCGGCCGATTGACGCGAATGTTGAAGGGGATGCGGTCGCTTCGCAGCGCCTCAAGGAACTCGATCGCCTCGTCGATCGCCTCTGGCTCGGCCTCGCCGCGGTCCGAGCAGAGATAGCGCTCGATCGCGAGGGTCCACCGCGGAGATTCGCTCGGTTCTGCGAGAAATGCCCGCGGGGCGCCGTCCTCGCGGAGCCCCACCGACCAGATGGTTCCGGGCGGCGGCTCGATCGAGACCCCGAGTCCGCGGAGGGAAAGCCGCTCTCCGCTGCCGACGGCGGGAATCCCGGGCGGGGTGGCGGGGGCCTGGAGGGCGAGGGCAGGGGCCGTGAGCAGGAGGGCGACCGCCAGAGCGGCGAAGGCCTCTCGGAGGCCGGCGAGTCTGGGTGTCTGGGAGGGGAAAGGGGTAGGCATCGCCGGGGTCCTCGTTGGGGGGCGATGCTACGGCGGACCGACATCGAGGGAGGGTGTTGACAGGCCATCAGGGCTTCGTACACTTCTCCGTTCGCGCTTCGGTCAGGAGGTGCGAGCCGAACTTCGGCCCGAAGCGAGTTTTTCAGACGCTTCCGGCACCGCGGCGGAGACCGCAACGAAATCGGTGGTCTGGCGACGTGGTCGATGCGACTGGATGCGCATCGAGGAAACACCACGATCCTTGAGTTCCTCACCGCCGCAGAGGCGTCGCGGCGGTGGTTTCAGTCACAGGTTCTTCGAAGCAGTCTCGCTCCGTTACTCCGACACCCACAGCAAGGTTCCCCAGCGCATGAGCGGCGGCAAGATCAGGATTCGAATGGAGGCCTACGACCACCAGGCCCTCGATGCGTCGGCACGCGAGATCGTCGATCACGCGAAGCGCACCGGCGCCCGGGTGGCGGGACCGATTCCGCTTCCGACGCGTCGGGAGATCTACACCGTCAACCGCTCGCCCTTCATCGACAAGAAGTCGCGAGAGCAGTTCGAGATCCGAACCCACAAGCGGATCATCGACATCAGTGAACCCAACCATCGCACTGTCGAGGCGCTGAACCGATTGGTCGTGCCCGCCGGCGTGTTCGTGAAGATCAAGGCCTGAACGGCCACCGCAGTTCGCCGCCCCGAAGAGTCTCTCCATGCCTGCCGCCATCATCGGACGAAAGCTCGGCATCACCCGCTCCTTCACCGCCGAGGGTCGGAACATCCCCGTCACGGTGATCGAGGCAGGACCGTGCGTGGTCACCCAGGTCAAGACCACCGCGAGCGACGGCTACGCGGCGGTGCAGCTGGCGTGGGGCGAAGTCGCGCCGCGTCGCTCCACGCGCCCGGTGATCGCCCACGACGTCAAGGCCGGAACTTCTCCCAAGCGAATCCATCGAGAGTTCCGCTGCGGCGACGACGCCGAGGCCAACGGCTTCGAGCTCGGTCAGGTGGTGACGGTGGGCAGCCTCGAGGGCACCAAGTTCGTCGACGTGATCGGCACCTCGAAGGGCAAGGGCTTCGCCGGCGTCATGAAGCGGCACAACTTCGCGGGCCTCGAGGCCTCGCACGGCGTCGAGCGAAAGCACCGCTCCGCCGGTTCCATCGCCAGCCACGGCACCGACCGCGGCCACGGCGCCAAGATCAAGAAGGGCAAGCGGATGGCGGGCCAGCTCGGCAACGCCCGCGTGACCCTTCGCAGCATCGACGTGCTCGGCATCGACCCCGAGCGAAACCTTCTTCTGCTGAAGGGCCCGGTCCCGGGTCCCAACGGCGCCACCGTGTTCATTCGGGCCGCTGGTCGGCTCTACAAGCGAAAGGCCCGGATCCAGGCGGGCGCCTGACCGCCTGGCGGATCGGAGAGGCCCGCGCCGGCAGCGTCCGGAGCCCGCGGGAACCGCCCGATCGCGACAACCTTCGGCATCCGAGTCCGATGCCTGCCCGCGACCCGATGTGACGGTCGCCGGAGGCTAGGGCGAGACGGCTCCAATGGGAGCCATCGAGGAACCCATGATCGACCTTCCGATCTACGACCGAAACGGCAAGCAGGTGGATTCGCTGTCCATCGACGAGAAGGATCTCGGCACCGAGGTCCGCTACGCCCTGCTCAAGCAGGCCTACGTCATCACCCACGGCAATCAGCGGCAGGGCTCGGCCCGCACTCGCAACCGCTCGCGAGTCGCCGGCTCAACCCGCAAGCTCTACAAGCAGAAGGGCACCGGCAACGCCCGCGCCGGCACCGTCCGCACCAACATCCGCAAGGGTGGCGGCGTCGCCTTCGCGAAGGTCCGCAGCCGCGAGGACTTCCGCACCTCGCTCACCAAGAAGATGCGGCGGCTCGCCAACCGCAACGCCCTGCTCGCCAAACTGGTCGACGGCGAGGTGAAGTGCTTCGCCGATCTCTCCTTCGAGGCTCCCAAGACCCGCGACTTCGCGGCGTCGCTCGCCGCGGTGGGCATCGATCGCACCTGCCTGGTCGCGCTCGCCAAGGAGAACCGCAACGGACTCCGAAGCGCCCGCAACATCGCCGAGGTCGATTGCACCCGGATCGACCAGCTCAGCGCGTTCGACCTGCTGAACCACCGCTATCTCGTCACCGACCGCAGGAGCCTCGAGTCCTTCCTCGACGGCTCCTGCTTCGCTTCCACGCCCGTCGCGGAGAAGTCCCGATGATCGCCACGCAGGTCATCCGCCGTCCCCTCGTCACCGAGAAGGCGACCCACGCCTCGAGCGAGCTGCAGCGCTACGCCTTCGAGGTCGATGGTCGCGCCACCAAGGTCGACATCCGCAAGGCGGTCGAGGAGCTCTACGGCGTTCGCGTCCTGAAGGTCGCGACCCGCGTCCGCAAGGGCCACGCCCGCCGACTCAAGTACGGGGTCATTCAGACCGGCTCCGTGAAGCACGCCATCGTTCGCATCCACTCCGAGGACCGCATCGAGCTCTTCTGAGCGCGATCGCCGCAGCAGAGACCTTCCCATGGCCGTCCGCGTCTACAAGCCGGTCACCAACGCTCGCCGCAACGCCTCGGTGAATCTTCATGCCGAGGTCACCAAGCGCACCCCCGAGAAGTCGCTGCTCGCGCCGCTCCACGGAACCGGCGCCCGCAACAGCCAGGGCAAGCGCACGGTGCGAGGCCAGTCTGGTGGCCACAAGCGCCGCTACCGCAAGATCGACTTCCGCCGCAGCAAGGACGACATCGCCGCCAAGGTGATCGGCATCGAGTACGACCCCAATCGCTCCTGCCACATCGCCCTGCTCGAATACGCCGACGGCGACCGCCGCTACATCATCGCCCCCAAGGATCTCACCGACGGCGGCGAGGTCATGAGCTCGAGCAAGGCCATCGAGCCGAAGGCCGGCAACTGCATGCCGCTTCGCTTCATCCCCACGGGTCTCACCGTCCACAACGTGGAGATGGTGCCCGGCTCGGGAGGGCGAATCTGCCGTGCGGCGGGTCTCGGCGCTCGCCTCACCAACCGCGAAGGGCGGTGGGCGACCCTGGTTCTTCCCTCCGGCGAAATCCGGCAGGTCTCGGTGGATTGTCGAGCCACGGTCGGTTCGGTCGGCAACGCCGATCACGGCAACGTCAAGCTCGGCAAGGCCGGCCGCGCCCGCTGGATGGGTCGCCGCCCGGTCACCCGCGGCGTCGCCATGAGCCACCACCAGCACCCGCACGGCGGCGGCGAAGGCAAGTCCAAGGGTGGGCAAGAGCCCTCCAACGCCTCCGGCACCCAGTCCAAGGGCGGACGCACCCGTCGCCGCGGCAAGTCCAGTGACCTTCGCATCCTCCGCCGTCGCCGCTCGGTGCGGTACGGCCAGCTGACCCTCTGATCGAAAGCACCCCCACGAGCCAGACATGAGCCGATCGACCAAGAAGGGACCGCACGTCGACGAGAAGCTCTACCGCAAGGTGGAGCGTCAGGTGGAGAGCGGACGCAAGGTGCCCATCAAGACCTGGGCCCGCGACTGCACCATCGTGCCCGAGTTCGTGGGCATGACCTTCCAGGTCCACAACGGTCGCGCCTTCAACGAGGTCTTCTGCACCGAGGACATGGTCGGCCACAAGCTCGGCGAGTTCAGCCCGACCCGTGTCTTCCGCGGCCACACCAACAAGAAGGAGGGCCTCAGCAGCTGAGCGGTTCGCGCTCGGCGAGGCAACTTCCATGTCCTACGTCGCATCCCACCGGTTCGCCCGCATCGCTCCCCGCAAGGCCCGCCTGGTCGCCGACCAGATCCGCGGCGCTGCGGTGGACCGCGCCCTGGCGACCCTCGAGGTCTCCAAGCGCCGCGGCGGGTGGTACCTCCGATCGGTGCTCAAGAGCGCCATCGCCAACGCGGAGGAGAAGTCCGCCGACGTCGCGCGGCTGGTGGTCTCCGAGGTGCGGGTCGACGAGGGCCCGACCATCAAGCGGTTCCAGCCCAAGGATCGTGGGCGAGCCCATCCCATCCGCAAGCGAACCAGCCACATCCACGTCGCAGTCGAGGAGCGCGACTGACCGCTTCGGCGGCCGGAGCCACCACACCATGGGACAAAAGACTCATCCGTTCGGCTTCCGCGTGGGCATCACCGAGGCGCATCGCTCCCGGTGGTTCGCCCCCAAGGCGCTCTTCGGCGAACTGCTCGTCGAGGACTTCCGCATTCGGCGCTACATCGATCGCCGACTGAACCGCACGCCTCCCTTCGCGGCGGTCTCGGACATCCACATCGAGCGTACCCGCGAGGAACTGACGGTCATCATCAAGACCGCGCGACCGGGACAGATCGTGGGCCGACAGGGTTCCGAGGTCGAGGCGCTCACCGCCGACCTCCAGGCCCTCACCGGCCGCAAGGTCTCGATCCGCATCATCGAGATCAAGAACCCCGAGATCGACGCCAAGCTGATCGCCGAGACCATCGGCGACCAGCTTCGCAAGCGGGCCAACTACCGCCGCCTGCTCAAGCAGCGCTGCGAGTCGGCCATTCAGAACGGCGCCAAGGGCGTCCGCATCCAGATCTCCGGCCGCCTCGGCGGCGCCGAGATGTCGCGGACCTTCGCCCAGCGGCTCGGTTCGATTCCGCTCTCCACGCTGCAGGCGAACGTGGACTATGCCTGCACCGCCAGCTTCACCACCTACGGAGCACTCGGCGTCAAGGTCTGGATCTTCAAGGGCATGTACGGCGAGAAGGAGGAGGACTACACCTCCACCGCCGCCGGCGGACGGGCCCGCGCCCGCGGCCGTCGCTGATCCCCGCCGCACGAGTCGACGAGCCTCAGGAGCACCACCATGGTCATGATGCCCAAGCGAATCCGGTTCCGGAAGCAGCAGCGAGGCCGCCTGCGCGGCAACGCCACGCGGGGCAACTACGTCAGTTTCGGCGAGTTCGGTCTGCAGGCGCTCGAACACCACTGGCTCAGCGCCCGGCAGATCGACGCCGGCCGCATCGCGGCGCAGCACTACCTGCGCCGTCAGGGCAAGGTGTTCATCCGCGTCTTCCCCGACAAGCCCATCTCCAAGAAGCCGCTCGAGCAGCGGATGGGCAAGGGCAAGGCGGAGACGGCCTTCTGGGCCGCCCGCATCAAGCCCGGCACCGTGCTCTTCGAGATCGCCGGAGTGCCCGAGGACATCGCCCGGGCCGCCATGGCCCGCATCGCCCACAAGATGCCGATTCGCTGCCGCTTCGTCGGTCGCCGGATCGCCGTGTGACCCCCTAACCCGAACCGAGCCACGCCATGACCGCCAACGAAGTTCGAAAGCTGTCCGACGAAGAGATCGCGGTGGAGACCGCGAGGCTTCGTCGCCGCCTGCTCGATCTGCGGACGCAGACGGTGACCGACAAGGTCGCCGACAACTCGCAGTTCACCAAGACCCGCCGCGACGTGGCCCGCCTGCTCACCGAGGCGTCCCGCCGCAGCAAGGAGGTCGCTTCGCGATGAAGCCGAACACCCCGCTCGCCATTCCCGAGAAGAGCCCCCGCAAGATCGGAGTGGTCGAGAGCGACTCGCGCGACAAGACCCGCACCGTGGTCATCGCGCGGTCGTCCCAGCATCCCAAGTACGGCAAGCTGCTCCGACGCCGCACCGTGCTGCACGTCCACGACGAGTCCAACGAGAGCCGCCGCGGCGATCGCGTGGAGATCGCGGAGTGCCGGCCCATCTCCCGCACCAAGCGCTGGGCGCTGGTGCGCATCGTCGAACGAGGCCACGCGCCCATCACCGCTGATTCACTCCCGTCCTGATGCACGCCCCAGGTCCGCGGCAGCGTCCGCGGTCCGGAGTCCACCGCCATGATCCAGAAGGAAACCAGACTCGAAGTGGCCGACAACAGCGGCGCCAAGGTCGCGATGGTGATCGGCGTGCTCGGCGCCTCCACCGCCAGCGGCCGGTTCACCCGCCTGTCGATGGGCGTCGGCGACCGCGTGGTCTGCACCGTGAAGAAGGCGCTGCCGCACGCGGACATCAAGGCCGGCGACAAGGTGCAGGCGGTGATCGTCCGCACCAAGTACCCGACCCGCCGCGACGACGGTTCCTACGTTCGCTTCGATTCCAACGCCTGCGTCCTCGTGGACAAGGAAGGCAACCCGAAGGGCACCCGCATCTTCGGTGCCGTCGCCCGCGAGCTTCGCGAGCGGAACTACATGAAGATCGTCTCACTGGCGACGGAGGTCGTCTGACATGCCGCGACACATTCGCAAGGGCGACACCGTGGTGGTGACCGCCGGCAACTTCAAGGGCGCGGTGGGCGAGGTGCTCGCCATCGACGGCGACGCCGGCACCTGCACGGTCAAGGGCGTCAACGTCCGCGCCAAGCGGCTTCGTCCCAACGCCAACCGGCCGCGCGGCACCACCGTGCAGGTCGAGTACCCCATTCACATGAGCAACGTCAGCCCCGCGGTCGACGGCAAGCCCAGCCGCGTTCGCTTCGAGAGCCGACCCGACGGATCCAAGGTTCGGATCGCGGTCCGGGGCGGGAAGGTGCTGCACACCCTGAGAGGACCGCGCGGCTGAGGCCGCGTTCGCGAGGATTTCGACCATGGTCGCCACCAAGGCCACTCCCAGACTTCAAGCCCTCTTCCGCGACACCGTGGTGCCTGCGGCGAAGGAGAAGTTCGGCCTCACCAACCCCCACCAGGTGCCGCGCATCGCCAAGATCGTGGTGAACTGCGGAATCGGGCGGTTCCTCGAGAACCAGAAGCTCAAGCCCGAGGTCCGCGACACCGTGATCTCCACGCTGACCACCATCACCGGCCAGCGGCCGGTGATGATCGCGACCCGCCACGCGGTCGCCAACTTCAAGGTCCGCGAAGGAGCGCCGTCTGCGTTCATGGTCACCATTCGCCGCGACCGCATGTGGAGCTTCCTCGAGCGGCTGATCCACCTCGCGGCGCCCCGCATCAAGGACTTCCGCGGGCTGCCCAAGAACTCCTTCGACAAGAGCGGCAACTACTCCATGGGACTCACCGAGCAGGCGGTCTGGCCGGAGATCAACATGGCCAACGTGGTGTTCTCCCACGGAATGAACATCAACATCGTCTTCGAGAACAGCACGCCCGAGATGAGCCGCTTCGTGCTCACCGAACTCGGCATGCCCTTTATGCGCGACGAGGACGCGGCCGGCGGCCGCGCTCGCTGAACCGACCCCGAACCCACCCACGCGGATCCACACGCATGGCCAGCAAGCGAACCTTCGCCAAGATGAAGCGGACCCCCAAGTTCTCGACCCGTCAGCAGGTCCGGTGCGAGATCACCGGACGCAAGCGGGGCGTGTACCGCAAGTTCCGGATCAGCCGGATCATGCTGCGCGAGCTCGCGCTGCAGGGCATGGTGCCCGGCATGCGGAAGGCGAGCTGGTGAGGCCGCGGAGCGGCTGCGAAGGACTGGAACGAACCACCGAGACCCAAGGCAAGTCATGAACGATCTGACCGCCGACATGCTGACCCGAATCCGCAACGCGGTGCGCAACCGCGAGCGGATGGTGATGTGCATCGCCAACAAGCTCAACGCCGGTGTGGCCGGAGTCCTCGCGGACGAAGGCTTCATCGAAGGCTTCGAGCGCCTCGAGGACGGCCGCCAGGGCCTGCTGCGAATCCGCCTGAAGTACGGCAGTCGCGGCGAGCGGGTGATCAACGCCATCCAGCGGGTCTCCCGCGGCGGCTGCCGCGTCTACCGCGGCGTGGAGGACCTGCCGCGGCCGCTGCAGGGCCTCGGCATCGCCATCGTCTCGACCAGCCGCGGCGTGATGAGCGATCGTCGCTGCCGTGAAGCCAAGCTCGGCGGCGAGGTCGTCGCCACCGTCTATTGATCGACCCCCGAAGCCACGGGCCCGCACGCGGGCCGGAGCAAGCGTCATGAGCCGTATCGGAAAGAAGCCCATCACCGTGCCTGCCGGCGTCAAGGTCGCCATCGACCCGCACGCCGGATCGATCCGCATCGAGGGGCCGAAGGGCACGCTGAACCAGCGCCTGCGTCCCGAGGTGAAGGTGGTCTGGACCGACTCCGAGAAGGAGATCGTCTGCACCATCGACGCTGCGGACGCCGAAGACAAGCAGGTGAGGGCCTACTGGGGTCTCACCCGCGCCCTCATCGCCAAGATGGTGAAGGGCGTCACCGAGGGGTACGAGAAGAAGCTCGAGGTGGTGGGCGTCGGTTGGAACGCCAAGCTGCAGGGCATGAACCTCGTGCTCAACGTCGGCTATGCCGACCCGGTGGTGATGCCGATTCCGGCGGGCGTGAAGGTGGAGGTGGCCGGCGCCATCGTCACCGTCAGCGGCCCCGATGCCCAGGCGGTTGGACAGTTCGCCTCCGCCATGCGAGCCAAGCGCAAGCCCGAGCCCTACAAGGGCAAGGGCGTCAAGTACGTCGACGAGACCATCACCCGCAAGCAGGGCAAGGCCTTCGGATCCTGAACCGCCGATCGCGCGGGAGCGAAACGAGATGAACCGACACGAGACCAAGATCGTCCGCCGCAGCCGCCGCCGCATTCGCGTGCGCAAGCGAGTGATGGGAATGCCCAGCCGTCCGCGGCTTTCGGTGTTCCGATCGCTGACCCACATCTACGCCCAGGTCATCGACGACCTGAGCGGCCGCACCATCGCCTCGGCCTCGAGCCGAGACAAGGGTTTCGCGGCCCCGGCGGACGGCGGCAAGACCGCGACCGCCAAGGCGGTGGGCGCGGTGGTGGCTCGCAACGCCATCGCCGCCGGTGTTTCCGCGGTCGCCTTCGACCGCAACGGCTACCGCTACCACGGGCGCATCAAGGCGCTCGCCGAAGGCGCCCGCGAGGGCGGGCTGCAGTTCTGACCGACCCTCCGCATCCACCCGAGCAACCTCGAAAGCGAATCGAAGCCCATGGCTGAAATGCTTGACGAATCCTCATCCATCGAATCCACCACGGTGGCGATCAACCGCACCTCCGCCACGGTGAAGGGTGGACGCCGCTTCAGCTTCAGCGCCCTCGTCGTGGTCGGCGACCGCCAGGGACGGGTCGGCCTCGGCTACGGCAAGGCCAACCAGGTCCCGCAGGCGATCGAGAAGGCCCAGAAGGAAGCCAAGCGGAAGATGCAGGGCTACCCGCTGCAGGGTCAGACGATTCCGCATCAGGTCGAAGGCCGCTTCGGCGCCTGCGGCGTGCGGCTCGTTCCTGCTTCGCCCGGCACCGGCGTCTCCGCCGGCAGCGCGGTGCGGGCGGTGCTCGAGATGCTCGGCGTGAAGGACTGCCTGACCAAGTGCTACGGCAGCACCAACGCCATCAATCTGGTCAAGGCGACGCTCGCGGCGATGTCCTCGCTGCGTCGTCGCGAGGAGATCGAGGCGCTGCGAGGCGTCGAACTCGGCGAGAGCGTGGTCGAGACCATGGTTCGCCGGGGCATGGCGTTCATGCCGGTCGCCTCGGGCGGCGAGCGGGCCGCGGCACCGGTCAATCTCGTCGGCGACGATCGACGTTCGCGAGGACCGCGTCGGGGCGGACCGGGCGGAGGACGGCGGGGCGGCAGGGGAGGCGATTCGGCACGGAGTGGTGAAGGCGGTTCCGCCGCTCCGGCCACCAGCGGCGGGGAGAGCAGCTGATCGAGGTTCGCCCCGCGGCGGCCGCCGCGAGGGCAGTCAGGCAACAGGGCCAACAGCCATGATGATCCACGACATCACCGCCCGCGTCGGGCGACACAAGAGCCGCAAGCGAGTCGGCCGCGGCGAGGCCAGTGGTCTCGGCGGCACCTCCGGACGAGGCCACAAGGGCGCGAAGAGCCGCTCGGGCTACAGCCGCCGCGCGAGCTACGAGGGCGGTCAGAAGCCCTTCGCGCAGCGGTTCCCCAAGCGCGGCTTCAGCAACGCCGCATTCCGCCGCGAGTACGCGGTGGTCAACCTCAAGCTGCTGCAGGACCGCTTCGAGAGCGGGGCAGAGATCGATGCCGCGGCGATGGTCGCCAAGGGCATCCTCTCCGACACCGCCACGCCGGTGAAGATCCTCGGCGAGGGCGAACTGACCAAGAAGCTCAAGGTCGTGGCCGCGAAGTTCTCGGCGCAGGCCAAGGCCCGGATCGAGGCCGCCGGAGGCACCGCCGTCGAGGCGGCGTGAGGATCGGACCCAGCGCATGCTCCAGGCCTTCCTGAACATCTTTCGAATCGCGGACCTGCGCAACCGGGTGCTGTTCACCCTGGGCATGATCGCGATCTATCGCATCGGATTCTGGATCCCGCTGGTGGGCGTCGACCAGACCGCGCTCGCCGAGGCCGCCAAGAGCGCCGCGGGCGAGGAGACCGGATTCGGGCGACTGCTGCAGTTCGCCTCGATCTTCTCCGGCGGAAGCCTCTCGCAGTCGACGATCTTCGGACTGGGCATCATGCCCTACATCACCGCCTCGATCATCTTCCAACTGCTGCAGTCGGTGATCCCGTCGCTGCAGGAGCTCAAGAAGGAAGGCGCGAGCGGCCAGCAGAAGATCACCGAGTGGACCCGCTACGCCACCGTCGGCCTCTGCTTCGTGCAGGGCATGATGTGGCTGAGCTTCCTCCGCACCTCGAACCTCGTGCAGCCTGCGTTCGCGGGCGGCACCAGCCTGCTCATCTTCTACATCTCGGGCATCGCCGGACTCACCGCCGGAAGCGTCTTCCTGATGTGGCTCGGCGAGCAGATCGACAAGTACGGCATCGGCAACGGCGTGTCGTTGATCCTCACCGCGGGCATCCTCTCCAGCTTCCCGACCGCGATCGGCTGGGTCACCGAGAACTTCTCGGCGAGCCAGGCCGGAGACACCGCACAGCTGGGTCTGCTCGGCGTGCTGTTCCTCGTCGCCGCGTTCCTCTTCGTGACCGCGGGGGCGATCATCATCACCGTCGCCCAGCGGCGAATCCCGATCCAGGCCGCCAAGCAGACCCGTGGCCGCAAGGTCTTCGGCGGCCAACGGCACTACCTGCCGTTGCGGATCAACCATGCCGGCGTGATGCCGATCATCTTCGCCAGCAGTCTGATGATCTTCCCCTCGACCTTCTTCGGCTGGCTCGCGACCCGGGCGGCGCAGTCGGGCGACGGCGGATGGTGGAACGCGACGTGCAACTGGCTCGCCAACAACTTCCAGATCGGGGCGTACCCCTACATCCTGGTCGAGATCCTGCTGATCTACTTCTTCAGCTACTTCTGGACCACCGTCCAGTTCAGCCCCGAGGACATGTCGCGGCAGCTCCGTGAGAACGGCAGCTTCATCCCCGGCCTGCGACCCGGTCCCCGCACCGCCGAGTACCTCGAGACGGTGATGGAGCGGATCACCTTCGTGGGCGCCGGCTTCCTCGCGATCATCGCGGTCATCCCCACCATGGTGGCCGACAAGATGAACATTCCCTTCTTCGTCTCGAGCTTCCTCGGAGGCACCGGCTTGCTCATCGTGGTGAGCGTCGGTCTCGACCTGATGCAGCGGATCGAGGCGAACCTGCTGATGCGCAACTACTCCGGCTTCCTCAGCGGCGGCGATGGCCGCGGCCCGAAGCTTCGATCCGGACGCAACTGACCCGACGCTCGACCATGTTCCGCAACGCCACCACGCCCCGAGCCTCGCGACTCTCCCGCATGCGGGCGTCGTTGCGCAGCCAGAGCGAGATCGCGGCGATCGCCGCGACCGGACGCGTGGTCGCCGAGGCGATCTCGGCGGGCGCCGAGGCGGCGGTGGCGGGGGCCTGCACCGCCGAGGTGGAGCAGGCGGTCGCAGAGGTCTTCGCGATTCGCGGTGCCGAGCCGGTGTTGCGCGAGGGCGCCGCGGTCGCGGCGTCGCGGCGCTTCCCCGCGGTCTGCTGCACCAGCGTCAACGAGGTCGCGCTCCACGGCGTTCCGGGTGGCCGAGTGCTTCGCGACGGTGATCTGCTCACGATCGACGCGGCCTGCCGACTCGACGGCTGGTGCGCCGACGCTGCCCGCACCATCGCGATCGGTGAGATCGACGGGACGCGGAAGCGCCTGCTCGCGACCGCCGACGCCTGCATGGCCTGCGCCCTCGAGGCGATTCGTCCCGGCCGGCGCTGGAGCGAAGTGGCGGCGCTGATGCAGGACGTGGTCGAGTCGGCGGGATTCTCGATCGTGACCGGCTGGACCGGTCACGGCATCGGCCGCACGCTGCACGAATGGCCGCCGGTGCCGGCAACGCTCACCGAGGCGCTGCTGGCGGGCGAGGACTTCACGCTGCTGCCGGGAATGGTCCTTGCGATCGAGCCGGTGGTGGTGCTGCAGCCGCCGTCGCCGCGATCGGGCGAGTGCGCCCGCGGTGTCGCGGTGCGAACCGGAGTCGACGGCTGGTCGGTCGAGACCCTCTCGGGAAGCCCGGCGTGCCACCTCGAGCACACCGTCGCGGTGCTGCGGAGCGGCGCCTCTGCGCTGACCGCCGCCGAGACGCCGGTGAGGCAACTGCAGGGGAGCCCGGCATGACCAAGGAGGAGAAGATCACCCTCGAGGCCGAGGTGACCGAGGCGCTTCCCGACGCGAAGTTCCGCGTCAAGTTGCCCAATGGTCAGCAGATCATCGCGTACGTGAGCGGTAAGATGAGAAAGTTCTTCATCCGAATCGTGCCGGGCGATCGGGTGACCGTCGAGTTGAGTCCCTACGACATGACCAAGGGGCGGATCACCGTCCGCCACTGATCCATCGTGTCCGCCCGCACCCGCGGGCGGCGAGAGGAGTGTTTTCCGTGAAGGTCCGCAGCAGCATCAAGCGTCGCACCCTCGATTGCCAGGTGGTGATCCGCAAGGGCAAGCGTTTTGTCATCAACAAGAAGAATCCCCGCCTGAAGCAGCGTCAGGGCTGATTCGGACTTCGGAGCGCAGCCATGCCCCGTATCGCCGGTGTCGACATCCCCGAAAAGAAGAAGATCCTGTACTCCTTGCAGTACATCCACGGGATCGGTCCCAAGGTCGCCGCGGACATCCTCGCGAAGACCGGAATCGATCCCAATCGCCGCGCGTCGGAACTCGACGACCAGGAGCTCAGCTCGATCAACTCCACGATCGACACCGGCTTCGTGGTCGAGGGTGCCTTGCGGCGTCAGGTGCAGCAGGACATCCAGCGCCTCAAGGACATCCGTTGCCTTCGTGGCGATCGCCATCGCAAGGGGCTTCCGGTGCGCGGCCAGCGAACCCGCACCAATGCCCGCACCCGCAAGGGACGCAAGAAGACCGTCGCCGGCAAGAAGGGCGTGAAGGGCTGAGCCCGAGCCCGGACGCGGCGACGCGATCCGGACGACCAAGACCGAACCCGAGATCGAGACCATGTCGAGCAAGAAGAAGGTCCGCAAGAACGTGCTGAAGGGGATCGCCCATGTCAAGGCGACCTACAACAACACGCTCGTCACCATCACCGATGTGAACGGCGAGACGCTCTGCTGGGATTCCGCGGGCACCGCGGGATTCAAGGGCGCCCGCAAGAGCACTCCCTTCGCGGCCACCCGGGCGAGCGAACGCTGCGCCGGCAAGGCCAAGCGATTCGGGATGCGCGAGGTCGAGGTCCGCGTTCGCGGAGCCGGCCCCGGCAAGGAGTCGGCGGTGACCGCCCTTCAGGCCAACGGCCTCAAGGTGACCGCCATCGAAGACCACACCCCGATCCCCTTCAACGGATGTCGTCCCCCCAAGAAGCGTCGGGTCTGATCGTTCAAGCTTCCGCGACGCAGCAGGGCGGGAGGCGGCACCGGCAGGCCGTCTCGCCGATCCGAACGGTCGCGGGTTTCCCTCGAGGAGTCTGCCGGAACACCGGAGTCTGATCATGCATGTTCGATGGCGAGGGCTGGAGCTTCCGGCCAAGGTGGAGTCGGATCCCCGCAGTTTGACCCCGACCTTTGGTCGGTTCATTGCGGAGCCGTTCGAGCGCGGGTTCGGAACCACCGTGGGCAACAGCCTGCGGCGGATTCTGCTCTCGAGCCTCGAGGGCGCGGCGATCACCGGCGTCAAGATCAAGGGCGTCGAGCACGAGTTCTCCTCGGTGCCGGGGATCTACGAGGACGTCACCGACATCATCCTGAACATCAAGGGCCTCATCGTCACCTGCGACTCCGCCGAGCCCCGGCGCATGAAGCTCGCCGCCGAGGGGCCGGGCGAGGTCACCGCGGAGCTGATCGAGGCCGATCCGTCGGTGGTCATCCACAACCGCGAGAAGGTCATCGCGACCCTGACCGAGCCGGTCGACTTCGAGGCCGAGTTCACCATCGAGCGCGGTCGCGGCTATCGCCCCGCCTCCGAGCACCGCGAGGGCGAGGATCAGGTGATCGGCGAGATTCCGATCGATGCGATCTTCTCGCCGGTGCAGCGGGTCCGCTTCCGCGTCGAGGACACCCGAGTCGGTCAGCGAACCAACTACGACCGGCTGGTGCTCGACATCTGGACCAACGGCACGGTGCGACCGGAGCTGGCCCTCGTCGAGGCCGCCAAGATCCTCCGCAAGCACCTCAATCCGTTCGTGCAGGCCGACGAGATCGGTTCGATGACGGTGGCCCCGGAGGTGGTGGCGAAGGGCGCCATCGACCAGGAGCTGATCCGCAAGCTGAATACCCCGGTCACCCAGCTCAACCTCTCGGTGCGGGCGGCCAATTGCCTCGAGAGCGCCCGGGTCCGCACCGTGGCGGAGCTGCTCCCGCGACAGGAAGAGGAACTGCTCGCGATCCGCAGCTTCGGCAAGACCAGTCTTCGTGAAGTGAAGCGCAAGCTCGAGGATCTCGGGCTGGTGCTGGGCAGCCCGTTGCCGGAAGGATTCGTCGCGGAAGAGTCGCGACGGATGCCGATCTGATCCGTACCCCGTCCCGGCCGAGGCCGAGGAGTTCGTTCGATGCGACACCGAATCGCTGGCAAGCAGCTCAATGTCAACAGCAACCACCGCCGCGCCATGCTGCGGAATCTCGCCGCCGGCCTCTTCGAGCACGGCCGCATCGAGACCACCATGGCCAAGGCCAAGGCGGTGCAGCCGTTCGTGGAGCGATTGATCACCCTGGCGCTCAAGGGTGACCTCTCGGCGCGACGCCGATTGGTCTCGCGGCTCACCGACCGGCGGATCTTCGCCTGGGTGGCCGATCCCAACGTGCCCGACGAGCGCAAGTCGAGCCGCTACTTCGAGCTTCCCGACGCCTCGGCGGTCAAGTTCAACCGCTACGGTGAACTCAAGAAGTCGCCGCGGCTGGTGCAGCACCTGCTGGCGACGGTGGCACCGATGTATCGCGATCGCGCCGGCGGCTACACCCGCATCATCAAGCTCGGCAAGCACCGGCTCGGCGACGCGTCGGACCTGGTCATGCTCGAACTGGTCGGCAAGGAAGAGGGACCGCAGGTCCGCGGGCAGTCCTCGCGGCGTCGCAAGATCGCCGAGGGACGCACCGCCTTCGCCGCGAAGTTGATGGCGAACAAGGGCGGAGGAGCCGCGGTGGCGGAGGCCCCTGCGGCCGCCGAGCCTGCCGCGGATGACGCTTCGGAGGCCTGAGGCCCCGGATCCAAGTCGCCACGATCTCGCCGCCGCCGGACCTCCGGCGGCGGTTTTCGTTCCTGACGCAGGTCAATCCTCCGAAGCGGGTTCGAAGAAGGACCTTCGAACGACCGATACCCTTGGTTCGGAGGGGAGTCCGCCGAGGCTCGCGCGAAGCCGATGGCGGCTTGAGGTCGGCGTGCCGAAATGGAAGGGACCGAATCGCATGCGTTGCCAGACCCGGAGCCATCGCAGGAGCCCCGAGGTCGCACGCCGGATCTCGACGCGATGAAGCAAGGACGCCGCTACCTGCTGATCACGCCCGCCCGCAACGAGGCCGAGTTCGCCCAGCGGACCCTCGACTCGGTCGCAAACCAGTCGATCCCGCCGGCGAAGTGGGTCATCGTCGATGACGGCTCGACCGACGCCACGCCGCAACTGCTCGCGGAGTTCGCCGCGGCGCACGACTGGGTCGAGATCGTGACTCGAACCGACCGGGGCGCCCGAAGCGTGGGGCCGGGAGTGATCGAGGCGTTCTACGAGGGACTCGATCGCTGCGATCTCGATCAATTCGACTACGTCTGCAAGCTCGATCTCGACCTCGACCTCCCCGAGGCCTACTTCGAGGGACTGATGCGAAAGATGGAGCACGACCCTCGGCTGGGCACCTGCAGCGGCAAGGCGTGGTACGAAGATCCCGCTGGCGGCGGACTGCTGATGGAGCTGATCGGCGACGAGATGTCGGTCGGCGCGAGCAAGTTCTTCCGCACCACCTGCTTTCGCCAGATCGGCGGCTTCGCCCGTCAAGTCATGTGGGACGGCATCGACTGCCACCGCTGCCGCATGAACGGGTGGAAGGTCCGGAGCTTCCGTGACGAGGACCTCAGGTTCCTGCATCTGCGCCCGATGGGATCGAGCCACAAGGGCATCCTGCATGGGCGGGCCCGCCATGGTCGCGGCCAATGGCTGATGGGGACCGGCTTGGTCTACATGCTCGTGAGCGTCGGGTATCGGGTCTTCAGCCGACCGCTTCTGATCGGCGCGGCCGCCACGCTGTGGGGGTATCTGGCAGCCTGCGTCACGCGGCCGCCTCGCACGGTGAATCGCGAATTCCGCCGCTTCCTGCATCGCTACCAGTGGCGAGCGCTGCGCCGCGGCAAGCTCCGCGCCGCCGAGAGCATCGAGGCGGAAATGTCCTCGGTCTGGGATCCGCGTCGTGCTGCGGTTCCTCACGCCCCCGCGACCACCGGAGCGTGTTCCGGCGTCGCCGCCGGAGTGAGTTGAAGATGGCGCCTGCCGTGAGTGAGCCTCGTCCCCCGAGTCCGAGCACCGATGTCCGTCGCCGCGCGGAGCTGCCCGTGCCAGCCGGTCGCCGCACGGCGCTTGACGGTCTTGAACTCGAGGTGATCGACGAGGCGGGCGCCGTCGCCGAGATCATCCACGCCCTCGCCTCCGGCCGTGGCGGTTGGATGGTGACCGTGAACCTCGACATCCTTCGCCAAGTCCACACCTCCGCGGAGATCCGCCGGCTCGTCGAGTCGAGCGACCTCCGCGTCGCCGACGGAATGCCGTTGCTGTGGGCGGCGCGGATTCAGGGCACTCCGCTGCCCGAGCGAGTCTGCGGCTCGAATCTGATCCACTCTCTGCCGGCCGCGGCGGCGCAGGCGGGCCGGTCGATCTACTTCCTCGGCGGCGATCTCGGCACTGCAGAGGCCGCCGCAGACACGCTGGTCGAGCGACATCCCGACCTCGACGTCGCAGGTTGCTTCTGCCCGGAGTTTGGATTCGATCGGGACGAAGCGCAACTTGCGCGGATCGAGGCGGCGGTGGCGGATGCCCGACCCGACATCGTCTTCGTTGCCTTGGGTTTTCCCAAGCAGGAGCGCCTGATCGAGCGGATTCGCCGGGCGGCTCCCAATGCCTGGTGGATCGGCGTCGGCATCAGCTTCAGCTTCGCGAGCGGTCGGGTGAAGCGAGCGCCGCGCTGGGTGCAGGCGCTGGGGCTCGAGTGGGTGCATCGGACGATGCAGGAGCCCCGCCGACTCTTCAAGCGCTACTTCGTCCACGACATTCCCTACGGTCTTGGGCTGCTCTGGCGATCGTGGCGGCGGCGCGGCCGAGCGTGACCCGCGAGTACACTTCGCCCCATGTCGACTGAACTCGACTCCTACGAGACAGACGCCGCGTCGCAACTCGCCGCCTGCGGCGACGCAGCTTCCCTCGAAGCCTGGCGCATCGCGCACCTCGGCACGAAGGGGCGCCTCAAGGGTCTGATGTCGCTCATGAAGGACGCGACGCCGGCGGAGCGTCCGGCGCTCGGGCAGCGGCTCAACGCCGTGAAGCAGAAGCTCGAGGCGGCGTTCGAGGCGAGGAAGGCGGAACTCTCGTCGGCTCGCGAGGCGCCTCGCGGCATCGATCTCACCGAGCCGGGTCTCGATCTGGCCTCGGGCCGGCGCCATGTCCTCACCGCGACCGTCGACCGCATCGTCGAGGTGTTCGGGCGCATGGGCTTCGAGGTGGCCGACGGTCCCGAACTCGAGGACGAGTGGCACAACTTCACCGCCCTCAACATCCCGCCCGAGCATCCGGCCCGCGACCGCGGCGACAACTTCTTCCTCGGCGGTGAGGCCGCGGGCAAGCTGCTTCTCCGCACGCAGACTTCGACGGTGCAGATTCGGGCGATGGAGTCGACGCCGCCGCCGTTGCGGGTGGTGGCGGTGGGGCGGGTCTACCGGCCCGACGACCATGACGCGACGCACTACAGCATGTTCCATCAGGTGGAAGGGCTCGCGGTCGATCGCGGCCTGACCATGGTCGATTTGAAGAGCACCCTGCTCGGCTTCGCGAAGGCCTTCTTCGGCCCGGAGGCCGAGGTCCGCATGCGGCCGAGCTTCTTCCCCTTCACCGAGCCTTCTGCCGAGGTCGACATGCGAATGCCCGTCAAGGGCACCTGGCAGTGGGTCGAGATCGGCGGATGCGGCATGGTCGATCCGGCGGTCTTCGAATCGGTCGGCATCGATCCCGAGGTCTGGTCGGGCTTCGCCTTCGGGCTTGGCATCGAACGCGTGACGATGCGTCGCCACGGTCTCGGCGACATCCGCCGGCTCTTCGAGAACGACGCGCGATTCCTGCGGCAGTTCTGAGTCGGATCGGGCGGCCCCGAGGCCGGTCGAACCTCCGTGCAGGGTGTGCCGCCAATCGCGGAACTGCGAAAGTTCGCGGAAGAGGTGGACGCGGCCGGCGGCTCGTGCCGTCATCGGTGCGGCGGGCATCGGGTTCGAGGCGGTCAAGGGGGCGGCGTCCGCAAAAAGTGTCCAAGTTGGACACTTATCGCGGCCGACTTGTCGGATCTTCGTGCCCGGAGCTGCGCGGGAGGTCATTATCTATCCCGACTCGCGAAGTATCCCGCAGCAGCGATCCACGTCCGACTCCCGAGGTCGGTTCAGCGGCGATCGACGGCGGCACGGGTTCGGGTGTCTCGAAGGCTGAGCGATCACGCTCGGGAGAATGCGAATGAACAGCGAAACCAGACTCAAGTCCTACCTTGCGACCGCGGCGGCTGCCGGTGCCGGCGTTGTGGCCTCGAGTGCAAGCGCTGCGGTAGTGACGTCGGCGCAAGGCGACTACACGACGTGGTCGCAGAGCCTGACTGGTCCCGGAATTGCCAGCAATAATTCATGGGGCAACAACGCTCTGCCAGGCATGGCGGTCATTACGGCGATTATCCTGAGCAATCCGGCGAATGGCCGTATTGCGGGTATGACGGGCGGCGGCGGGTTTGGGACGGCGAGGCTGAGCGCTGGAGCGGTGATCGGAGCCACGATGGCCGCCAATCAATGGATAGGGACTGTAATCGCGGCAGGTAGTAACCCGCCCGCTGGAGCCAACCCCTCCTTCGCTCCGGTCCCTGGATACTGGTTGTCGCCCTCAGGCGCGGACACACAGACCGGCTATCTGGCATTCCGCGTGGATGCAGGCAGTTCACAGTACTACTACGGCTACTTCGAGATCACGGTCAGTCGAACTGGCATTGACGCGAGCTCCACCCTCTCGATGAGCGTCACCGGCTGGGCGTACGAGAACACGGCTGGGCAGTCGATCACGATCGGTGGTGCCGCAGCCGTCCCCGGCGGTGCCGGCCTTGCGGCGCTGGCGGTCGGTGCGGCGGGCCTCCGCGGTCGACGTCGCGTTCGCTGAGCCGAGAGAAACGCAGCAACTCAATCGACGGGCGGCCTACTCAGGTCGCCCGTCGGTGTTTTTGGCGAAGCCGCCAAGCGGTCCGGCGGCCGCGGCAGGGCCACCGGCTGAGGTCAAGTACTCGGCGTTGGTCCGCACACGCTCGCCTGTCCGGTCGCAGGCGAGGGGGCGAGTCGTTTCAGGTCGTGTACTCGGCGTTGATCCGCACGTACTCGGCGGTGAGATCGCAGGTCAGGAAGCGATCCGTGTGCGAGCCGGCGGCAAGGTCGATCGCGATCTCGACGCGGCCGCTCGAGAAGACGCGCTCAAGCGCCTTGAGATCCTCGATCGCGGGAGCACCCTGGGCGAAGAGCGGCAGGCCGTTCGCCTCGACGCGGATCCGCTTCGGATCGAAGCCCGCCGCGGTCCGTCCGATCGCCGCGACGATGCGCCCCCAGTTGGGGTCGCCGCCGGCGATCGCGGTGCGGACGAGCAGGCTTCGTCCGACGGTCTCGGCGACCTCGCGGGCATCGGCGGCGCTCGCGGCATGAGACACCGAGACTTCGACGATCCGCTGCGCGCCTTCGCCGTCCGCGGCGATCATGCGGGCGAGTTCGAGGCAAGTCTCGCCAAACGCCGAATCGAACGTGGCAGGATCGGCGGGAACGCCGGCCTTGCCGCTGGCCATTGCGAACACCGCGTCGTTGGTCGAGGTGTCGCCGTCGATGCTGACCCGATTGAACGAGCGGTCGCACGACTCGCGCAGGAGCTTCGAAAGCGACGCCGGATCGCACGAAGCATCGGTCAGCACCACGCCGATCATCGTCGCCATGTTGGGATGGATCATCCCCGCGCCCTTGCAGAAGCCGACGATCGTGATCTCGCCGCCGTCCGCCGCCGCCACGCGGCGCTCGACGCCCTTCGGCGCGGTGTCGGTCGTCATGATCGCTCGCGCGAAGCGATCGCCGGACTCGCGATCGAGCGAGGCGACGAGCGCAGGAATCGCGCCGCAGAGCGAATCGATCGGCAGCCGCCGTCCGATCACGCCGGTCGAGTTGACGAGACATCGCTCGGGTGCCGTGCCGAGGGCTTCGGCGAGGACCACCGCGGTTCGCTTCGCGTCGGCGTCGCCTGTCGTCCCCGTCGCGGCGTTGGCGCAGCCGGCGTTGACGAGCACCGCCCGCCCGCGTCCGCTGCTCTCGGCGAGATGCCGCCGTGAGAGGGCGATCGGCGCCGCGGCGAATCGGTTCTTCGTGAAGACCGCGGCGACCGAGGCATCGTCGTCCGCGACGACCAGGGCGAGATCGTCGCCGGGCCCCTTGCGGATTCCGGCCTTCGCCGTCGCGCCACGGAAGCCACGAGGCAGGGAGCGAGGCACCGGCGGCGCGGCAGCGGCGTGAGGGGTGGTGTGCATCAGGACTCGAACGGGGCGAGAGGACGGGCTCGATCAGGTGCTGCGCGGATCGAAGGTCGTGCGGACCATCGCGATCTCGTCGCAGCAGTGCTTCTTGGGACAGCGGGCGCAGTCCTTGAGGATCTTCTCCGGAAGCCCGTTCACGCTGACCTGCCGGAACCCGAGCCGCTCGAAGAAGAGCGGGGCCCGCGTGAGCACGAAGACCCGCTCGACCCGAAGCTTGCCGGCGATCGCGGCGAGATGTTCGACGATGCCCGATCCGATGCCGCCGCCGTGGAGGTCGGGGTCGACGCCGACCGAACGAATCTCGGCAAGCGACGGGGTGTAGAGCCACAGGGCGCCGCAGCCGACCACACGGCCGTCGACGGTGGAGACCGCGAAGTCGCGAATCGAGGTGAGGATCTCCTCCTCGCTGCGCGGAAGGTTTTCGCCGGCGTCGGCCCAGAGATCGACCAACCGCTTGATGCCGGCCAGATCCTCGACCGTCGCGGTGCGGACCTCGGCGGTGATCGGCTCGGGACGGTGCTGCTCAGGGCGACGAAGTCGCGCGAGGCGGGCGGCGATCTGGTCCGGCGCCGTGCCGCCGACGACTCCACGCTTCGCCAGCGCCGCATCGACGGTGAGGTCGACGAAGACCTTGGGAGTCGCCATCGGGGCGACCTCGCGAATCGTCTCGATGGGCAGGCTCTCGAGCGGCACGCTGCGGGCGATCGCCGCGGCGACGAGGCGCCCGGCCTGATGATGCGCCTCGCGGAACGGCACCCCCTGCGCGACGAGATGGTCGGCGAGTTCGGTCGCGTTGCTGTGGTCGGCGAGGGCCGCGGCGCGGCTGCGGTCGCGCCGCACCCTCAGGCCCTCGAGCAGAGGCGGCAGCACCTGCAGCGAGATCGAGAGCTCGTCCATCGCCGCGAAGAGCGGAAGCTTGTCCTCCTGGAGATCCTTGTTGTAGGCCATGGGCAGGCCCTTCAAGGTGGCGAGGATTCCCGTCAAGCGGCCGATCTGCATGCCGCTCTTGCCTCGCACCAGCTCGAGGGCGTCGGGGTTCTTCTTCTGCGGCATGATCGACGAACCCGAGCAGAGTCCGTCGGGCAGTTCGATCAACGCAGCTTCACCGGAGGCGTAGAAGACGAGGTCTTCCGCGAACCGCGAGAGGTGCATCGACTCGATGGCGATCGCGGCGAGGATCTCCGCCACGAAGTCGCGGTCACCCACCGCATCGAGGCTGTTGGCACTCGCCGCGGAGAAGCCCAGGTCGACCGCGAGGCTCTCGCGATCGATGGGATAGGCGGTGCCGGCGAGGGCGGCGCTGCCGAGCGGGCAGATCGAGGTGCGCTTGCGGGCGTCGCCGAGCCGCAGGGCGTCGCGGCGCAGCATCTCGACGTAGGCGAGGCACCAATGGGCGAACAGGATCGGCTGGGCCCGCTGCAGGTGGGTGTAGCCGGGAAACACCGCGTCGCGCTCGCGCTCGGCGAGGGAGACCAGTGCGTGGATCGCAGCCTGGGTCTCGGAGATGCGGTCGTCGATCGCCTTCATCGCCCACAGCCGCAGATCGGTCGCGACCTGATCGTTGCGACTGCGACCGGTGTGGAGCTTCTTGCCGAGGTCGCCGACCCGAGTCACGAGTTCGCGCTCGACGAAGGAGTGGATGTCCTCGTCCTCGGCCTGTTCGAGCAGGGCGGGATCGCGCCGCACCTCCTCGCGCAGCGCCTCCATCGCCGCTTCGAGCCGCTGTCGCTCGGGCTTGGTGAGCACCCCGGCCTTCTCGATCGCCCGCGCCCACGCCGCGCTGCCGTCGAGGTCTTCCTCGAAGAGCCGGCGATCGAAGGGAAGGCTGTCGTTGAAGCGCTTGAAGAGGGCGTGGACTTCGCCGGAGAGCCGGCCGCTCCAGATCGCTTCGGCGGAGGCGGTCACGAGCGGACCGCCTCGGCGACGGGTGCGTCGGCCTTGCCGTCGCGAATGGCGGCGATGCGCGAAGGCAGCGTGAAGAGGCGAATGAAGCCGCCGGCGTCGCTCTGGCGGTAGACCTCGTCCTTGGAGAAGGTCGCGAAGGCCTCGGCGTAGAGGGAGTTCGGGCTGCGCCGGCCGACCGTCGTCGCGGTGCCCTTGAAGAGACGCACCCGGACCTCGCCGTCGAGGGCGTTCGCCATCTGCTCGAAGCCCGCCTCGAGCACCTCGCGAAGCGGGGTGAACCAACGGCCGTCGTAGACGAGTTCGGCGAAGGCGATCGCCTGCTCCTGCCGCCAACGGTGGAGCCGCCGATCGAGCACGAGTTCCTCGAGGCCGCGCAGCGCCTCCATGATGACGGTGCCGCCGGGGGTCTCGTAGCAGCCGCGGCTCTTCATGCCCACGAGTCGGTTCTCGATGAGATCGATCCGGCCTACGCCGTGCTCGCCCGCAAGGGCGTTAAGCCGTTCGAGCATGGGCACCGCGTCGAGCCGGCGACCGTCGAGGGTGCGGGGGCGGCCGCGCTCGAAGCCGATCACGACCTCGACGGCGCGATCAGGCGCCGCGGCGGGGTCGGCGGTGCGGACCCAGAGGTCCTCCGGCGGCGAGTTCCACGGATCCTCGAGCGCCCCGCCCTCGTGGGAGAGGTGCCAGAGGTTTCCGTCGCGCGAGTAGATCTTGGTCGCCGACGCGGTGGTGGGAACCTTGTGCTTGGCGAGGTAGGCCAGGAGATCCTCGCGGCCGCGGAACTCCCAGGTCCGCCACGGAGCGATGACCTCGAGGTCGGGAGCCAACGCCGCGTAGGTCGCCTCGAAGCGCACCTGATCGTTGCCCTTGCCGGTGCAGCCGTGGGCGACCGCGTCGCAGTCGAGCCGTCGCGCCGCCTCGACCTGGGCCCGGGCGATCGCGGGACGCGCGATCGCGGTGCCGAGCAGGTAGCGGCCCTCGTAGACCGCGCCCGAGACCGCCATCGGGAATGCGAACTCCTCGAGGAAGGTCTCGCGGATGTCGAGCACCTCGCAGTGGGAGGCACCGGAGCGAAGGGCCTTCCCCTCGATGCCTTCGAGTTCCTCGGCCCCTTGTCCGACATCGACGACCACCGCGACGACCTCCGCGTCGTGGTGCTCGAGCAGCCAGGGAATCATGGCGGAGGTGTCGAGGCCTCCGGAGTAGGCGACGGCGATCTTTCGTGACATGGATGCGGGCCTTGGGGTGCGGCGGTGCCGCGGTGCGGGTCGGTCAGGCTCGTCCGACGAGTCGGACCAGCAGGGCGTTCTGGGCGTGCATGCGGTTCTCGGCCTGGTCGAAGACCACCGAGGCGGGCGAGTCGATCACCTCGTCGAGCACCTCCTCGCCACGGTGGGCGGGAAGACAGTGCATGAAGAGTGCCTGCGGGCCGGCGATCTCCATGGCCCGGCGGTCGATGCGGTAGGGCGCGAGCGCAGCCCGCTTGGCGGGTCCGTCGGCCTGGCCCATCGAGATCCAGGCGTCGGTGTAGACCGCGTCGGCGCCGGCGATCGCCTCGAGCGAGTGCGACCACTCGATCGATCCGCCCGAGGCGGCTGCGAGGTCGCGGCAGGCAGCCTCGATCTCGCGATCGGGACGGCAGGACTCCGGCGTCACCGCGAGCACGCTCGCGCCGAGAAGTGCGCCGGTCTCCATCAGCGAATGGCAGACGTTGTTGCCGTCGCCCACGTAGGCGAGGCGGCACTTGGAGGCCTCGCGGCCGTGCTCGGCAAGGGTGAGGAAGTCGGCGAGAGCCTGGCAGGGGTGGAACTGCTCGGAGAGCGCGTTGATCACCGGGGCCTCGCAGTGAGCCGCGAGGTTCTCGAGGGTGGCGTGGGCGAAGACCCTCGCCACGATCGCGTCGCACCAGCGCTCGAGGTTGCGACCGTAGTCCGCGATCGACTCCCGCACTCCGAGCCGTTCGTCGCGATGGTCGAGGTAGACCGCGTGGCCGCCAAGCCTGGCGGTGCCGACCTCGAAGCTCACCCGGGTGCGCAGCGAAGGCTTCTCGAAGAGCATCACGATCGCGCGGCCCGCGAGCAGACCGCTCGCGGCGGTGGGATCGTCGCGGAGACTCGCCTTGAGCGCGGCGGCTTCGGCAAGGAGTTCTCGGATGGTGTCGCCGCCGAGATCGGTGCCGCGAAGGACATGACCGCGGGTCGGCACGGCGGTGGGGGCGAGGGGACTCATGAGGTGGTGGCCGCTCCTTCGGTGGGGGCTTCGGCGACGGGTTCGGAGAGGTCGATCTCGATGCAGGTCCCCGCCGAACCGCGGCTTCCTTCGGCCAAGGCGAGGATCGGTGCAGGGTCGGACCAGGAGGCGATGCGAACCGGCGTCGCGGCGGAGCGAGCCGCGGCAGCGGCGCCGCGGACCTTGGCGATCATGCCGCCCGAGATCCAGCCGGCGGCGATCCCGTGTTCGATGGCGGCGCCGTCAAGCCGAGGCAGCAACACGCCGTCGGCGCCGAGAACGCCCGCGACGTCGGTGAGCAGCACCAGTTCGGCTGCTGCGATGACGCGAGCGACGCCGGCCGCGGCTTCGTCTGCGTTCACATTGAGCATCGCGCCCTCGGCGTCGAGGCCGATCGAGCTGAGCACCGGCACGAAGCCCTCATCGAGCAGCACCGAGAGCAGCCGACCGCGGCCGCCGACGACTTCGCCGACTCGGCCTGGATCGAAGGAGAAGGCGGAGGTCTTGCGGCACTCGATCTCCGCGGCGCCGAGCGAGAGGCCCACCGCAGGAAGCCCCGCGGCACGCAGCACGCCGACGAGCCGGGTGTTCATCGCGCCGGCGAGCACGCCCGCGATCACCTCCATCTGCTCGGGTGGAGTGATGCGGATGCCCTCGCGGCGCTCGCTGGTCATGCCCAGCGCCGCGAGGTGACGGTCGACCGCGGCGCCGCCGCCGTGGACGATGATCACGCCGCCGGGCCGGGCGCGGTGCAGGCGGGCGATCGCCGCGAAGAGCGCCGGCGAGGACTCGGGGCGATCGAGCAGTGCACCTCCGAGCTTCACGACGATGGGACGAGCGACTTCGCTCACGAAGAGGCTCCCGCTTCGGAGAGCAGCGCCGCGTGGCGGGGCAGCAGGGCTTCGGTCGCGGCGTGGCCGAAACGGATGTTGAAGCACTGCACCGCCTGGCCCGCGGCGCCCTTGACGAGGTTGTCGATGGTGCTCGAGACGATCGCGTGCGGCAGCCGCGGGTGCACCGCCAGCCCGATGTCGCAGAAGTTGGTGCGGGCCACGTCCGCCACCGCCGGCCAGGACCCTGCTGGCAGAAGCCGCAGGAACGGCGCGTCGGCGTAGGCGGCAGCGAGGGTGTCGCGAAGTTGGGCTTCGCCGACGCCGCGGCGCAAGGGCAGGTGAATGGTGCTGAGGATGCCGCGATCGAAGCAGCCCAAGTGCGGCGTGAAGATCACCTCCGCGGCGCCGTGCACGGCCATCTCCGGCTCGTGGCGATGGCCGCAGACTCCGTAGGCCTGCAGCGAGACCTCGGAGAAGATGGTGCGCGGGTTCGGGGTTCGTCCGGCGCCGCTCACGCCGCTCGTCGCATCGACGATGACCGGCAGGGCGGGATCGATCAGGTCGGCGTCGGCGAGCGGCCGCAGCGGCAGGATCACCGAGGTCGGGTAGCAGCCCGGCACCGCGACGAGGTCGGAGGCTGCGATCGCTTCGGCGTTGAGTTCGGCGATGCCATAGGCGGCGCGGGCGAGCAGGTGAGGATGCAGGTGCTCGAAGCCGTAGTGGCGGGGATAGGCGCGAGGGTCGGGCAGCCGGAAGGCCGCGGAGAGATCGAAGACCACGATCCCCTGCTCGAGCAGGGCCGGCGCGAGTTCATGGCTCGCTTCGTGGGGAGTTGCGAGGAAGACCGCGTCGGGTCGCGTGGCGATCACCCGGTCGAGGCTCGCCGGCTGCACCGCGCCGCGCACGATGCCGCGAAGCCGCGGGTGCACCGACTCGATCTCGACCGACTCCTCGCCGCGCTTGCCCGATCCGAACACTCCGACGATCTCGGTGTGGCGGTGGTTGGCGAGCAGCCCGCAGAGTTCGGCTCCGGAGTATCCGGTGGCACCGATGATGGAGACGCGTGTCATGGATGAGTGCTCCCGGCGGCCGCAGGCAACGGCAACCGGATGGGGAGGAGTTCAGGAAGCGGAGAGGCCGGCGAGGCGACGCAGGGTGCGGGCGAGCGAGTTGGCCGAACGCGGGCTCGCCGCCGCCACGAAGACGGTGTCGTCGCCGGCGATCGATCCGATCATGCCGCTCGGACGAGTGCGATCGAGTTCGACAGCGAGAGCGTTGCCGTGGCCGGGCGGGGTGCGCAGCACGACCATGGTGCCTCCCTTCTCGATCGAGAGGAGTTCGCGGCGAAGGGTGGTGGCGAGGGCGCCATCGCCGACCGGCGGACTGGCCGGCGCCGCGGTGGGCGGCAGGTATCCCTCGGGTCCCTTCAGGACGCCAAGCTGGGTGAGATCGCGGGAGAGCGTCGCCTGGGTGCACTCGTGCCCCTCGCGTTCAAGGGCGGCGCGAAGCGACTCCTGAGCGCGGAACGACTGCCCTGCGATCAGCTTGAGGATGGCGGCGTGGCGGCGAGACTTGGCGGACATGAGGCGGAAGAATATACATCCGCCTGCATAGATATGTCAAGCGATGCTCAGGCCTCGTCGCCTGCGCTCGGGCTCTGCAGCGCCGGCTCGGCGTCGGGCACGGGGGCGGCGGGCACCGGGATGTTCAGCCGCTCCCCGAGGCGACCGTCCTCGGTGGTGGTCGCGCTCGCCTCTTCCGCGGCGGCGGGAGAGTCCGGGGCGGCTGCCTTCGCCTTGGCTTCCTTGCGCTTGAAGGCCTCGACCTTGGTGCGGTCGGGCACGAGGATCATGCTCATGCGGCGGCCGGCCATGCGCGGCGGCGCCTCGACCTTGGCGAGGTCGGCGAGGCGTTCGATCACCTCCCGCATGCGGATGTCTCCGCGGTCGCGGTGGGCCATCTCGCGGGCTCCGCGGAAGTTCTGCACGATCTGCACCCGGTGGCCTTCGAGCAGGAACTTGCGAGCCTGATTGAGGCGGATCTCCACGTCGTGCGGATCGATCTTCATCGAGCGGCCGAGGCGGACCTCCTTCATCTCGGAGACCTTGCTCTTGGCTCGCCCGGCGCGGTCCTTCTTGGACTGCTCGTAGCGGAACTTGCCGTAGTCCATGATGCGGCAGACCGGCGGGCGCACGTCGGCGGCAACCTCCACCAGATCAAGGCCGGCATCGGCGGCGCGGCGTCGGGCCTCGTCGGTGTCGACGATGCCGATCATCTCCCCGGTCTCGTCGATCAGTCGGATCGGCGTGATGCGAATTCGGTCGTTCATCCGAGGGCCGCTCAGCGGCGCTTCGCCTCGGAAGGGGCGTCTCATCTGCGCTATGGTCGGGTTCCTTTCACGATGCCGGTGCAAGAGATCCACCGGCCGCGCCGGTCCGGCGACGGAGCGATTCCGGTGACGGGATGGGTCGGTCGGGTCGCGAAGACCCTCCGAAGTCCGGTGCCGCGGATCATCGAAGATGCGTTCGCGTCGAGCCGTTCACCGCACGACCGCCGAAGGCGGCGCAGGCGGGAAGCGAGAGTGACTTCATGACCGGATGGGGCAAGAGCGTCTCGAAGGCTCGGGGGCACGGAGTCCGGCGACGTGCCGGACTCGCTGACGATACTTCCGGTTTCGGGGCGGGGCAAACGGAAACACAGGATCGAGGGGATCTGCGGCGAGTCGCCCGATCGCCTCGGTTCGGTGGGACGATTCGCAGTTGCCCCGATCTCCTGCCTTCGACCGCATCGCCCCGAGGCGAGGGCAAGCCGGAGCGGCGTTGACCCTCCGAGTCAGCGGCGAGCCCGTGCCGACCACCGGAGCGTTCGACTCCTTCGCCTTCGTCAGGCCGGGGTCTCGCGGCCGAGCCGCGCCCGGACCGACTCCGAGCCGCGGGTGCGGTGCTCTGCGGCGGCAGTCGCGACGAAGTCGTCGAACCCCAGCTCGCCGAGATTGGACTCGATGCCGAAGGCCCGCACGCTGACGGTGCGGTTCTCGGCATCCCGCGGTCCGACCACCGCGCAGTAGGGAATCTTGAGGTCGCTCGCGACCTTGATCTTTCCCTGGATGCGGTCGTTCGAGTCGTCGAGGGTGGTGCGAAGCCCCGTCGATCGCAGTGCCGCGTGCAGCTCCTTCGCGTAGTCGAGGCTCTTCTCGCTGATGGGCAACACCCGGACCTGCTCTGGGCTGAGCCACAGCGGGAAGGCGCCCGCGAAATGCTCGATCAGACAGCCGACGAACCGCTCCATGCTGCCGAAGGGAGCGCGGTGGATCATCACCGGGCGATGCGGGGTGTTGTCGGCGCCGACATAGGAGAGGTCGAAGCGGATCGGCAGGTTGTAGTCGACCTGCACGGTGCCGAGCTGCCAGCTGCGGCCGATCACGTCCTTGACCACGAAGTCGATCTTCGGTCCGTAGAAAGCCGCTTCGCCGGGCTCTTCGCTGAAGGGAACGCCGAGGGTCCGGGCCGCGGTGCGGCAGGCCTCCTCGGCCTTGTCCCAGTTGGTCGGATCGCCGACGTACTTGCCGCTGTCGGGATCGCGCAGGCCGACCCGCACCCGGTACTCGCTCATGCCGAGGGTGCCGAAAATGAGCTTCACCAGGCTGAGGCAGCCCACCAGTTCCTCCGCGACCTGATCCTCGCGACAGAAGAGGTGGGCGTCGTCCTGGGTGAAGCCGCGGACCCGGGTCATGCCTCCGATCTCGCCCGACTGCTCCCAGCGATACACCGTCCCGAATTCCGCCAGGCGCACCGGAAGATCGCGGTAGCTGTGGGGAGCGCTCGCGTAGATGCGGATGTGGTGGGGGCAGTTCATCGGCTTGAGCAGGTAGCCGTCGATCTGGCCCTGCTCGAGGCGATTCGCGAGTTCGGCGCACGAGCAGCCTTCGCCCGCAAGTGCCGCCATCTGGTCGTGCTCGATGATCGGCGGGTACTGGCTCTCGCGGTAGTAGGGGAAGTGGCCGCTGGTGCGGTAGAGGTCGAGCTTGCCGATGTGCGGCGTGAAGACCTGGTGGTAGCCCTGCTTGCGGAGCTCCTCGCCGATGAAGGTCTGCAGCTCCTGCCGCACCACCGAGCCGGCGGGAGTCCAGAGCACCAGCCCCTGACCCACCATCTCGTCGATGTGGAAGAGCCGCAGCTGCTTGCCGAGCAGACGGTGGTCGCGCTTGCGGGCCTCCTCGAGCTGGGCGAGGTGGGCGGCGAGTTCGTCCTTGGTCGCGAAGGCGGTTCCGTAGACGCGGGTGAGCCGGTCGAGCGACTCGTCGCCCTTCCAGTAGCTCGAGGCGAGGCTCGTCACCTTGAAGGCGCCGATGCGTCCGGTGCTCGGGACATGCGGTCCGCGGCAGAGGTCCTCCCAGTCGGAGCCGGGGGTTCCGGTGGCGTACCAGCTCAGCGCAGTGCTGCCGGCCTCGCCGGCTCGCTCGGCGTTGTCGAGCTTGAACTTCGAGCCCTCCTCACGAAGCTTGGCGAGTCCCTGATCGAAGGGCATCTCGTAGCGGGTGAAGGGCCGGTTCTCGGCGACGATCTTCGCCATCTCCGCCTCGATCGCGGGGAAGTCGTCGGTGGAGATCGGCCGCTCGCCCTCGAAGGAGATGTCGTAGTAGAAGCCGGTCTCGAGCGGCGGGCCGTAGACGAGTTTCGCCTTGGGGAAGAGCCGCAGGATGGCCTCGGCCATCACGTGGGCGGCGCTGTGGCGAAGGAGTGCCAAGGCCTGCGGATCGGCGGCGCCGTCGCGGGACTTCGGGGTGACGATCGCGAGGCCGCAGTCGTGGTCGAGAGTGCGGGAGAGATCGCAGAGTTCGCCGTCGACCTTGGCGCCGAGGGCGGCCTTGGCCAGACCCGCCCCGATGTCGCGGGCGACCTCGGCAGCGGTGACGGGATGGTCGTAGGAACGGACGGAACCGTCCGGCAGGCGGATGTCGGGCATGGAGTCAGGATTCGATCGAGCGTCGCGGCGAGGCGGCCTCGCCGAAGAGCTCGGGCTGGTCGGGGGTGGGTTGCGGTCGCTCCACGAGGCCATCGATCTCGATGCGGAACTCCTCGAGGTTGCGGAAGTTGTAGTACTCGCTCGCGTAGCGGATGTAGGCGACCGCATCGATCGCCCGCAGCTGCGCCGCGACGCGGCGGCCGATCTCGACGCTCGGGACCTCGCGCTCGAATTCCTGATGCACCGAGTCCTCGACCGCCTGCACCAGCTTGAGCTTGATCTCCTCGGCGATCGGACGCTTGCCGCAGGCGGCCTGCAGTCCGCGCAGGATGTTCTGGTTCTCGAAGGGAACGCGGGTGCCGTCCTTCTTCACCACCATCAGTCGCGCGGTCTTCTCGATGCGCTCGTAGGAGGTGTAGCGGCGCTTGCAGCGGCAGCACTCCCTCCGGCGACGGATCGCGGCGCCGCCCTCGATGGTCCGGCTGTCGATCACGCGATCTTCGTCGATGGAGCAGGTGGGGCAGCGCACCCGGTCATGTTCCGGGGGTCCGCTGCGATCGTCAACCGATCAACGGCGGTGGGCTTCGGTCTCGATCGCCTCGATGTCGAGCGAGAGCGTGGCGTAGCCGTCGAGTTCGAAGTGCTCGAGCAGCAGTTCGACCTCGGTGGGGGCGTCGAAGGCGAGTTCGGCGACGTCCTCGGTCGGTCCGTGGCGATCCCAGCGCTCCACCAGCACCGATCCGTTCGCGAGCAGCCGCACCCCGTCGTCGGAGCGGACCTTGATTTGGAAGCGTCCGGCCGGAAACGCCAGGGTGGTTCGCGCCTCGATGCCGAAGCGGTCGGGCCCGATTTCCGCGTCGCCGACGATCTCCGCCAGCGCTGCCAGATCGCGAGGACCGCCCATCGCGAAGGGAAAGTCGATCTCGGTCACCTCGCCCAACCGGCCCCCGGCGGCGAGGAACTCCTCCTCCGGGACCGCCATCGCGGCGCGCCAACCGCTTGGATCCGCGAGCGGATCCACTCGGCTCGGGGCGATCCGAAGCGACCACACCGCCGGGGCGATCAGCCCGAAGGCGACTTCCTTGCCGCGGCCGCGGGGCTTGCCTTCGTCGTGGAGCACCTCGATGCGATAAGGGCAAACCATGCCCGGGCGTTCGCAGAAGACCTCGGCCCATCGGTCCGCGGCGGAGAAGCGGGTTCGCAAGGAGCCGCCGCCGAAGACGGTGACGCCCTTGATCGCAGGCTCGCGGCCGTTCGCCGGGCCAAGCAGTCGCCAGCGATCGGTGGCGAGAGCGTCATCGGCGACGACGAGCAGCACGCGATCCCAGGCGAAGGGGCCCCACTCGGTCATCACGATCCGCTCGCGTCCGGCCAAGCCGGGCCGACCCGGCCGCGCGGCGACTTCGGTGCAGGGATCGAACGCCTCTGCCACCGCGGCGAGCAGTTCACCCATGCGGTCGCCGAGCGGATCGCCGGGCTCGAGTTCGTTGCGATCGGCCTCCGCGGCCGGCGGCCGTCCGGTGCCGACGCCGGGAATCGAGCGCAGAGGCGCCAGCACATCACGGCTGGCTGGAATCTCGCCCTCGAGGCGAAGGCTCGCTCGGCTGGTCTCGTCGAAGGCATCGCGACGGGCAGGCGCAGCGCCCTCGGCGGCTTCGCCGATCACGCAATCACCGAAGATCGCGGTGTCTGAAGCGTCGATCAGTTCGATGTCGAGTTCGTTGCCGGAGAAGGCGTTGCCGGCGATCAGGTTGTCGCGGCATGCGACGCCGCTGGCCTTCGCCCAGGGGGTCTCCGCGAGGTGGGCGTCCTCGTCCCACCAGAGCCGCACCGCCACGGGATTCTCCTCGAAGCGATTGCCGACCACCCGATTGCCGCGGCCATGCTCGATGTTCACCCCGCCGCGCTCGCCGCCGTAGCCAGCGCTGCCGTTGCCGCGGAAGAGGTTCTCGCGGATCTCGGTGTTGGCCGAGTAGCCGCCCCAGATCCCGCAGATGCCGCAGCCGACCAGGAGGTTTCGCGCGAGCAGGTTGCCGCTCGAAAAGGTCATCTCGATGCCGTGGGCGACCGCGAAGGAGAAGTCGTTGGCGACGATCAGGTTGCCGTTGCAGCCGCGGTTGCGGTGCCAGCCCTCGGCAGCGCCCTCCGGAGGCGGCGCTTCGCCGAGCGCCTCGCGGCCCGCGAAGCCGAAGAAGCCGTCGCCGCAATGGGTCGCGGAGTTGAGGGCGATGAGATTCTCCGAGCACTGCTCAAAGAGCAGGATGCCGGCGGAATCCTGTCCGCGGTTGTAGACCCCGTGGGAGTAGCCGCGGACACAGAAGTCGAAGGCGTTCCGCGCGATGGTGTTGCGGCTCGATCGCCAGAGCGCGATGCCCCAGCCGGAGAGGAAGGAACAGTCGTTGTCGAGGACCTTCGCGTTCTCGACCCGCTCGAGCAGGATGCCGTTCTGGGTGCGGCGGGCCTTCACCTGGCGAATCACCACGTTGTCGGAGTCGCGCACCAGCAGCCCCGCGCCGTAGTTGCGAGCCCATTCGCCGTCGTCGTTGGAGTGCGGCCAGAGCCAGTCGCCGCCGTCCTCGGCGGCGGCGGTCGAGCCGAGCCGCATCGCGAAGTTGTCGGAGAGGTCGAGCCGCTCGACGCGGGCGCCGTCGGCGCGGTCGAGCAGGACCCCGACCTTGAATCCCGCGACCGAGCCGTTGACGAGGGTCACGTTCTTCGCCGCGACCACGATGCCGATGCCGGTGAGGGTGTCGGCCGCCGCGGTGGCGGGAGCACCCCGCAGCGTGCCCGCGATCTCGACGGTGACGCCGTCGGTGACGATCCGGACCACGCCGTCGCCGTTGGCATCCGCCACCGGTCGATCGACGAGCCGCAGCCGGCAGCTCTGCGTCACCAGCACGTCGTCGCGATCGACGAGCAGTTCCACGGTGGGGGATTGCGCCGCGGCGATGCCGGAGACCACGAGGCTGAGCAATGCGGTGCGAGTCAGCCATGCGACGGGTGGATGCGCCTGCATCGAGTCAGACCTCTTCGATCTCGGCGACCTTCTTGGTGGACATCTCGTCGACGCGTTCGGTCGAGGTCTTGGTCAGCTCGTCGATCCGGGTCTTGGCTCGCTTGGCGTCGTCCTCGGAGACGCCGGCACTCTTGTCCGCGGCGAGGCGATCGATGTGCTTGTTGGCGTCGCGGCGCTCGTTGCGGATGGCGACCTTGGCTTCCTCGGCGAGCTTGCGAACCTGGGTGGCCAGCTGCCTCCGCCGCTCGGCGGAAGGGGCGGGCACGTTGATGCGGATCGCGTTGCCCTCGACCTGCGGGTTGAGGCCGAGGCCGGCCTTCTCGATCGCCTTGACGATCTCGTGCTTGGAGCCGGGATCGAAGGGCTTCACCATCAACTGGGTCGCCTCCGCCACGCTGATCGCCGCAAGTTCGCGGAGGTCGGTCGAACTGCCGTAGTAGTCGACCTTGACGTACTCGAGCAGGGCGGTCGAGGCGCGGCCGGTCCGCAGGCCGCGGAGTTCGCGGTGGAGGTAGTCGGTCGACTTCTCCATGCGGTCGAGGCACTCAAGCTCGACGGAGTCGAGGTCCTGCAGTTGATCCATGGTCGAACTCCTCGATCTCGGTGGAGGGGACCCCTCGGCGGCCCGGCCTCGCGGGGAATTCAGGAGCGTACCGCCACCGCCGCCGGCGTGCGGGAGTGGACGAGGGTTCCGATCGATTCCCCCGAGACCGCCCGTCGGATATTGCCTGGGGTGCGGAAATCGAAGACGCGGATGGGCAGATCGTGCTCCATGCACATGGTCATGGCGGTGAGGTCCATGACTCCGAGCTGACGTTCGATCGCCTCGGAGAAGGTCAACTGTTCGTAGCGGGTGGCAGTGGGATCCTTGCGCGGATCGGCGGTGTAGATCCCGTCGACCTTGGTGGCCTTGAGCAGGACGTCGACGCCGAGTTCGATCGCCCGCAGGCTCGCACAGGTGTCGGTGGTGAAGAAGGGGTTGCCGGTGCCGGCCACGAGAATCACCACCCGGCCCTTCTCGAGGTGCCGCAGGGCACGGGCGCGGATGAAGGGCTCCGCCACCGCGGTCAGTGCGATCGCGGACATCACCCGGCTCTCGATGCCCTCGGCGCGAAGGGCCTCCTTCAAGGCCATGCCGTTGATGACCGTGCCGAGCATGCCCATGTAGTCGGCGGTCGACTGGTCGATGGTGCCGGCCTTGGCCATCGCGGCGCCGCGGATGATGTTGCCGCCTCCGCAGACCACCGCGATGCGGGCGCCGGTGGCGGCGGCCTCGGAGATCTCGCGGGCCATCACCTGCAGTTCGACCGGATCGATGCCGAGTTCGCCGGGCCGGCCGAAACTCTCGCCGCTCACCTTCAGGATCACGCGACGGACTGAGGCGGCCATGCAGGGCTCCGTGGGAAGGGTCGAAGGCGGCGAAGTGCGTGCGATTGGACCCCCCTGAGGGAGCGCGGTCAAGTGTGGACGAGCGGACCTCCGTCGCTGGACTGGCCGGTCGCCGGGATCGGTTGCTTCGGCGATGATCTCCGAACCGGCCTCCATGCCGCCGCGTCCGAGGCGAAGGACCGTCCCGAGCCGACGTGGCCGAGTTCGAAGCAGGTCGCCGGTCCGCCACGCCTCCGCTTGCGATGAGTCCCGAGACCTCCGCCAGTTCGATCCGCCTGCGGCTGCTGCACGCGTTGCGACGGCTGTCTGCGGCGGCGCCCTCGCTGCGGGAAGCGCGGCGACGCCGCACCCGCCGCCGAAGAGTGGTTCTTG
The DNA here is from genome assembly GCA_029977865.1 of bacterium. Taxonomy (GTDB): domain Bacteria; phylum Planctomycetota; class Phycisphaerae; order Phycisphaerales; family SM1A02; genus VGXO01. Next base: position 37,724 of record JAPOKA010000027.1, read on the forward strand.
TTTCTCTCGCGGTCGCGGTCTCGCTCGCGGTCAACCTCGCCCTCATCCTCTCCCTCCGCGGGCTCTGGCTCGAGGAGGGTGACGGTGCAGAGCCCGGAACGGCACGCGAAGTCGCCTTCGTGCCGGAGATTCCCGAAGCGGTGCTGGAGGTGCCGCCCACCACGGTGGTCGTGCCCACCGCGAAGCTGCCTTCGCCGGGGCCGATCAGTGATGATCCGCTGCCCGCGGCGAGCGAAGTCTCGGAGGTTCCCCTCGAGGTCGCCGCCGAATCGCTCGGGCCGGCGCTCGCGGGTCCCTCGCTCGATTCCGCCGGCACCGGCGGGACCACGTTCTTCGGCGTCACCGCGCGAGGTCGGCGAATCGGCTACGTCGTCGATGTCTCCGCAAGCATGGAGAGCGGGGGACGCATCTGGCTCGCCCTCGGTGAACTCAAGCGCTCGCTCGCCGGGTTGCCCGACTTCGCGTGGTTCTACGTGACGCTCTTCTCGAACGAATTGCTGGTGCCGCCCTTCCAACGCTCGTGGCAGCGGGCGGTGCCGACGGAACTCACCCGCATGGATCGCTGGATCGACTCGGTTTCGACGCGGGGCGGCACTCGGCCGGGCCCGGCGTTCGAGCGGCTCTTCTCCCTCGATCCCAAGCCCGACGCGATCTTCTTCCTGACCGACGGGGAGGTGCCCGCGGACACCCCGGCGCTGGTGCGACGGCTCAACGATCGCATTCGCCCGACCGTCATCAACACCGTCGCCTTCGGCAGCGAGGCGGGACGAGCGGCGCTGGAAGAGATGGCACGAGACTCCGACGGAGTGTTCCGCTTCGTGCCCACCGGAGGTAGGCCATGATCGCGGCCGTGTCGGCATTGCTTGCCGCAACATGGCTTGCCGCGGATCCGCCCCGTGTCGAGTTCGCGGGCGGCGACCGCACCGAAGAGGTCGAGGTCGTCGAGTGGGACCGTGATGGCGCCACCTTCGGCGTCGTCGGCAACACCGGCGAACCGCGGCGCCGCCGCTGGGACGAACTTCGCTTTGCCGAGGGCTTTCCGGCGGAACTGGCCGCGAACGCAGAGACCGGCGTGCGGCTGTGGCGAGCGCGGACGCGGCTCGATCGCGGTGATCGCCGTCTCGCGCAGCCCGAGTTCGAGTTGTTCGCGGAGTCCTTCCGCGGCGAGGGCTCGATTCGCGAGCGGCTTGCGGTGGAAGGAGCACTCCGCTGTCGCGGCGAAGCGGGCGATCTTGCGGGTGCGATCGAGATGGCCTTGCGAGCGCTGGCGCTCGATCGCGCCGGAACGCTGCTTCCGGCGGACTCGCTGCGGCCGGCCTCGCGGCCGGAGCCGCTGGGCTG
>JAPOKA010000028.1 GCA_029977865.1 bacterium
TCTCCACGCCTTCACCGGCGTGGCCTCATTGAAGCGCCACGAGGTTGGCGCGGCGTGCCGCCTCTTCCGCTGGTCTCCACGCCTTCACCGGCGTGGCCTCATTGAAGCCCCGGCGATTGTCCGGGTGATGCACTGCGCTTGGACCACTTTCCGCTTTCTCGGCCGCGGGTAGTCGAAACGCGTCGGGCCGCGATTTCCGATACCCACCGAACTCGCGTTCGATCGAGATTCGCCGCTTGACACACTCACGCCCGGCGTCACCGCCCGCCGACCCTGCTGGTACACGACGTGCAGGAGCCACCGGAGCGCTCCGACGGACCAGCGGCCCGCAACCCGCATCCCCCGCTCGCAGCGCCCCCTCTGGCCTCGTTGCGCTCGGCCCTCTCCCCGCTTCGCCCGATACGGGGACTTGCAGGGAAGGGTTCGCGGAGTCTCGCCGCGTTGCGGCACCCCGACCTCGCGGTCTTACCTCGGGCAGTCGATCCCCCCGCGCTTCCGTACCATCCTCCCCCCATGTCCACGAACGCGACCATCGCCGGGCTCTTCGAGGAACTCGCGGCGCTGCTTGAGCTCACCGGCGCCAACGGTTTCAAGGTGAATGCGGCGGCCAAGGTCGCCCGCGTCGTCGAGGATCTCGATGCCGATCTCGCGTCGATCGCAGACGAGCCCGGCGCCCTCGAGGCGATCGACGGCATCGGCTCGGGCAGCGCAGCCCGCATCCGCGAGTGGCTCAAGAACGGGACCATCAAGGACCTCGAGAAGCTCCGCAGCGAGGTCCCGCCGGGTCTGCCGGCGGTGCTTCAGGTGCCGGGCCTTGGCCCCAAGACGGTGCGGGCGATGTGGCAGGACGCAGGCGTCGTCGACCTTGCCTCGCTCAAGGAGAAGATCGGCGACGGCTCCCTGCTCGGACTTCCCCGCATGGGTGAGAAGACCATCGCCAAGATCCGCGAGAGCCTCGACTTCATGGAGAAGTCGGGCGGACGGGTGCGGCTTGGCGAAGCGGCGCCGATCGCGCTGGCACTCCGGCAGTGGCTCCTCGCGACCGACGGCGTCGAGCGGGTCGAGATCGCCGGCAGCCTCCGTCGCGGCCGCGAGACGATCGGCGACATGGACCTCCTCGCCTGCGGCTCCAATCCCGCCGCGCTCATCGAGGCGTTTCGCACCCACCCCGAGGTGAAGTCGGTCCTGCTTGCCGGAGACACCAAGTGCTCGGTGCGGCTCTCGACCGGCATGCAGGCGGACCTTCGCGTGGTCGACGCCTCGTGCTTCGGCGCAGCGTGGCTCTACTTCACCGGCAGCAAGGAGCACAACGTGCGCCTGCGCGAGCGGGCGATCGCCAAGAAGCTGCGCCTCAACGAGTACGGGCTCTTCCCCGACGACGGCGACCCTGCTCCGCCGCAAAATCGTGGTGTGGCTCCCGTTGCGGCGAAGACCGAGGAGGAGATCTACGAGGCGCTTGGGCTGCCGTGGATTCCGCCCGAGTTGCGCGAGGACCATGGCGAGCTGGCCTTGAAGACGACCCCGCGGCTCGTCGAAGTGAAGGACATCTGCAGCGAGCTGCACGCCCACACCAAGGCCAGCGACGGGCAGATGACGATTGAAGCGATCGCCAAGGAGGCGCGGGACCGCGGCTTCCACACCCTCGCCATCACCGATCACTCGAAGTCGAGCGTCCAGGCCAACGGCCTCTCGATCGAACGACTTCGCAGGCATATCGACGCGGTGCGGGAGGCCGATGCCAGGATCGACGGCATTCGTCTCTACGCCGGCAGTGAAGTCGACATCCTCGCCGACGGCCGGCTCGACTACGACGACGAACTGCTCGCCGAACTCGACTGGGTGGTGGCCTCGCCGCACGTCGCCCTGCGGCAGGAACCCAAGGTCGCGACCGAGAGGCTACTCGCGGCGGTGCGGCATCCGCTGGTGCATGTCCTCGGCCATCCCACCGGACGCCTCATCGGCAGCCGACCCGGGCTCGAACCCGACATGGAAGCGGTCGCGAGGGCTGCCGCAGAGTGCGGTACGGCGCTCGAGGTGAACGCCAACCACCATCGCCTCGACCTGCGCGACCGCCACGTGCGGCTCGCCCTCGAGGTCGGCTGCATGATCGCGATCGACTGCGATGTCCATGCTCCCGAGCAATTCGATGAACTTGCCTTCGGTGTGATGACCGCCCGTCGCGGCGGCCTGACCCCCGACCGCTGCCTCAACTGCCTCGACGCCGCGGCGCTCGAGCAGTGGCGGAAGGCCAAGCGTCCGGCGACCTGACGGGTACCATCCCCGCCCCATGTTCGACGGCCTCACCCGATCCTTTCAGAAGACCTTCCGCAACCTCTCCGGACGCGGCCGCATCAGCGAGTCGAACATCCGCGAGGCGATGGAGGAGGTCCGCACCGCCCTGCTCGAGGCGGATGTCCACCACGATCTCGTCGATCGCTTCTGCAACGAGGTGGTCGAGGACGCCATCGGCAAGGAAGTGACCCGCTCGCTCAAGCCGGGCGAGGAGATGATCGGCATCGTCCACGAGCGGCTGGTGGCGATGATGGGCGAAGCGCCGGGCCCGATCGCGATGGTCGAGCCGGGCCCGACGGTGATCCTGATGTGCGGCCTGCAGGGCTCCGGGAAGACCACCACCTGCGGCAAGCTCGCCGCGAGGTTCAAGGCGGATGGGCATTCGGTGATGCTCGTCGCAGCCGATCTGCAACGGCCCGCGGCGGTCGAGCAGTTGCGCATCGTCTCCGAGCAGGTCGCGTCGAGTGCGCCGGGCAAGGGGCGAGTCGCCTTCCACGGCGAGCCTGAACGCTGCGCCGAGTACGGCCAAGCGGTCGGCGTCGCGGTCGAGGTGGCCAAGCGCGGACTTGCCGAAGCCCGCAAGGGCAACTTCGAGTTCCTCATCGTCGACACCGCCGGTCGGCTGCACGTCAACGACGACTTGATGAAGGAGCTGCGGGCGGTCGACCGTGCCGTCGAGGCGCACCAGATCCTTCTGGTCGTCGACGCCATGACCGGCCAGGACGCCCTGCTCAGCGCGAAGGCGTTCCATGAGGCGATGCAGGTCGACGGCCTGGTGCTCACCAAGTTCGACTCCGACACCCGCGGCGGCGCCGCCCTCAGCGTGCGCGAGGTGACCGGGGCGCCGGTGCGGTTCCTCGGGGTGGGCGAGAAGTTCACCGCCCTCGAGGAGTTCCACCCGCAGCGCATCGCGGGACGCATCCTCGGCATGGGCGATGTGGTGAGCCTCGTCGAGAAGGCGCGGCAGGAAGTGAGCGACGAGGAAGCCGCCGAACTCATGGAGAAGATGTCGAAGGGCCGCCTCGGACTCGACGACTTCCTGCGGCAGATGAAGGTCTTGCGGCGGATGGGCCCGATCAAGTCGCTGCTCGGGATGCTGCCGGGCGTCGGGCAGATGCTCAAGGACCTTCCCCTCGAGGACAAGCAGCTCGATCGCCTGCAGGGCATCGTGCACTCGATGACTCCGGCGGAGCGGCGCGATCCGGCGATGCTCGAGCGAAGCCGCATCGCCCGGGTGGCGGCGGGGTCTGCCTCGGACCGGGCGGAGGTCTCGCGGCTGGTGAAGCAGTTCGACCTGATGCGAAAGATGGGCTCGCAGCTCGCGGGCGCCGGGGCCACTGGCCGCATGGCCGCGATGCGCGGCCTTGGGGCGGGCGGCCTGCCCACGCGGGGCTCGACCCACACCTCGAGTCCGAAGGCACGCTTCAAGCAGCGGAAGAAGCGGTAGCGGCTGCGGGTTGCGGCCCGGCCGGGCGGTTGCAGACTCGGAGGACGCCGGGCGGGCGAGGACGCCCGCAGTCCACAGTCAGACCCCCGCCTACGGTTCGTTGTCGACGGGAAGCGGGTCGCTCACCTCGCCTCGCGTCCACGCGGAGATTCTCGGCAACAGCACCTCGACGATCAGGATCTTGAGGCACGCCGCCACCGGGATCGAGATCAGCATGCCGTAGATGCCCGCGAGGGCGCCACCGGCGAGCACCGCCACGAAGATCGCCAGCGGAGAGAGGTCGGTCGCCTTGCCCGCGATCACCGGCGTGAGCACGTAGCCCTCGAGCGTCTGCACGAAGGCGAAGACTGCGGAGGGCCACAGGATCACCGCGGCCCAACCCATCCGCGAGGCCTCCGGCACTCCGGCGTTCTCAAGCGCGAGCAGCCCGACCGCCAACGGCAACCCGACCCCGCCGAGATAGGGCACCGTGCAGAGCACGCCGGTGATCACCCCGAGCAGGATCGCGTACGGCACCCCGACGAAGAGCCAGCCCAGCGCGAGCAACGTTCCCATGATCACGCTGATCACGATGCGGCCCCGCACGAAGCCTGCCACCGCGGCGTCCATCTTGCCCACGAGGCGGAAGACCTGAGGACGAGATTCCTCCGGCACCAGGCCGCCCGCGAACTCGAGGTACGTGGGCCACGAGACGCTGAAGTAGTAGAAGTAGAAAGGGATCAGCAGCACCGCGAGCAGAAGGGCCAGGGTGCCGATCACCACGCTGTAGAGGGTGCGCAATCCGCTGCCGGCAAGGTCGAAGAGCGACATCGACCCGCCGGCTTCCGCTGACCGCGGCAACTGCATCAGCGGCTGCCGAGCCGCAGGCGGTGCCGCGACCTCGATGTCTGCGTGAACGACCTCCGGCTTCGCGTCGTCCCGGTCCTCGGTCGCGGTCGCATCGGTGTCGCTGCGCTCGTCGCTCGCCGCCGCGTCGTCGGCAGCCGTCTCGTCGTCACGAGTCGCCTCACCCACCGGATGCCCGAAGATCCAACCAGCACCACGTCGGGCGTCGCCTTGGTAGTTCTCCGGCAGCTTCTCGATCAGCACCGCGACCCGTTGTTCCAACTTCCCCGACCGCACCGTCTCGACGAGCGACGCAGCCTGTCCCACTGCGAGCGGCACCGCAAGCGCAAGCGAGAGCAGCAGCACCCCGCCGACCACGGTGATGATGCCGACCGCCGCCACCGGCCGCGGGCACCAGCGATACCGCGAGAGCCAGCGAACCAAGGGCTCGAAGAGATACGCCAGAAGCACGCCCAAGAGCAGCGGCACCGTGACGGCGCTCAGCCGATAGCCGAGCCAGAAGACCGCAAAGACTCCGAGGCCGAAGATCACATCGCGAACACCCTGAATCTGCCAGAGGTGCAGGCGGCGGAAGGCATCGGAAGCGGAACCGCGTGCGTCCGATCGCGGCGAGTCAGAGCCGTGGGAATTGGCGGCCATGCCGTGGAAGATACGCGGTCGCCCGCGAGAGGGCGATCGTGGTGACCACGCGAGGCCATCCGACTCGGAGCACTCGGTCCGGTCTCCCTTCGCCGTCGCCGACCTCTCTGCCTGAACGCGGCTTCACGCGGACACCGCGATCCACCATCGCCGAGGCGACCTCGCGCTTTCCGGTCGCCGACCCCTCGGTGCCGCTCAGCCTTGCCGAACTTGTCGCAGGATCTGATCGCGGGCGAAGACCTCCGCGAAGTCGTAGACGCCGCGGAAATCCTCGAGGGTGTCGTCGTCGGTCTTCGACATCAGCCCTTGTTCGATCATCGCAAAGACGATGCGGCCGAAGTCGTCGGTCCGCAGCACATTCCAGTGCCGCAACACCGTCGGCGCGAGCAGGCCGTACTGCTGGATGGCGAAGTCGCGCAGGCCCAGGCACAACTGCTGGCCGCTGACATGCCGCCCCTGGCTCGACTGCAGGCCGCCGTAGGTGTCGATCCGCTCGACGGTGTGACCGAGCCCCTGCTGCACGAACTGATAGGCCTCGCGGGGATACGGGCCGGCGACCTTGGTCGCCTCCGACCACTGTTCAGGCGTGGGATCCATGCGTGCTGCCGAAGCTCCGGGGGTGCGAGAACGCGGATGGTAGACCGCGACCGCCTCTATCGACCAATCCTGGCGGGACGGCTCAGGTGGATCGACTCCGCATCGCACCAGCGCCACCGCCGCGAAGCCCACGGCCCGACCTCGCCGAGACCGATCCGAGGTGAGGTGACGATCTTCCGGGGTGCCGTGCCGCACTCGATCCAGAGGCCGCTCTGCCCACCGAGCCGACGGGCGTCGAGCTTCCGGTCGATCTCGAGCGCAGCGGCAAGCCGGCCCGGCCCGCGGCAAAGGTCGCGATCGCCGCTGCGACCGCGGCGGGCCCGCATGGCGTCGAGACCCTCGAGCGGCTCGAGGGCCCGGATCAGCACCGCTTCACCTTCGCCATCGCGGCCCGAGACCACGTTGAAGCAGTGGTGCATTCCATAGATGAGGTAGACGTAGGCGTGGCCGCCCGCGAGAAACATCGCACCGTTGCGAGCAGTGCGGCGACCGCCGCGGGAGTGGCTGCCGAGGTCGTCGCCGCCTGGGTACGCCTCTGTCTCGACGATGCGGCCTGCCACCCGCGTGCCGTTGATCGAGCGCACCAGAATCGAACCCAAGAGCGCCGGGGCGAGTTCGAGCGCCGGGATCGAGAAGGCGCCGAAGGGTCGCGGGCTCATGGCCTTCTCGACCAGCGCGGCGGAAGCAGCCAGCGCGGCCTCGGGTTCTCGAGCGCCGCGTCGAGCCACGCCTCCGCCGAGGCGTTCGGGCGTGGCGCTTCGAGGTCAAGGGCAAGCAGTCCCTCCGGGCACGCACCGACCGCAAGTGAGACCGTCGCGGGGTCTTCCTGAAGCAACCTGGCCCCGTGCACCGTCGCCATCGTGATCAGCGTGGCAAGGTCGACTCGATCGCGTCGTCGCAGCAGGCGCATCTCGTCGAGCACACTGAGGCGATCCGGGGTCTCCAGGCAGATGATGCTGTCGGTCCCGAGCGCGACCGGCACCCCGCGGTCGAGCAGTTCGCGATATCGATGCGGCGCGTCGACGCCGCCGTGGCCGAAGTAGGCACTCGCCCGCGGGCAGTAGACGATGCCGACCGGACCACGTGTCGCCGCCTCGGCAAGAAGGCCGAGATCACGGTCGCTCAGGTAGTTGCCGTGGGCGATCGCAGCACCAGAGGTGCCGAGAATGGCGGCGAGCCGCTCGATCGGCGAGCACCCCCAACCCACGAGGTCGTCGCTCCAGGCTCCCACGGTGCGCAGCAGTTCGGCGAGCGGCCCGGTCGCGTCGCGGCAGAACTGCAACTCTTCGCGGGTCTCCGCGAGGTGGGTCGCAAGCGGCACCCCCATTGCCGCAGCGTGGGCGTAGAGACGGTCACCGCAGGAGTAGGAGGCGTGCGGGGAGATCGCGAGCCGGGTGAGTCCTCCCCGCGGTCCCGATCGCTGCAGGTGGTCGAGGAACTCGATGCCGCGATCCTCGGCCCGGCCGATTCCGAAGACCTCGATCGCGCTCGTTCCCCGGAACCCGGTGGCTGCGAGCGCCGCGAAGGCCTCGAGGCCGCGGTTGCCGGCGATGTCGCCGACGATCGCGGTTCCGCCTTGAAGCGATGCCTCGACTCCGGCGGCGACCGACGCCGCGATCGCCGCTGGCTCGGAGGGACGGGTCCGCCGCACCAGGTCGGCCCATTCGGCAAAGCCACCCGCGGCGTCGAAGGGACGGGGGCCGATCGCAGTCAAGTCGAGGTGGGTGTGGGCATTGACGAGGCCGGGCAGGACCACGCTGCGCTCGAGCCGGACCACCGTCGCGTCCCCGGTGGCCCCCACCGCTTCCGGTGCGCCGATCGCCGCCACGCGGCCCTCGCGAGAGAGGAGGATCGACGCCGGCGCGAGCAACCGAGTCGCGTCGGCGGCGGCCGCCGCGTCGATCCGCAGCGGACCGTCGGGAAGCGCCTCGTGTCGGTCCGTCGAAGCCATGCGTTGACGGTACACTCCGCCGCGTCGTGCCGGATACGACGGGCGTTTCGCCCGGCACGAAGTGCGACGTTCCGCGTCGCTGCCCGCAACGCGTCGACGGCACCCGCTGCCGTCGGGGAACATGGAGGACCCCGCATGCGCCTGAAGACCCGAATCTCGCTTCGCTCGCTCCGCATCGCCGCGCCGCTCGCGGCGATCACCCTCGGCGCCGTCGGCTGCGTTCCGCAGCAGCGCTACGACGAGTTGATGACCGCCTACCGCGGCAAGGAGCAACTGCTGCTCTCCACCCAGAACGACCTCGACACCGCCCGCAACAACGAGCGGGTGCTTCGAGGTCAGTTGCTGCAGGCCACCGAGGACATTCGCAGCCTCGAGCGAATGCGCGACGGCAGCGGACAGGATCTCGATCGCCTGCTCACCGACTACGACCGACTGCAGCGGCAGTTGATCGAACTCGGCGCCGGCCCGCTTCCCGCCGAGGTGGTCGACGCCCTCACCGAACTGGCGAGCCGCTACCCCGAGGTGCTCGAGTTCGACGCGCAGCGCGGACTGGTCCGCTTCGCCGCCGACTTCACCTTCCCCCTCGGCTCGGTCGAACTCTCCGACAGCGCTCGTCAGGCCCTTCGGACCTTCGCCGGGATCCTCGCCTCGCCCGACGCCCAGGTGCTCGAAGTGCGGGTGGTCGGCCACACCGACAACGTGCCCATTCGCCGCGCCGAGACCCGCGCGAAGCACCCCTCGAACCTCCACCTCTCCGCCCATCGGGCCATCGCGGTGCGCGACGCCCTCGTCGCGGCGGGTCTCTCCCCGAACCGCTTCTCAGTGGTCGGCTACGGCGAGTTCCGACCGGCGGTGCCCAACGGCCGCAACGGCGCCCCGGAAAACCGGCGGGTCGAGGTCTTCCTGACCCCGCTGCTCGTGACGAGCCCCCCCGGCACCGAGGTGATCAGCGAAGAAACCATCGTCTCGGTTCCCGACGACGAGCCGACCAAGTAGTCCGGTCGCCGCAGGGACACCGACCCCGGAACAATCGCGGAGGGCGGCTCGAAGTCGCCCTCCGCATTTCGTTTTTGGGGTACGTCGCCCGAACGGACGCCCTCTGCCGGCAGACTCCGCGTCCCAACCGATGAGGAGTCGTCCAAGGGCGTCGCGACCAAGGCGTCTCGAACGAGGACCGGGAACCCCGCCGAGGCGAACCTGTCCACACCGAGGCTTCACGAATCGCTTGCGACTGGCCCGTTCGTGTGGTCTAGTCTTCCTGTCAGTTCGACCCCTCGTGGGCGAGAAAGTCGTGCCTCCGAGGCCCCCCGGCTCGTTTCAGCGAACCGGTTGGCCCCGGCGGCGTCTCCATGGATGTCCTCTGGCCCGCCCTCGGTCCGCTCCTCTTCCGCTGAAACCATCTTCAGACAGGAACTCCGCATGCGACGCACGCTCATCGCCGCCTTCGCGCTCACCCTGCCCGCACTCGCAGCCCCTGCCATCGCCAAGGGCTTCGCTGGCGGACCCGGCGCGATCATCAACGAGATCCGCATCGATCAACCGGGCGCCGACAACGACGAGTACTTCGAACTCCGCGGCACTCCCGGCGAGAGCCTCGACGGCATCTCCTACGTGGTGATCGGCGACCTGCCCGGCGCCACCCCGCCGACCCAGAACGGCGGCGTCGAGTTCGTGCTCGACCTGACCGGCTACGCCTTCGACGGCAACGGCCTCTTCCTCGTCGCCAAGAGCACCTTCTCGCTGCCGGCGACGCCCAATCTGATCGCGGCGCTCAACTTCGAGAACTTCGACAACGTCACCCACCTGCTGGTGACCGACTTCACCGGCGCCGTGGGCGATGACCTCGACACCAACGACGACGGGACCCTCGACATCACGCCGTGGAACACGATGCTCGATTCGGTGGCGCTGGTCGCGGTGACCGAGCCCGACGGCATCACCGCCGACTTCTACTACTCCGACGTGGTGGTCGGACCCGACGCCGGCGCCGTGCCCGGACACATCTGGCGCTGCGTGAACACCCTGCTCTGGAACATCGGTCCCTACGACCCGCTCGATGGCGCCGACACCCCCGGCGCTCCCAACCCGGAGTGCGCCGGCGGCGGCGGCGACATCCTGATCAGCGAGGTTCGGATCGACCATCCGGGCAGCGACGTCGACGAGTACTTCGAACTCGTCGGCGAGCCCGGCACCGTGCTCGACGGTCTCACCTACATCGTGATCGGCGACGGCACGGGCGGCAGCGGCACCATCGAGTGCGTGGTGCCTCTCGACGGCCTGGCGCTGCCCGCCTCGGGATACTTCCTCGCCGCACGCGACGACAACACCCTCGGCGTGGTGGCCGACCTGATCACCGATCTCATCGTCTTTGAGAACAGCGACAACGTGACCCACATGCTCGTGAGCGGATTCACCGGCATGCTCGGCGACGATCTCGACCTCGACGACGACTGCACCCTCGACGTCACCCCGTGGGAGAGCATGCTCGACTCGATCGCGCTGCTCGAGTCGGCCACGGTTCCCCCGACCGGCACCGAGTGCGCCTACGGCGACAACACCGTCGGCCCCGACGGTCCGTTCGTGCCTGGCCACGCCTACCTCTGCGAACCCGACGGCACCTGGACGGTCGGCGTCTTCGAACTCGGCGTCACCGACACCCCCGGTGCTCCGAACCTGCCGTGCGTCGAACTCATCTGCGGCGGCTACGACGGCCGCAGCTGCTTCGTCGCTCGCGAGAGCGGCGGCTGCAGCGATCCGCGAGTCTGCTCGCTGGTCTGCGCCATCGACCCCGCCTGCTGCGACGCGGCGTGGGATGCCTCCTGCGTGAGCCTCGCCGAGAGCACCGTCTTCGGCAAGACCGCTCCGGAAGGCCTTGCGATCAGCGAGGTCCGCACCAAGCAGCCCGGCGGCGACAACGACCACTACATCGAGATCACCGGCGTGCCCGGCACCTCGCTCACCGGCGTCAGCTACCTGGTCCTCGGCGACGAAGGCGCTGACGCGAGCGGCATCGTCGAGTACGTGCTGAACCTCACCGATCTGGTCATTCCCAAGAGCGGCTACTTCGTGGTCGCGGAAGAGACCTTCACCCTCGGCACGGCCAACTTCACCTGGCCGATCAACTTCGAGGACGTCTTCAACCAGACCCACCTGCTGGTCTTCAACTTCGCTGGCGCAGCCGGCGGGGACTACGACATCGAGAACGACTGCGCCCTCGATCAGGAGCCCTGGACCTCGGTGCTCGACTCGGTCTCGGTGATCGGCTCGACCGGTTGCGTCTACGCCGAGGAGACCGTCGGCCCCGACACCCTCTACACCCCCGGCCACTTCTACCGCTGCACGCCCGAGCTGGCGTGGGCGGTCGGTGCGTTCGATCCGGCCGCGGGCACCGACACCCCCGGATTCGAGAACCTCTCCTGCACCGCGACCCTCTCCTGCGGCGACGCGGCGGCGGGCTCGTGCTCGGAGGTCCACGCCACCCCGTACTGCTCGGACGGACTCTGCTGCGAGGCGGTCTGCGCCGTCGAGCCCAACTGCTGCAGCATCGAGTGGGATCAGACCTGCGTCGATGCGGCCGCGGTCCTCTGCGCCGGCGGTGGCACCCCGCCGGAGGCCTCGATCAACGAGATCCGCATCGATCAGGTCGGAGCGGACAACGAGGAGTACTTCGAACTCCGCGCCGCGGCGGGCGAGGTGCTCACCGGCCTCACCTACATCGTGATCGGTGACGGAACCGCCGCCCAAGGCAGCGGCGTGATCGAGGCGGCCATCAACCTCCTCGGCCAGACCATGCCCAAGTCCGGCTTCTTCCTCGCCGCGGAGGACACCTTCACCCTCGCGACTCCCGACCTCGTCACCAGCGTCAACTTCGAGAACACCGACAACGTCACCCACATGCTGGTCTGGAACTTCACCGGCAGCGTGGGCGAGGATCTCGACACCGACGACGACGGCATGCTCGACGTGACGCCGTGGGAACAGGTGGTCGACTCGGTGGCGATCGTCGGAGCGGGCCCCGGCGAGTCGATCTACAGCCCGAACGTGGTCGGTCCCGACGGCGAATTCGTCCCCGGACACGTCTACCGCTGCGACAACACCGGCGCCTGGACGATCGGTCCCTTCGACGTCGTGGTCGGCGTCGACACGCCGGGTGCGTCGAACACCGCCTGCGAAGCCCCGACCTGCGAGGGCGACCTCAACGACGACGGCGTCGTCAACGGTGCCGACCTCGCCATCATGCTCGGCGAGTGGGGCAAGTGCGCTGGATGCGTCGGCGACCTCAACGGCGACAACATCGTCAACGGTGCCGACCTCGCCATCCTGCTCGGCGCCTGGGGCGACTGCCCCTGAGCCGCTGATCGGCCCTCGACCCTTCTGCCCCGGCACGGCTCACCCGTGCCGGGGCTTTTCGTTGCCGCCCGAGTCTCCCGACCCGAACCGGGTGTCCGAACCCGGCGGCCCGGTCGGACCACCGGGTCCGGCCGCCATCGCGGGTCCGGTCTGGCTGCTTCGCGACTCGAGGGGATTGACCCGCCACGGCGCCCCGGTACACTCGCCGCTTCCGCTCTTCCTGAACCACCGCCGCGTCGGTCGTCCCGAGTCCCCGCCATGCCCAAGCTCAAGTCGCACAAGGGTCTGCTCAAGCGGATCAAGATCACCAAGTCCGGCAAGGTTCGCTTCGGCCGCCCCGGCAGCCGTCACCTGAAGAGCAACAAGACCGGCGAGGAGATTCGCGGCTTCCGCAAGAAGAGCTACATGCGCTCCGGCGACAAGAAGCGACTCAAGATGCTGCTGCATCGCCCTCTGTTGAGCCAAGAGGAAGCGATGGCCGCCAAGGTCGCTCGCGAGGCCGCCGCGGAGTCGGCGTCCGCCTGATCGTTCCCCACGTCCGTTCGATGTCCGCACTCGTCCGCCGGGCCTGAAGCGCTTCGGCCCCCGTCGGACCCCAGGAGTTCCCCATGCCTCGTACCCGCAAGGGCGCTGCCCGCACCCAGGCCCGCCGGAAAATGCTCCGCGAGGCCCGTGGCTACTACGGAACCAAGCACCGTCTGAAGCAGCAGGCCAAGGTCGCGCTGCTTCGCGCCGGTCGCTTCGCCCACCGCGACCGCCGCGCCCGCAAGCGCGACTATCGAAGCCTGTGGATCACCCGCATCACCGCGGCGTGCCGCATGCGTGGCACTCGCTACAGCCTCTTCATCAACGGGCTGCAGCTCGCCGGCGTGCTGCTCAATCGAAAGATGCTTTCGCAGCTCGCGATCGAAGATCCCAAGACCTTCGACGCCCTCGTCGAGACCGCCAAGGGCGCCGCCACCGCGGCCCCCGCCGCGGCCTGACGAGGTCCGGAAAGCCGGATCTCGCCCTCCGAAGACCCGTTCGAAATCCTCGCCCTCGCTTGAGCCGCTCGCCGTGCCGATCGACGCGGAATGAGCGAGGCTCTACGCGTGTCACCATGGCAGGGGTTTCAGTCGCTCAAGCGACTCGGATCGCTTGACGGGCTTCGAGCGCTCGCGATTGCGGGAGTGCTCTGGCAGCACTGCACGCCGGTCGCGGCGTCCTCGAATCCGTTCACGAACGCCGGGGCATCGGGAGTCTCGCTCTTCTTCGTGCTGTCGGGCTTCCTGATCACCACGCTTCTGCTGCGGGAGTGGCGTTCGAAAGGCTCGATCGACCTCTCCGCGTTCTATTGGCGGCGGACGCTGCGGATCCTCCCGCTCTACTACGCAACACTTGCGGTGTACTGCGTCCTCGTCGCGGTCTTCGATCGCCACTCCGCCGCCGGCCGAGACTTCTTCTCGAACCTCCCCTACTTCCTCACCTACACCAACAACTGGTTCGTCGATCTTGCGGTGAACGCCGACGGCGAACTGCGGACCATCTTCATCTTCGCGTGGACCCTCGCGACCGAGGAGCAGTTCTACCTCTTCTGGCCGCCGATCCTGTTCCTCTTGGCGCCCAAGCGCGCGTTCTGGCTGCTCGCGGGAATCGTGGCGATCGACGTGGTGGTCGCATCGTCGTTCACCTCGCTGGAGGTCCCGGCGAATGGCGCAGAACGCATGCTCAAGATCATCGCGAGCTTCAGCAGCGAAATCGCGTTCGGATGCGCCCTCGGCGGAATCCTCCACGAGCGCAGGTCGTTCGCGCTGGCGTGGGGCCTGCTCGGCCAGTGGTGGTCGATCTGGATCGCGGCGGCCCTCTCGATCTGGATGGTCATGGGCTGGCCGGAGGCGACCGTCGGCTGGCGGGTCGCCCAGGCGGCTGCGTTCACGATGCTCATCGGAGCCGCGGTGGTGAAGCCGCGACACGGGCTCTCCTGGCTCTTGGATTGGCGACCGCTCGCGAGGATCGGCGTGGTCTCCTACGGGATGTACCTGCTTCACATGCTCGCGATACACGCGACCGAGATGGGGTTCGGCCTCATCGGATGGACCGAAGTCAACTCGCCGTGGCTGCTGCTGCTGACCGCTGGCCTTGCGACCTGGGTCATCGCCGAACTCAGCTTCCGGTGGTTCGAATCGCCGATCCTCGCCCTCAAGTCTCGACCCGCGTGGTTCGGCTTGGGTGCCCACGCGGGCCGGCGCCCGAACGCTGCCGAGACGGACCGCTCAAGCAGTCTTCCTGGTGCAGGCGAGCCGTCCGAAGCCCAATCGGCGTTGACGATGTCGTCGGATCAGGCGGTTTCGCGGCCCGCCTCGCCGGGCGGTGACGGCATGCGGCTGACCTCGCCACGGAAGGCCGCCGCCCGTTCGTTCTCGCGACGAATGGCGTCGTAGACCTCCTTGCGGTGCACCGGCACCTCTGCGGGCGCCTTGAATCCGAGTCGGACCCGATCACCGCGAACATCGACGACGGTCACTTCGATCTCGTCGCCGATCATCACCGTCTGATCCCGCTGCCGGGAGAGCACGAGCATGAGTGGGTGGTCTCCTTGGAGGACTGCGGAACTCAGGCGATTCCAGCGAGTGCCGGCGCTTCGACGCTGACCAGATCGTGACGGAGGCTCCAGGGGCTGTCACCACCCACCACCTGCAGGCCGCGCCGCGATCCTGCGTCGATCACGAGCGGGCTGCGGAGATTGGCGGTGATGCGGTCGCCGTGGCGGCTCACCAGCGCGAGCACCACCACCTCGTCGCGGTTGCGGCAGCCGAGTCGATTCCACTCGTCGGCCCGCAGGTCGATTGCGTAGTCGGCGACCCACAGGGCCGGATCGGTGGCGAGGAAGCAGACCGAGGGATCCTCGATCGACTGCAGCCACCAGAAGATCTCCCGCGCATCAGCCCAGAGCAGTGCGAACCGACGCAGTCCCGCGAATCCGGGGAGCCCCGAGGGGAAGGTGACGATCCGGTGGTCGTCGACTTCGACGGCTCCGAAGCGTCCAGTGTGGGCGATCATTCGGCGTCTCCGGGACGGGCCAGCGCCGCGTCGGGAACGGACTTCGACCGGCCGCGTCCATGCGCCGGTCGGGTGAGGATCGGACCGACCGGGGGTCTTCGCTTGAATCAGGAGGTCACGCGGCTCGTACCATCCCTCCCCTATGCCCGCTCCCGGTCGCTTCCGGGCTCCGACGAGACCCACCGAAACTCCCGCCGACCCGCACCGGCCGTGGGCGGCGGGTCTGGCCTGGGGGATCGCCCTGATCGTCGCGGTGCTGCTGCTTGCTTCTGCGACGGGGCCGGGCCAGTCGCTCTCGATTCCGACGTTGTTGGCGGCCTTGGTCGGGGGACTGCTCCCGGCGCTCCTCTGGATGATCCCGGCGGCGGCGATCGCGGCGCTGCTGCGCCCGCTGATGCCGGAGTGCCTTTCGAGCCGCGAACGAACGCTGATCGCCTGGGCGATCGGCGTGGGGGTGGCACTCTGGATCGACAGCCTGCTGGGACGACTGGGCGTGCTCGCATCCTCTCCGGTGGTCGCGTGGGGACTCACCATCGTCGGCGGCGTCGTGCTGCTTGCGGTGCTCGGTCGGCAGTCGCGTTCGTGGCCGCTGCCGAGACCCACCTGGACGGAACTTTCCCTCGTGCCCGCGATCGCAGTGCTTGCCGTGGCGACGATCTCGGCGCCGGGCTGGTTGTGGTCGAGCGAATTCGGCGGCTACGACGTGCTGGCCTACCACCTTCAGCTTCCGAAGGAGTGGCGCAGTCTCGGGGTGATCGAGCCGCTGGCCCACAACGTCTACAGCCACCTCCCCAACCACGTCGAGGCCTCGACGCTGCGGCTCATGATGTTGGTCGGCGGACCACTCGACGCCGCGCTGCCGGCGCAGATGGTGCAGGCGTTGCTTGCGGTCTCGACGGCGGCGCTCCTTGCGGCGACCGCGGCGCGGCTCGTGCCGAGCGCGGCAGCGGCTGCCGGGCTCGTGACCGCGGGGCTCTTTCTCGGCACGCCGTGGGTGACCGTGGTCGGCTCGCTCGCCTACGACGAGATGGCGGTCTGCCTTCCGCTTGCCGCAATCGTCGCGCTGCTGACGCCAATCGAAGCGGTGACCGACTCGCCAGCGCCGCTTCGACTCGGCCTGCTGGTTGGCATCCTGGCCGGAAGTGCCGTGGCCGCAAAGGCGACCTCGGTGGGCTTCGTAGCGCTGCCAGCAGTTGGTCTCCTGCTTGCAAGACTCCCCCGTCGCGGCTGGTTGCTGGCGTTGGCAGGAGTGTCGGCGAGCGCGGTGGTGGTGCTGGCGCCATGGCTGGTGCAGAACCTCCTCTCGGCTGGACAACCGTTCTTCCCGATCCTCGCCGAACCGTTGGGCGGCGGCGGATGGAGTCCGGAGCAGGCGGCGACCTTCGCCGCTGCGCATGGACCCGATCGCAATCCGCTTGCCGCGTTCCTCGCCGAGGCGTTGCTTCACGGCATCGGTCCGTCGCCGGAGTCGGGAGAACCCTGGCGACCGCAGTGGTCGCTGCTTTGGCCGCTCGGGCTGACCGCCTCCGCGATCGCGCTCGCATCGACCGCTTGTCGCGCGAATGCCATCCGACTGTTGGGGATTCTGGCGGTGATGATCGCGTTCTGGATGGGCTTCACCCATCTCGAGAGCCGCTTTCTCGTTCCTGCCGCAGTGCCGCTGTCGCTGCTGATTGGGCTCTCCGCAACCCGATGGGCGCACCCCGACGGTCGCACCAGCTCGCTCGTCGCGGCGGCCTTGACGGTGTGGGGACTGGTGCCGGTCGCGATCTACCTCAAGGAGCGACCACTTACGCCGGGCAACTGGATCGGAGCGCCTGCCGCGGCGGTCGGCCAAGTGGCGACCACCGCCGGCGAGATTCACCGCGCTCTCTTGAAGCGCCCGGGACTCTCTCGCGAGGAGCGGGGAGAGGTGCTCCAACACGCTCCACCGTGGACGTTCCTGAACGAGCCGACGCTCACCGGTCACGAAGGCCGCGTGCTCCTCGTCGGCGAGTCGCGGGTCTTCTACCTCGATCGCGACTGCGAGTACGTCTCGGTCTGGGACCGCGGGCGGCTCTCGATGCTTGCCCGCGAGTACCCCGACGATCCAGATCGCTGGGTGCGCGAACTTTCCCAAGCCGGATTCACCATGGTTCTCTTCGACGGTGCGATGATCAAGCGTTGGCGTCGCAATGGCTGGTTGGATCCCGCCCTCTCCGCCGAGGCGATCTCGGCGTTCACGGCGCGACTGCGGCCATTGCGAGGTTTCGGCAACGGCGTCGAACTCTTCGCGATCGGAGGCGGACCATGATCTCGATTGCAACCTCGCCTCCGATGAAGGCCTCCGTCTGCCGCCTTGCGGGCGAGTTGCTCATCGCAATCGCGCTGTTCGCTTCCGGATGCGCGCACTCGCCGCAACCGCAGCTCACCGACGCCGTCTCGGCCACCGGGAGCGTGAACGATTCCACCACCCCGATCGCGTTCTGGCGTGGCCGAGCGATTCGTCGCAGCGATCTCGAGACCGCTCTGGTCGAGCGGGCCGGCGCCGTCAGCCTACGGGAGTACCTGCTCGATCGCAGACTCGCCGAACTGGCCCTCGCTGCCGGCATCGCCATCGATGCGTCACGGCTCGCGGCCGAGCGAGCCATTCTCGTCGAGAATCTCTCCGCAGATCCCGATCTCGCCGAACGCCTGCTCGAGGCGGTGCGGGCCCGACAAGGGCTCGGCGAACAGCGGTTCGAGGCCCTGCTGCGTCGCAACGCCACGCTTCGGGCATTGGTCGCCGACGAGGTGATCGTCGATGAGGACACCATCGCGCGGATCCACGACGTCGTGCATGGACCCGAACGGGTCTCCCGCATCATCGCCGCCGCCGAACTTGCCGACGCCTCCGCCCTCGCCGAGCGCGCCGCCGCGGGCGAGGAGTTCGCGGCGCTGGCATTTGCCCACTCGTCCGATCCAAGCCGCGGCGCGGGCGGGCTGCTGCCTCCGGTGAGCCGTCTCGACCCGGCGTGGCCCGCCGCCTTCCGCGAGACTCTCTTTGCGCTCGAGGTCGGCGAGGTCTCGCCGCCGGTGCTCGCCGACGACTCCTGGGTCGTGGTCACCCTGCTCGAGACTCGGCCGAGCGATGGCGTGGCCATCGAATCGGTTCGGCCCGAACTGGAGCGACTCGCGCGACGCCAACTCGAACGGGTGCGGATGGATCTTCTGATGCGCGAGGTCGCCAATTCGCTCGCGCCCGACATCGTCGATCCGACCTATCGCCGCGGCTGGGAGAGTCTCGCGGAGACCCCCTGAACCTTCAGGTTCGCAGCCAGACTACCCGCCCGACCGCGACCGGCAGCAGCAGCGCCGCGGGCAGGAAGGTCGAGAGGGCCGGCGGCAATCCCGGCACCTCGACCGACATCACCGCGATCGAGCCGAGGATTCCCGGCACCGCGATCGCAGCGGCGCGGGCGCTCTGCCCGAGCAGCGCTCGTGGCTCGCGGAGCAGGAAGCACGGCAGCGCAATCACCAGGACCAGGAGATTCACCGCGATCACCGCGAAGCGGCCGTAGTAGGCCCGTGACAAGACGTCGGCCTCGGGTCCGCTGCCCCGGCGCAACTCGGCCATCTCGCCGAGCGAGAGCATCTGCGCGTACTGGCTCGACTGCCGCACCAACAGCGACTTGGGCGAGAGATCGCTCGCGAACTCCGAGACCGCTTCGCTGGTGCGGACCACTCGCTCGGCTGCGTCGGGCGCTTCGCCGGGCACGCGAATGCGGGTCGCCATGCCGCCTTCGAGCCGCCAGGCCGACGCGGGTTCGTCCCAGACTGCGGCACTTGCCACCAGCCGCTCGGTGGCTCGCCCCATCTCGTCGCGGCGAAGCACGAGCACATCGGTGAGTTCGGCGGTCTCGGGATCGAAAGCCCGTGCCCGCAAAAGGGCGTTGCTTCCGTCGACCGTCAACGGCACCTCGAACTCCCGCACCCCGCCGGCGAGGATGGCGTCGTGCTGACGCATCAGCAACGGCGCCAGCCGCGGCACCACGAACTCGCTGTTTGCCAGCGCCACCAGATTGAGCACGAAGGCACCCGCGACCATCACCAGCCCCACCCGCACCAGTCCCACCCCGGCGCTCATGATTGCCACGAGTTCGCGGTGCTTGACCATCGAGGAGAGGGTGAAGCCCATGGCGGCCACCGAGACCAGCCCGACCATGAAGCCGAAGAACTGGAAGATCCGAGGTCCGTGGAAGTTGAAGACCGCCGCGACGAGACCGGCCGCAAGGCTCTCGAATCGCCCCGCTTCCACTGCGGCCTTGGCGGCGTCGACGAACTCGTCGACCTGCAGGATCACGTCGAGCGAGACCGCGAGCACGAAGAAGACCGCGAACAGCAGCAGGAAGCTGCCAAGGAAGCGTCGGAAGATGGTGCGGTCGAGCAGGATCACGGCAACACGCGGCGAGTGCTTTTCCACCAGGCGACGACGATGGCGAGGCAGAGCCCTCCCATCGCAGCCCAGATCAGGGAGATTCCCGCTTCGGGACGATTCCAGCGGGTCATCTGCTCGCCGCTCGAGACCATCAGCATCACCGCGATCGCGGGGATGAAGACCACGATGAAGGTCCCCAGCGCGATGCTCGCTCGCGAGCGGACCGCCACCAACGCCGCGAGGATCGGCAGCAGCAGCCCCGCGAGCGCCTGGGCACCGCGCTGATTGAGCCTTGCGAGGATGTCGAGCTGAAATCGATCGAGCGCCGTCTCGAGAGCGCCGGCGTTCCGACCCGCCTCGACGAGCAGCGTTCGCCGCAGCGGATCGGCCTCGTTGTCCGCCGCCGCGCCGGCAGCGCGACCGGTGGCGATGAGCTCCGCGGTGGTGCCGGGGCGGATGGAGACGGCGCACTCGACCTGATGAAGTCCGCCGAGCCGCTGCGGCCAGCGACCGCGGCGAGCGACCGAGCCCACGAACTCCTCGGCTTCGAGCCCCGGCGCGACCGCGAGTTCGAAGCTCGGGGTCGATCCCGACTCGAGGGCGATGGTCCCGGTGGCGACGCTGGCTCTGCGCAGCATCCGCCCGTCACGGCGCTCCTCGAGTGTGATGAGTCCGTCCGCGCCGGTTCCGGTGAGCCGGTCGCCGGCCCGCGCGGCCCCGATCACTCGAATGGTGCGTCCCGAACCAAGCGATTCGAGGTCCGCGCCCTCGTCGCTGCCCAGCGCCGAGTCGAGGCAATCGAGCGCCTCGAGTCGGTCGAAGCGCTCTTCGAGCGGACCCGCCGCCTCGCGCATCGGTCGAAAGGCCTCGGGCTCCTCGCGGGCCCGCAGCAGTTCTGTCAACGGGAGCCCCTTGGGGTCGCCAGCGAGGCTCCGGCCGAGATCGATCGCCTCGGGGCTCGCCTCGGGCAGGACCGCGATCGCCTGTTCGGAATCGCGTTGCACCGTGGCGTTGACGAGCACCAGCTTGAGGATCGCGCCATCTTCGCCCTGGTGCACGTCGATCACCGCATGCTCGGCGGTGAACTCGGTGCGGGGCACGCCGCTTCGGCCTCCGAACTCGAGCGCCGCCACCCCGGCGAGGATCAGTCGGTCCCGGGCTCCGGTGTCGGGCGGATCGGGTGAAAGCAGGGCTTCGTCGGCGTAGATCTCGAGGTCGCCCACTCGCAGGCCTTCACCCTGCTCGACCGCGTTGGCCAGTAGCCGCGCCGCGTCCCTCGCCAGCAGATCCTGCATCGACATCCAGAATGCCGGGGCCGCCAGGTGAACCACCGCGAGCATCGCCGCAAAGAGCAGCATCCCCAGTGCCACCGCGGGAAAGACGATCCGTCGCATGGGAAATCCCGAGGCCTCCATCGCCTGCACTTCGCGATCAACGCTCATGCGGTGGTAGACCGTGACCGTCGCGAACGCAGCCGCGAACGGCAGCGCGTACTGCAGCATCGGCACGCAGGCCAGCAGCAGAAACCGCGGCAGGTCGGCCGGGCCGAGGAGGTTCTGCGAGAGCGGTCGCACCGCGGCCCCGAAGGCGATCACCGTCACCAGGACCGTCGCGGTGAGCAGCGTGGTGCGGACGAGGTCGCCGAGGACCGCGCGATGCAGGAGCCAGGGAATCCTCATCCGGCGAGGCTTCGCCTAGCGAAGCCCGTACTCCTTGAGCTTGCGGTAGAGCGTTCGTTCGCCGATCCCCAGCAGCTGCGCCGCCTGCTCGCGATTGCCGCCGGTCAGGGCGAGGGTCTGGCGGATCGCCTCCTTCTCGATGCGATCGAGGCCGACTCCGGCCAGTCCGCGCACCGAGGGGCCCTCTTCCTGCTCGTCGGCGCGAACTTCCGGGGGAACGTCGCGCAGGTCGAGCGTGGGCCCCTCGCTCGAGACCACCATGCGGTGGACCACGTTGAAGAGTTCGCGCACGTTGCCCGGCCAGCGATAGGAGATCAGACGCATCAAGGCCGGCTGCGAGACCTCCGGCCGCTCGCGACCGGCATCGGCTGCGTAGCGGCCGATCGCGTGACGGACGAGCAACGGGATGTCCTCGCGTCGATCCCGCAGCGGCGGCACCACGATCTCGGCGCCGCGAATGCGGAAGTAGAGGTCCTCGCGGAAGGTGCCGTCTGCGGTGAGCTGCTTCAGGTCGCGGTTGGTGGCGCTCACGAGTCGCAGATCGACCTTGCGGACCTCGTTGGCGCCGAGCCGCACGATCTCACCGGTCTCGAGCACCCGCAGCAACTTGGGCTGCATGGCCAGGGGCATGTCCCCAATCTCGTCGAGGAAAACGGTGCCGCGATCGGCGTACTCGAAGACGCCTTCCCGGTCGCGATCGGCCCCGGTGAAGGCACCGCGGACGTGGCCGAAGAGCTGATCCTCGAGCAGCGACTCGCTCTGGCCGGCCGCGTTGAAGGTCACGTAGCGCCGCTCGGCCCGCTTGGAGAGCTTGTGGATCGCTGCGGCGACGAGTTCCTTGCCGGTGCCGCTCTCCCCGGTGACCAGGACCGGGATCGAACTTGGTGCCACCCGCCGGATCGCTCCGACCACCTCGCGGATGGCCGCAGAGTTCCCGATGATCCCCTCGAAGCCGTAGGCGGCATCGACCTCGCCCTGCAAACGCCGATTCCGGGTTCGCAGGAAGACCGTTTCCGCAGCCCGACCGACCAGATTCCGGAAGACCACCAGATCGAGCGGCTTCTCGATGAAGTCGTACGCCCCCCCCTGCAAGGCGGCCTTGGCGGTGGGCACATCGCCGTGGGCAGTGACCATCACGGTCTCGGATTCAGGCTGCAGTTCGCGGGCGAGCCGCAGAACCTCGAGGCCCGCGGTCTCCGACTCCATGACCAGATCGGTCACCACGACGTCGAAGGCGCCGTGGCGAAGTTCCTCCTCGGCACCAGCCAGACCGTTCACGATGGTGCAGACGTGACCCGGTCGCCGAAGGGCCTCTGCCATCGCCTCGGCGTGCTCGACCTCGTCGTCGACGATGAGCACCTGCGCTCGAATGGCCTCCCCGCCGCCTGCTTCCGGAGTGCTCATGGGCGGAGATTGTAGAGGCGTCCGCGTGCTCCACGCATGGGGGTCGGGAGAACTGATCGGTGAACTCTGCGGCGACCGATACACTCCCCCCGTGACCACCGTTGCCGGCGCCGCCCGCCCACCGGCCCGCCACCCCAGTTCCCCTGCCGCTTCGGCTGCAACGACCCGCACGGATGCGGCCTCCGCATCGACGTCGTCATTGTCGGGAAGAGTCCACTTCGTCGGCGTGGGAGGCTCCGGGATGAGCGGGCTCGCCGCGATGCTCGCTGCACACGGGGCGATCGTGACGGGAGAGGACGCTCAAGGCAGCGAAGTCACCGCGGCACTCGGACGCATCGGAATCGAGGTCTCGCTCGGCTCTGGCGGGCTTCCCGCTGAAGCGGAGCGGCTGGTCTTCTCGGCGGCGATCCGGGACGACCATCCCACCATTCGCGCGGCACAGGAACGCGGCATCGAACTTGTTTCGTACGCGGAAGCGCTCGGTCGCCTGCAGAGCGCCCGCACCGCGGTCTGCGTCGCTGGAACCCACGGAAAGAGCACCACCACGAGCCTGCTCGGTCACGTGCTCATGGCCTGCGGGCTTGATCCGAGCGTCATCGTCGGGGCCCGATGTCCGGCGTTCCTTCCAGATGGGAACACCGGGACCGCCCGCGGGCTCGCGACCGGCGGCGGTCGGGTCGGGAGCGAGCGGGTGGCGTTCGGCCCCCTCGCCGGCGGACCAGGAATCCTCGTGGCCGAGGCCTGCGAGTATCGCCGCTCGTTCCTCCGACACCGTCCCACCCTCGCGGTGGTGACCAACATCGAGGAGGATCATCTCGACGCCTTCCGCGACCTCGACGAGATCGTGGAGGCCTTCGCGTCGTTCGCAGCGCTGCTGCCGCCGGCCTCCGACGGCGGACTCCTGCTCGTGGCCCACGAGGGCGCATCGCGCGAGCGACTGGCCGCCGCGACCTTCGCCGCAGTCGAGACCTACGGCCGCGAGCCGGAAGCGACCTGGCGAGTCGGCCGCGAGGGTCGAATGACCACGCTCTCGGGCCCGCGCGGCGAGCGACTTGCCTGGCAGACCCCGCTGCCGGGTGAACACTCCGAGCTCAATGCCGCCGCAGCGGCGATCCTCGCGCTGCGGCTCGGTGCCGCGTGCGATTCTGTGGGGCCGGCGATCGAGTCGTTCCCGGGTCTCGATCGCCGCATGCAGGCACTCGGCCGCCGCGAAGTGCCCGGCGGCTCCGTGCTGGTGATCGACGACTACGGACACCATCCCACCGAGTGCGCCACCACCCTGAAGGCCCTGAGGCACCATCACGCGCCGCGTCGGCTCGTCTGCGTCTTCCAGCCCCACCAACACAGCCGCACGCGACTCCTGCTCGACCGCTTCGCGGAGAGCTTCGGCGAGGCCGATCTGGTGCTGGTGCCCGACATCCACTTCGTGCGCGACTGCGAGGAGGAACGCCAGCGGGTCTCGAGCGCCGACCTCGCCGCGGCGCTGAAGAAGCGCGGCGTCGCGGCCACGCACCTCCCACGCTTGGAGGAGATCCTCGGCTGCCTCGAGGCCACGCTCACCGCGGGCGATCTCCTGGTGGTGATGGGCGCCGGACCGATCGACGCCCTGGCGCTGGCCTACCTCGCCGGGGGGGAACGATGTCGATGACCGCTGGCGCGTCGCGACTCTTCGCCGACCTCGAAGTCGATGTCGAGCCCGATGCGGCACTGGGGCCGCGAACCTGGTTCGGAGTCGGCGGGCGTGCCGACGCGCTGGTTCGCCCGAGGTCGATCGACGCGCTGCAGACCCTGGTGGGCCGATGTCACCGCGACGGGATCGAACTGCGGGTGCTCGGAGAAGGCGCCAACCTGCTCGTCGAGGACGAAGGTGTCGGCGGCGTGGTGGTGCGGCTCGATCACCCCGCCTTCCGCGAACGCCAGATCGAAGGTCGCGGCGGGGCCGATTCGGTGCGGGCACACGCGGGCGTCGAACTGCCCAGGCTCATCCTCGAAACCTCTCGGGCCGGTCTGGCTGGGCTCGAGGGACTGGCGGGAATTCCCGCCTCGATTGGCGGGGCGGTGAAGATGAACGCCGGTGGCGCTTTCGGCGCGATCGGCGATCGCCTGCACGCTGCCGCGGTGCTCGATCGCCGGGGCGAAGTCTCGGTCTACGCCGCAGCCGACTTGAAGCTGGGTTATCGCCGCGCCTCGCTGCCGGGGCCGGTGCTGCTGTGGGCGTCCTTCTCGCTCGAGTCCGACGATCCGATGCGGGTGCAGGAGCGAGTGCGCGAAGTCTTCGCCTACAAGCGCAGCACCCAGCCGCTCAGCGACCACAGCGCCGGATGCATGTTCAAGAATCCCCCGCCCGATTCCTCGGGAGAGAAGCGATCCGCAGGTCAGCTGATCGATCAGGCGGGACTCAAGGGCCTCGCGGTCGGAGCCGCGTCGGTCAGCCGGCAGCACGCGAACTTCGTCACGGTCGCACCGGGCGCGACTGCCGCCGACATCGTCGCCCTCGCCGATCTGGTCTCGGATCGAGTCTTCGACCACGCCGGAGTGCGGCTCGAGCGCGAGGTGGTGGTCTGGGGGCGCGGCCGCGGCGAGGAAGGAGTTCGGCATGACGCCTGAGGGATCTGACCGCACGAAGCCCGGCAGCGCGATTCCGCGTCGCGTCGCGGTGCTCATGGGAGGTCCCGACGCAGAGCACGAAGTGAGCCTCAATTCCGGCTCTCAGGTCGTCGCCGCACTTGAGCGGGCCGGTTTCGAGGTGCGTGCCGAAGTGGTCGATCGTCCCTCGGTAGCCTGGCTTCGCGAACTCGATGCCGAGGTCGTCTTCCCGGTGCTACACGGACCCTTCGGCGAAGGCGGTCCCCTGCAAGAGCGTCTCGAAGAGGCCGGACTCGCCTACGTCGGTTCAGGCCCCGAGGCCTCGCGCCTGGGAATGGACAAGCTCGCGTCCAAGGCTGCGGTCGCAGCCGCAGGCGTTCCGACTCCGGACGCGGAGCGGTTGCTGCCGGGACTTCCGAGTCGCATCGAGCCTCCTGCGGTGGTGAAGCCGGTCGCGGACGGTTCGAGTGTCGGCGTGCGGCTCTGCCGGACGCCCGCCGAGTTTCTCGCGGCCCGCACGAGCCTCGAGCCGGTCCACGCAGCGCTCATGGCCGAGCGGCTCATCGAGGGACGCGAACTCACCATCGGGCTCATCGCGGGCGAGGTGCTTCCGATCATCGAGATCGTGCCCGCGGAAGGGTTCTACGACTACCAAGCCAAGTACCTTCGCAACGACACCCGGTACGTGATCGATCCGCCGCTCGACGCCGCGGTCGCGGAGGCGATGCGTCGCCATGCCCGTGCGGCCTGGATCGCGATCGGTTGCCGCGATCTTGCTCGGATCGACTTCCTGCTCGACGCGGAGGGGCCGTGGTTCCTCGAGGTGAACACCATGCCGGGGATGACCGACCATTCCCTCGTCCCCAAGGCTGCCGCCGAAGTCGGCCTGCCGATGGAGGCGCTCTGCCGGCTGCTCGTCGATCAGGCTGCAGCGAGAAGCCACGCTGCTGGTCTCCAAGTGCAGCCGGCGCCGCTCGGCGGTCGATGATCCAGCGATGCCTGCTCGCTCGACTGATGTCTCGGAATCAGGGCGCCGTCGCCGCCGCCTGCTCGCGTGGGCCAATGATCGCGCCGGGAGGCTCTTCGATCGAGTATTGCCGCCGGAGAGTTCTCGCCGACGCTGGACCGAGCGGGTTTCGACCGGCCTATTCGTTGCTGCGATCCTGATCGGGGTGGGCTGGCTGATCCCGACCTTGGAAGCTCGCGCCCGCGATCTCGACGAACCGCGGCTTGCCCGCGAGCGGGGAGCATCCGCCGGCGGACCGGAGATCGCCTGGAGCGACGATGTCTCGTGGCTTCCAGAGACAGAACGAACCCGGGTCGAGGTCGCCATCGCCTCGGAGCTTGTCGGTGTCGGTCCATTCGACCGCGAGGCGCTGGGGCAAGCCGCCGCCGCCGGTGACCGCAGCGGGTGGTTCACGGCGGCGGTTCATCTGCGACGAACGGGTCTCGCCGAGGTGCTGGTCGAGACGCCGTTGCGTCGGCCGGCTGCAGCGGTGCGCTCCGGAGATCGCGACCTGCTCGTGGACGCGGAAGGAGTCCTCCTTCCGATGACCTGGCCGATTGCGCACACGCCCAAGGAGTTGGTCGTGCTGACCGGGATCCGCGACGAGCCTCCGTCGGCCCCGGGCAAGGCCTGGCAATCCGGCGCGCTCGTGGAGGGGCTTGCGACGCTTGCGGAGATTCGCGGCCGAGCCTGGAGCCGCGAAGTCGCCGGCATCGACCTCGAGCAGGTTCCGAGGGGAGGTCCGGTGACGTTGCTGACCCGAGATCACGGACGCGTCATCTGGGGAACCCGCGGCGAGGGACGCGTCGGCGAGGTTCCGGTGGGCACCCGTCTGGCCTATCTCGACCGCCTGCACGCCACCAGCGGATCGATCGAGCCTCCCAACGGTCGGGTCTGGGATGTCCGATTCGACTACCTCGCGGCGACCCGGCTGAACCTCGTCACCGCGGAGTGCGGCCGGTAGATCGCGTCACTTCACTCGAGCGCTGGGAACTCGGCGCCATCCAGGACAATCCGAACCGCATCACCGATGGCTCGCAGCATCGGCGTCGCCAATGAAAAGGGCCGTCGCGTTGGCGACGGCCCTTGAACACTCGATCGATCGGGTGGATCACCAGGCGTCGCGATCGCGACCGCCGCCACCACCACCGTAGCCGCCGCGGCCGCCACGGCCACCGCCGCCGCCACCGAAGCCACCACGTCCGCCGCCGCCGCCGCCGAAGCCGCCGCCACGAGGACCATCGGTGCGAGGACGAGCCTCGTTGACGTTGATGGTGCGACCATCGACGTCCTGACCGTTGAGCGCCTCGATCGCGGCCTTGGCCTGTCCGTCATCGGACATGGTCACGAAGGCGAAGCCCCGGGGCCGACCGGTCTCCCGGTCAGTGGCGATGAACACCTCATCCACGGCGCCATGCGCAGAAAACAACTCCTGCAGAGTCCCCTCGGAGGTCTTGAAATTCAGGTTGCCGACAAAGATCTTCACGAACGCATCCTCACTGAGGCCAGAAGGAGTCTGATTCAGTCGGCTGAGCGGCCTCAGGGCGGTGCGCAGACGGACCGGTGCGGCTTCGAGCCGCGGGGGGGAGTGTATCAACGGTTGGGACTTGTCAAGCCTGGCGAACTCGGGAATCCCGGGAATCGACGCTCGCCGGTCCGGCCGGCAGGCCACCCGTTGCGTTCGACCCGGCTCCCTGCCATACTGCGGGGCTCCCGTTGGGGCGGCCCGTAGACCGCTCCTCACTTGAAGGCCTCCCTTCCAAGGACAGCGCCATGCCGGTTCGCCGCGTTGAACTTCTTCTGAACAAGACCATCGAACACCTCGGCCTCGTCGGGGATGTGGTGAAGGTTCGCCCCGGGTACGCACGCAACTATCTGCTGCCGCTTGGACTTGCCGAGCCCCCCACCCCCGAGAAGATCGAGGCCCTGAAGGGTGCGCGGGCCGCCGCACACGCCGAGATGGAGGCTCTGCGAGCCGCTCGCGCCGCCACGATCGAGAAGCTCGAGGCGATCACGCTGGTGCTGAATCGCTCCTGCAACGACCAGGGCGCCCTCTACGGCTCGGTCACGCAGCGAGACATCTCCGACGGGCTCATCGAACTCGGCTACGAGGTCGATCTCCGAGCCGTCCGCCTCAGCCAGCCCATCCGCCGCCTCGGCGACTACCAGGTCTTGATCCAGTTCGACCGCGAGCTCAAGCAGGAGATCGCGGTTCGGGTCAAGGCCGACCGCGACCTCGATCTCGGCGACGATGAAGCCCCCGCCGAAGAGGCCGTCGAGTCGGAGGGTCAGGGCGAGAGCGGTGGTGAAGGCGCGGCCGAGGTGGCCGAGAACGCCGCCGAGGCCTGAACCCGCTTCCGGTTCATCTTCTTCGATCAGTCGGGCCGATCTCCCACGGTCGGAGTGGTGGCCGCACGGATGCGCCCGACCCACGTCCGAGCCAGTTCACCTCGCGAGATCTCGAACTCCATGAGCACCGCCACTCGCCGCAGAGTTCTGCCGAGCGTCCGACGATCCATCACCCACAAGTTCGCGATCGGCGGACATGAGGGCTACCTTACGGTCGGACTCTTCGATGACGATCAGCCGGGTGAGATCTTCATCAAGATGAGCAAGGAAGGCTCGACGCTCTCCGGGCTCATCCAGGGCTTCTGCCGAGCCTTCAGCCTCGCCCTGCAGTTCGGGCTCTCCGCCGAAGAGGCAGTGGAGCGATTCCGGGGGATGCGCTTCGAACCCTCCGGTCCGACCAACAACCCCGAGATTCCCGAAGCGACGAGCATTCTCGACTACGTCGCGCGGTACCTCGAACTGCACTTCGCCCACACCGCGCGGCACGCGGCCTGAGTCGTTCAGCCGGGCGCGAGCCGCTTGAGCAGCACCGGCAGCAGCGACTTCGGTTCGAGAAATCGTGGCGGAGGGCGAAAGTAGACCTCCTGCAGTCCCCCGCTGTCGGGTGCGCCGACCGGTCGCACCGAACCTGCGATCCCGCGGAGCACCGCGAGCAGTTCAGCGGTGCGGGTGGTCCGGAAGACCACGTCGCCCTCGCGCACGATCACGCCGCGGATGCCCAGGAGCGCCGCCGCGAGCCGCAGCCGCGCCAGTTGGAAGAGGGTCTCGACACCGCCGGGCGGCTCCCCGTAGGCCCCCACGATCGCGGACCTCGCCGCGTCGAGCGATTCCATCGACTCGGACTGGGCGATGCGCCGGTAGGCCTCCATGCGCCGCGCGTCGGATGGGATGTAGCCGCGGGGAATCGAGGCGGTGAGCCCCAGATCGACGAGGGTGTCCGCGGGACTGACCGGACGATCCTGTCGCAGTTCACGCACGGCGTTCTCGAGCAGTCGGCAGTACATCTCGTACCCGACCGCGGCGATGTGCCCGCTCTGCTCCTTGCCGAGCAGGTTGCCGGCGCCGCGCAGCTCGAGGTCCCGCATCGCGATCCGGAACCCCGCCCCGAGCATCGAGTGATCCTCGATCGCCCGCAGCCGTCGCTTGGCTTCCTCGGTCACCCGGCGCTTCTGCGGCAGCAGCAGGTAGCAGTAGGCCCGGTGCCGCGATCGCCCCACCCGTCCCCGCAGCTGATGCAGCTCGGCCAGTCCGAAGAGCTGGGCGTTGGAGATGAACATGGTGTTGGCGCTGGGGATGTCGATGCCGCTCTCGATGATCGCGGTCGAGACGAGGATGTCCGCGTCGCGTCGCATGAACGCGCGCATCACGTCCTCGAGGGTGTGGGCGTCCATCTGGCCGTGGCCGGTGACGATCCGCGCATCGGGCACGAGTCGATGCACGAAGTCGGCGACATCGTCGAGATCGCCGATGCGGTTGTGCACGAAGAAGACCTGGCCTTCGCGGGCGAGCTCCCGGTCGATCGCCCGCTTGATGCGGGTTGGATTGAACGGGATCACCTCGGTCACGATGGCACGGCGGTCGACCGGCGCGGTGGTGAGGCTGCTGATGTCGCGAAGCCCCAGCATCGCCATGTGCAAGGTGCGAGGAATCGGCGTCGCGCTCAGGGTCAATACGTCGGCGGTGGTGCGGAATCGCAGCAGCCGATGCTTGTGCTCGACGCCGAAGCGCTGCTCCTCGTCGATCACCACCAGGCCGAGATCCTTGAATCCGACATCCTTGGAGAGGAGCCGGTGGGTGCCGATGAGGACGTCCACCCGACCGCTGCGGGCCTCCTCGAGCATGGCCTGCTGCTCGGCGGCGGTCTTGAAGCGACTGATCGACTCGACCCGGAAGGGATAGCCCGCGAAGCGTCCGCGGAAGGTCCGTTCGTGCTGCTCTGCAAGCACGGTGGTGGGCACCAGCACCGCGACCTGCCGCCCCGCTTCCACCGCCTTGAACGCGGCGCGGATCGCGACCTCGGTCTTGCCGAAGCCGACATCGCCGCAGACGAGGCGATCCATCGGCTTCGCGCTTTGCATGTCGCGCTTCACCGCGGCGATCGCCGAGGCCTGGTCCTCGGTCTCCTCGTAGGGAAAGGACGCCTCGAACTCCCGCATCCACGGGGTGTCGTCGGGAAAACGGATGCCCGGCGAGGCGTCGCGGGCCGCCTGCAGTCGCAGCATCTCGCTCGCGAGTTCGCGAACCGCTTCGGAGACCTGCTCCTTCTGCCGCTTCCACCGGCGCCCGCCGAGGGTCGAGCGCTTGGGGGTGGCGTTGGCGGCGCCGACGTAGCGTTGCACCAGTTCGATTCGCGTGGCCGGCACATGCAGGAACGCACCAGCCTCGAACTCGAGCAGCAGGTACTCCTGTTCCGGACGCCCCTCCTCGGCGAGCAACTCGAGTCCCACGAAACGGGCGATGCCCTGATCGCGGTGGACCACGTAGTCGCCGGGCTCGAACTGCAGGAACGCCTCTCGCGCCGCACCGCCGCGGAGCCGCCCCGCCCGGCGGCGGGCATGCCAGCGATGGAGGACCTCGTGCTCGGGAACGAGCGCAAGCCGCGAGGTGCCGTCGCTGCCGTTGAAGAGGAGGCCCCGATGCAGGTAGCGGCGCTCGATTTCGACGTTGGCTTGCGGCGCGAACTCGCGCACCAGTTCGCCGATTCGCTGGGCCTGGCCCGGCGTGTCCGCGAGGACCAGCGTGCGTCGCTCTCCGGCAAGATCTGCGAGTTCCGCGAATGCCGCGGCGGGCGACTCTGCAAAGGCCGGCAGCGGCTCCACTGGCAGATCGACGCGACGCTCGGGGTGCTGGCCCTCGGAAAAGTGGGTCAGGTCGAGCACCGCATGGGCATGGCGGGTGAGGCTCGCCAGCGCCGCAGGCGGTCCCTGCACCGAGTGCGCCGAGCCGACCCGTTCGAAGTAGCCGCGTCCCTGCTCGACGATCTCGGTGGTCTCGACGAGGACCACGATGCACCCCGGCGGCAGGAACTCCGGCAGCAGCCGCGAGACCTCGCCGGACTCGAGGCTCTCGAGCGATGCCGAGACCAACTCGACCCGTTCGAGCCGGCGGTCGGAGGCCTGGGTCGCGGGATCGAGTTCGAAGAGCCGCTCGACCGAGTCGCCGAAGAGATCGATGCGGAAGGGCGGGCTGCCGCCGGGGGGAAAGACGTCGACGATTCCGCCCCGCACCGCGAATTCGCCGGGGTTCTCGACCGCATCGGTGCGGACGAATCCGCCTTCGCTGAGCCAACCTGCGAACTCGGCGGGATCGACGCGATCGCCGGGCCGAATCGTCCGCAGCATCCGCGCCGCATGCGGCGGATCGGGCACCGCCTGCATGAGCGCCGCGATCGGGGCGACCACGATGCCGAGGTCGCCTCCGAGCGAGAGATCGCGCAGCACCGTCAGCCGTTCCCCGAGGAGCTCGAGGCTCACGCCGCTCTCTCCCGGAAGGACTTCGAGCGCGGGGAATCGCCGCCCTTCCACCGCAAGATCCGACAGCTCGTCGACAGCCTCGTCGGCTTCATCGAGATGGGCGACCACCAGCACGATGGTTCGCGCGAGCCGCCGTCGCAATGCCGCTGCGACGAGGGTGGCGCTCGATCCGGCAAGGCCCCGCGCAGAGCAGTCGTCGCCTCGCTCGAGCCACGACGCCAGCGACGCGATCGCCGGGTCCGACTCGATCGCTTCGAACCATGCCGGAAGCGTGGGAGCCTCGGCCTCGCTCACGGAGGCGACTCCCTCTCGCTCGCAGGCGTCTTCCCGCCGAGCCACGATCTCAGCCGCTCGGCCCGCACCGGGCCGATGCCGCGGATCGAGCGCAGCGCCGCCGGATCATCGAGACGCAGTCCCTCGCGCCGAGCGCTCTCGAGTCGCTCCGCCAGCGCCGGACCGATCCCCGGCAGCAGGATCAGGGCCTCGGGAGGAAGCCGATCGGGATCGAGTCCGGCCCAACGCCATCGCGGGGTCTCGGCCGTGGGGGATGGAATCGTGAGCAGCAGCAGCGACCCGACGAGCACGAGTGCCGCAGCTCCCGGCGGCGCCGTCGTTCGATGCAGGCCTTCACCGCTTCGGGCGCTCATGAGGCCGCGGCCGGCGATTCGCTCGGCGCAAGCAGTCCCGGCGGCAACTGCGGGCGAGGCATCCGCAAGGCCTTGCCGGTCGCCTCGAAGACACCAACCGAAGGCTTGCCGCGGCCGGTTGCGTCGAAGAGACCGGCCGAGCCCGAGTCGGGCTCGTCTGCGACGCGGCCCCACAGCACCGCGTCGTACCTCGGCCGCGCGAGCAGGATCGCGTATGCCTCCGCCAGCCACGCCGCCTGCTTCGAGGGCGACCACTCGCCACGCCATCTGCCTTCCGCGATCGACGAGGGCGAAGAGGGCGCCGAGAGCTCAGTCACCACCATGTGGCGATCGGGGCTGACGAACCGATCGGCGAGGCACGCAAGTTCGAAGAGATCGCGGCAGGGTCGCACGCTCTCCCCCATGGTCAGGCGAATCCCCACGCTGTCGAAGTGGATTCCTTCCTCGACGATTCGCCGCAGATATCGCCACGGCCCCATCGAGTCGGGATGGCGCCGGAGCGACTCGCCGAAGGGATCGCGAATCTCGACGAGGATCGGCGCCGAGGGATGAAGTTGCCGCACCAGCACGCTCGCCAGCCGGGTGAGTGTGATCGCCCGTTCCGGATCGGCGAGGGCGCCGCTGGCGCCCGCGAATCCCGAGGCGATGTTCCAGAGGCTCACCGCCCCGCGGTAGCGGCCGACGACCTGTTCGCACCACGCGTAGATCGTTTCGCGAAATCGATTGGCATCGCCCCGCCAAGCCAGCACCCAGTCGGGAAGGTTCTCCGGCGCGACGTCGACGAGCGGGCCCATCATCACCCGGTGCCGCGTCTTGCTCAGGGCCACCATCCAGCGATCGAGTCGCGACCAGTCGAATTGTCCCGACCGCGGTTCAACGTCGCGCCAACGCAACGGCATCGAGACCAGCCCGCACGACCCAATCGCCGGCTGCTCGAGCAACTTGGAGGTGAGCCTCGGCGCCAGCACCGCCCCGATCGCGGTGGCGGGCGCCCCCTTCGCCGCATACTTGCGGGCAAGATGAGTGCGGGCGTGGCTCGCCGCGAGCCGCTCGGAGGCGTCGACCGCGACCTGCAGGCTGCGGCGAGCAAGCCTTGACATCGCCTTGGGCGATTCTTCCGTGCTTGCCCGACCGAGCAGTTCGCGGGCTCGTTCGAAGCGTGCCATCGCCTCCGGAGCCGCGTCTCGATCCCACATCCCCCACTCCTCGCCCTTGGCGAGATAGGCCTTCACCCGGTGCCGCGCCAACTCGTACATCAACCCGTAAGGCTCTTCACGCGGCGGCAGCAAGGTGGTCTGGAGGCGGATCCGACCAACTTCCCCGAGGTCGATGGTCAACGCGAGCGCCGCGGTCACCGGGTCGTCCCACCGCGCGGTGATGAGCACTCCAGCTTCGGCACCCTCGCCGACCGGCTTCGCCTTGATCTCGCCGGCAAGCGGTGATCCATCGCGGGCGAGCAGGGTGGCGTCGGCGAGTTGAGCGAGGTCGACGCCCTCGTCGCTCCAGGCCATGAAGCGCATCGACGCCATCAGTCCCGGGCCCCGCAGCGCCGATCCGAATCGGGATCGGCGGGAGCAATCGGAGGATGGGGGTGGCTTCGGCGCGGCGACATGGGACCAGCGGATCGGTTCGACGCCTCGCCTTCCTGCGGCCCCTGCGGCTCCGGTCGATCGAGACGGTTCGCTAGTGTATCGGTGTCCGTCGAGGCGACTTCGATCGCCGCGAAAGCGCCCTCTCGCTCACTCCCGAATCCGACCATGCCCTCGCTCGCCCCCGCCGAGTCCGTCGCCGCGACCTCGCTCGATCTCCCCGATCGCCGCTGCGGCAAGGTCCGCGACCTCTATCGCCTCCCGATCGATCCAGACGGCAGACCTCGCGTGCTCGTGGTTGCCACCGATCGAGTCAGCGCCTTCGACGTGGTGCTGCCCGAGGCGGCTCCCGGCAAGGGGCGGCTGCTGACTGAAATCAGCCTGTGGTGGTTCCGCCGCCTTCGCCACGAGGGGATCGTGGCCGACCACATCCTCCACGCAGACATTGACGCGGTGCCGGAGATACGCCAACAAGACCGCGAGCCGCTCCGCGGCCGAATCATGGTCTGCCGAGCCGCGCAGATCGTGCCCATCGAGTGCGTGGCCCGCAGTCACCTTGCTGGAAGCGGATGGGCGGAGTACCGACGCGACGGCACCGTCTGTGGCCTGCGACTTCCGGCGGGCCTCCGAGAGGGTGATAGGCTCCCCGAG
>JAPOKA010000029.1 GCA_029977865.1 bacterium
GCCGCGGCAGCCTCGTGCGATCTTCATCGAGTGCAAGCAGAGCCGCGGCGACTTCTTCCGCAACGACGAATCGCGCGAAGCGCTGCTCGAACAGCGCGAGCGGCTTCGCCGCGCGGCGCGGCGGATCGAGGAGCTTCGCATCAAGCGACACGAGCCCCACCTTCGCCGCGTCGAAGCGGGGCTCTTCGAGAACGAGGAGACCTGGGACTTCTCGGGCACGAAGATCGGCGCCTATCGAACGGCGCTCGCTCGCATCGAGGAGATCGAAACGGCGCTCTACGGCCGCAGCAAGTTCGACCTCTGTCGCCGCTATCGGCTCGCCGACCATCTGTTCATCCTTGCCCCTCGCGGGCTGGTGCGGTCCCGGGAGCTCCCCGAGGGATGGGGACTGCTCGAGTGCGATCGCCGAACCCTGCGCGACTTCGCCCGCGGCGAGACGTCGGCCTGCGACGCCGCCCCGAAGCTGCGACGCCGGCTCGACGCCACGCGGCTCGACTGCCCGGAAGCTCGCCGCATGCGCACGCTCCGCAATCTCGCGGTGGCGGCAAGCCGCCTGGCGCGGCATGCCGGCGCCTTCGAGCCCGGCCTCGCGCAGGCCGGCGACTCCACGACCTGACCGACCGAGCTCAGCCTCGGGCCGACTTTCGCGCGTCGAGTTCGCGGGCGACTTCGCGGGCAATGAGGTCGGGCGGGTGCAGCACCAGATCGCACCCGGCGACCCCGAGCCACTCCTGACCGGCGTCGGTCGAACTGGTCGAAGCGATGAAGATCGACTTGTTCATGCCCCGGGCCATCAGCGCCACCGCGATCTTCTCCGGGTGGGCCCCCATGCTCACCACCAGAGTGCTCGCAGACTCGATCGAGGCCTGCCGCAGCGTCGAGTCGTGCGCCGCGTCACCCACGATGGCGAAGAACCCGGCGGCGGCGGCGGCCGAAGCGGCATCGGGATCGCGATCGATGACGACGCACTCGGTGTGAGGGCCCGATTGCAGCTTGGCGATTGCGGCGCCGGTGCGTCCGTACCCGCAGACGATGAGGTGCCCGGACAGGCCGGAGATCTTGTGCATGATCTTCTTCTGCTCCCGCGCCTCCCAGAGAGAGGCCGACACGAAGATGCTGGTGAGGCTGCTCATGCCGTAGGCCAGAGACGCGCCTCCGAGGATGAGCGAGAACCCGGTCCACACCTTCTGGGAGGTGGTCAGATCGGTGAAGTCGCCGGAGGTGGTGATGGCGTTGAGGGCGTTCCACAGACCCAGCGTGATGCGCTTGGGCATGTCCTCGCCCTGCCCACCGAGCACGACGTACCCGGAGGCAGCGAGTCCGAGAGTGAGCAGCAATCCGCCGAAGGCGACCAGAAGCCGACGATGCAGCAGCCGATGCCGGGCGGTCTCCTGAGTGTGCTTCTGCAAGACGCGATTGGGCATGGCTCGGCGGGCGGCGTCGGTGCCGCAGGGATCCACACCCCCGGCCCGACTCGAACGGGCGACCTAGCGCTTAGAAGGCGCTTGCTCTATCCAACTGAGCTACGGGGGCAACGGCGTCCTTCCGGGACGACGGAGTCTATCGGGCGCGGTCGCCGATCGCTCAGGACTCGAGCAGCTCGCGTGCCTGTGCCGCGGCGCCGAGCATCCCGGCGTGGTCGCCAAGTTCGCTCGCCACAAGGCGGCAGCGCTTGAGGGTCTCCGGGAAGACCCACGGGTCGAAGGCAGCCTTGACCTGCGAGATCCAGGGCTTCCCCAACGCCTCGCTCACCCCGCCGCCCAGCACGATCGCCTCGGGGCAGACCACGGTGGCGAGGTTGGCGAGGACCAGCCCGAGCTGCTTGGCGGCGTGATCGATCACCGACTTGGTCACCGGGTGCCCGTCGCGGTAGGACTCGGCGATCATCGAACTTCCGACCGAGGCGTCCGACTCGCGAAGCCGAATCGCAAGCGGCGAGGCGTCTGTTGAAGGCATCAGACGCCGCAGGGCGTGGACGATCCCGGTGCGGCTGCAGATCTCCTCCACGGTGCGATGCCCGGGTGCCGCCGCCGGATCGACCACGGTCTGGCCGATCTCGCCGGCAGTGAAGAAGTGGCCGCGGTGGAGACGCCCGCCGAGGATGAGTCCCCCGCCGACTCCGGTTCCCACCCAAACCGCGATCACGTCGTTCTTCCCTCGCGCGGCGCCAAGCCGTGCTTCTCCCCAGGCTGCCACGTTCACATCGTTGTCGAGCGAGACCGGCCGATCGAGCGACTTGCGCAGCAGGTCTCGCAGCGGAACATCGGTCCAGCCGAGGTTGACCGCCCGGATGGCGATCCCCTTCTCATGGTCGATTGCCGACGGCGCCCCCACCCCGACCGCCGCGATCCGCTCGAGTTCGACCCCCGCATCGCCGCAGGCTCGGCCCACCGCTTCGGTCATGCGGGCGACGACGGCCTTCAGGCCTTCGCTTCCACGGGTCTTGCGGCGGCAGGTGCCGAGCACCCGGTTGCGGGCATCGACCACGCCGACCTGCATCTTGGTTCCGCCGAGATCGATGCCGACGGTCAGCGGTTCCGCAGGAGGCATGCGGCGAGTCTAGCCGCCAAGGCGACCGTCCCGAACGACCAACTCGGGCGTCACGTGCTCCACTCGACCGCTGCGCGGTCAGTCGTAGATTCGAGCGCGACTGTCCGGCGCCTTGCCGCCTTCGGGGGTCCACCACTCCGGCGCCTTGGGGTCGAGCGGATCGACGATCCGCAGCTCCTCGTTGTCGGGTGCCGGCGGATCCTCGGGTGCAGGTCGCAGGCTCACATCGATGCGGCGAGCGCTCGCGGGCGGCACCGTCATCTGGTTGCCGAGCTTTCCGAAGGTCGAGGGCTCGTCGAAGAGCTGCCACTCCATGAGGTCGGGCGTCCAGACCTGGTGGTCGCCCTTGCCTTCGATGAACTTGAAGGTCAGCTGCTGCCCCGGCGGAATCGCGACCACGAAGAACGGCTCCTCGGTGCGAACATCCACCAGCGTGATGGTCAGCGGCTTGAAGGGGGTCGAGATGTAGGTGAACCCGCGGCCCGATGCGGGCATGAAGCCGCCATCTGGCGCGTAGCAGGCCGGCACGGCGAGGATGGCTGCGACGAAGCAGGCGGCGATCAGCGGTCGAAGAGTTCGCATGGGTGGCAGCAGAGTTCGGGCGACGATTCGGAGGCGCGTCCGTGGCCTCCGGAAGGTCGGCTTATCGACCAAGCGACCCCGCGAGGCTCCGACAATCGCGCCAATTCCCCGGTCGCGGTATCGTCAGCGGCATGTCGGCGCCTCGTCTCCGCATCGGTCACGGCTACGACCTGCATCGCCTCGAACCCCCGCCGCCGGCGGGATCCGGGCGTCCAATGGTGCTCGGAGGTGTCCGCTTCGACCACCCGGTGGGTCCGGTGGGGCATTCCGACGGCGATGTGGTGCTGCATGCGATCACCGATGCGGTCCTGGGAGCGCTGGGCTTGCCCGACATCGGCCAGTTGTTCTCGGACCGCGACCCCCGCTGGGAAGGCGCCGACTCCCGACAGTTCCTCCAGGAAGCGGCTCGCCGAATGCGGGACCTCGGATTCCAGATTGGGAATCTCGACGTCACCATCGTCTGTGAGCAGCCCAAGATCGGCCCCGCCAAGTCCGAGATCGCCGGCAACGTCGCCGAACTCCTCGGATGCGAACGCTCGCGGGTGAACATCAAGGGCAAGACCCACGAGAAGGTGGACGCGGTCGGCGAGGGGCGAGCGGTCGAGACCCACGCGGTGGTGCTGCTCGAATCCGCTGCTCAATAAGGCTTCGGGAGACACCGGCTGGGCGATAGACTCGCCGATCTTTCGCGATCCACCCCCGAGATCGCCGCGAGGAGTCCCCGTTGGAAGACCTGCAGGCCTGGCTCACCGCAAACGGCCCCGCGCTGAGCGCGTGGAGTCCAGCGCTGGTGCTCGGCCTGCTGCTGGCCTCGGGGATCGGCATCCCGATCTCAGAGGATGTGGTCAACGTGCCCGCGGGCATGCTGATCGGACAAGGAGTCTGGCCCCTGGTGCCGGTGGTGGCGGCCTGCTACGTCGGCGTGATCGCCGGGGACGTGCTCTGGTTCTTCAATGTCCGCACCTTTGGAACCCCGCTGCTGCATCGCCGCTGGTTCAAGCGCTTCGTGCACCCCAAGCGGCTGTTGCAGTTCAAGCATCAGATCGACCAGCGCGGCGCCTGGGTGCTGGTCGGCGCGCGGTTCATCCCCGGAACCCGCAGCCCGGTGCTCACCGCGTCGGCCCTGTTGCACATGCCGTGGCGCACCTTTCTCCTCGTCGAGGGGATCTGCTGCCTGTTCACGGTGCCGATGCAGATGGGCGTGGGCTATCTGATCGGCCGCCATCTCGGGCCCGAGGACCTCGCTGGCACCGTCACCCTGCTCGCTGCGGTGATCGTGGGAACCATGCTCCTCAGCGCGGCGATTCCAGCCATCGTGCAGGCCTGGCGAAGCAAACATCCCCTGCCTCGCGCGAAGTCGGACTGGCTTCGCCGATTCAGGACCCGGAGGACCGCGGCCGCATCCGCTCCGCGCGGCTCCGCCAAGCAGCAAGGAGATCCACCATGCGTGCCATCGTGACCGGACAGGTTGGAGTCGAGAAGAAGCCTTACCTCGACGCAGTCGGCGGCCTTGCCCGCGAGGAGGGCGAGCGTCTCGACGTCTTCCACCTCGGCGACATGATGTACGCGGAGGCTCCCGACGTTCGGCCCGGCCGCATCCTCGACCTCTCGCTGAGTCGGCTGGCGACCCTGCGGCGGGCGGCGTTTCGGGATGTGATCTCCGCGACCTCGCCCGCCGAGGACCATCGCAACGTGATGCTCAACACCCACGCCACCTTCCGCTGGCGGCATGGGCTCTTCAGCGCGTTCGACTTCGACCTCATGCAGCGGTTCGAGCCGGACATGTTCATCTGCCTCGTCGACAACGTGGAGATGGTCCACCAGCGGCTCCACGCCGAACACGTGATCGACGCGACCCTCAAGGACTGCATGGTGTGGCGCGAAGAGGAGATCCTCGCCACCGAACTGCTCGCCGACGCACTCGGCGGCCGCAACCGCTTCTACATCCTGAGCCGCGGCCGCATCGCCCAGACCACCGAGACCTGCCTGCGGCTCGTCACCCGCCCGGAGATGCGGAAGGTCTACCCCAGCTTCCCGATGAGCCACGTGGTGGATCTCCCGGATGTGCTCGAGGAGATCGACCAGTTCCGCGCCGCCATCGCCAAGCACTTCATCGCCTTCGATCCCGGCGACGTCGACGAGAAGCTGCTGCTCGACCGCGCCATCGCCGCGGCCCGCGACGGCGAGGACTTCATCGAGATCACCAGCCACGGCTTCGGCAAGGACGGCACGGCGCCGGCGATGCGGCTGCCGGTGCGTCAGGTGCTGGACATCGCCGGCGACATCGACGGTCAGATCTACATGCGCGACTTCAAGCTGATCGACCAGTCCGACATGATCGTCTCGCTGATCCCCGAGCTGCCGGGCGGCGTGCCGGGGCTCTCCTCGGGCGTCGAGCGCGAACTGCAGCACGCCTTCGAGCACACCAAGGAGGTCTACGTGGTGTGGAAGCCAAAGAAGGCCCCGAGCCCCTTCATCACCGAGACCGCGACCAGGATCTTCAAGAGCGTGGACGAGGCCCTCTCCTACTTCGAGAGCAAGGGGATGTTCCCGACGACCAACCTCTTCGGCCGCTGAGTCCTCGGGCGGATCCCTGCGATGCCACGCGTCCGCCTCACCGTCGCCTACGAGGGCACCGACTTCCACGGTTGGCAGGCTCAGGAGCCTCCCGACGCCGAGCCGCTGCGCACGGTTCAAGGCGTGCTCTCGGAGTGCGTCACCCGGGTGCTGCGACAG
The DNA here is from genome assembly GCA_029977865.1 of bacterium. GTDB lineage: Bacteria > Planctomycetota > Phycisphaerae > Phycisphaerales > SM1A02 > VGXO01. The sequence goes on from JAPOKA010000029.1 coordinate 5,869, forward strand.
CCGGTGGTGGTGACCGGCGCGAGCCGGACCGATGCCGGAGTGCATGCGCTCGGTCAGGTCGCGGCATTCGATGCGGAGTTCTCGATGCCGATCGAGCGGCTGCCTCTGGCCCTGACCTCCCGGCTTCCCGACGACGTGCAGGTTCGCCACGCCGCCATTGCAGCAGACGACTTCGACCCCATCGCCGATGCGGTGAGCAAGTGCTACCGCTACCGGCTTGCGAGCGCCGAGCCCCCGCAGCGCTGGCCGCCGCTCCTCGAGCGTCGCCTCGAGGCCTGGACCAGAGCCAGCCTCGACCTCGAGCGCATGAACGCCGCGGCCGCGCGGCTCGTCGGCGAGCACGACTTCGCGGGATTCGCCCAGATCGACCATGGCCGCAAGACCACGGTGCGAACCATCCACTCCTGCGAAGTTCGGGAGCCCCGCCCCGGCACCTTCGAGATCGACGTCGCCGGAAGCGGCTTTCTCTACAACATGGTCCGAATCATCGCAGGCACGCTGCACGAAATCGGCCGCGGCCGCTGCGAGCCCGACCGCGTCGACGAGATCCTGCTCGGCGGCGACCGCCGCAAGGCCGGACCGACGATGCCGGCTCACGGGCTCTGCCTCCTGTGGATCCGCTATCCGTGCGATCCTCCTCGCGAGGGGTCGGCCTGATGCGGCCGCGGTTCGCGTTGACATGGCTGGCTGCAGTGGCGATTGCCTTGATGCTCTCCCGACCGGGCTCGGCGCAGATGCAGGGAGCCAAGGGGTCCGATCGCGATGCGCCGGGCATCGCACTCGACCTCGACGCGCTGCCAATCGCCGAAGCAGGTCCCGCGAATCGACGCCTCGAAGCATCGATCCGCGAGGAGCTGCAATCGCTCGCACAGGAGTCCGATGGGCCGGAACTCCTGCCTCGCCGCCGGCTGCGGGAACTCGCCGCAGCACTGCTCGCCTCGCCAAATCCCGAAGCGAGGCTCGCCGGATGGCGGCTCGCCCGCATCCGACTCGCCGTCGACCGCTTCATCGAACAGGTCCACCGGCCCGAGATCCCCGCCGCCGAGCGCCGGCAGGTCGAGTGGCAGCGAGTGCTGTTGCGCCGATTCGCCGAGCCCACCGCAGAACGGGTCTACGAACTCGCCGCATCTGAAGACCGCCACGACCACGAGCGGCTCGACGAGGAGTTGGCGTGGCGGATCGCACCGCTCTTGGAAGCGCTCGCGGGCGAACCCGACCGGATGCCGCCATCGCACTGGCCATCGAAGCGCCGACCCTCGGCGACTTCACCACGCCGAGTCCTCGACGCGGATGCAGAGGCGGCGGACCAGGAGATCGACGCGCTTGCAGCGTGGAACGCGGAGGCGGAACGGCTCGCCGGCCTGCCCCTGCGGCGCGAACTGCTGGCCGTGCGGGCCACCCTCCGCAAGCAGCAGAAGCTCGCCGAGGCACGAAGACGCGCTGCCAATCGCGACGAAGGCGACGGCGGGGACGAGGTCCCGGTCGACCGCGCCGCGGCGCTGGCGGCGGCCGCCGCGCATGCGGCCGACCTTGAGCGACTGGTCGAGCTCTCGACTCTCGTCGATCGCGTCGCCGCCATTGATCGCCGCGCTGCGCCCGTCGCGGCGACGAAGGTCCGTGGGCTCGCGGCGCCGCTTGCCGAGCCGCTGCAGCGTCCGCAGGCGGTGCGGCAGATCGATCGGCTGCTCGCCACCGAACCGCTGCGGCTGTTGCCCGGCGAGCCGGCTCTTCGCGATCCCGAAGCACCGCTGCCCGATCCGATCGCGGGCCGCCGCGACGAGATCGTTCCCAGCATCGACCTGGCCCGCCGCGAGTGGGTTGACGCGTGGATCCGCGGCGACGACGGCACGGCCGACGCGGTGGCTTCGAGCATCCGCACCCTGAGAAGACTGCTTGCACTCGCAGCCGCGGCGCCTTCGACCGCGGTCGAAGGATCGCCGGGTCGCCGACTCGAGCGCTGGGCCGCGTGGATCGTGCCGGCGGAGGCGATCGACGGCACCATCACCACGCTTCCGCCTCGTCTTGCCCTCGCGCTCGAAGCGTGGCAGCGTCGCGATCTCGCGACCGCGAACCAGCGAATGCAGGAGTGGGAACGGCAGGCGCCTCTGACCGCCACCGCCCTCTCTCTCGATCAGGCACTCGGGCCGGCGCTGACGCCACTGGCGGGTGGCGCGGTCGGCGATCTCGAATGCCTGGTCACTGTTCCCGGTGGCTCGGCCCTGCTGCCGGGCGGACGCCGCGTGCTCGCGGAGCTCGGGCTGCTTCGTCACGAACTCGACCTCGCCGAACGCGAGGGTCGCCGCGAGGACGCCGAGCGCTTCCGGGCACAACTCTCCGCTCGCGTGGCGGTGGTCGCCGAGAGCCTTGGCTCGACGCCGTAGCGCGGTCGGCGGCGTCGGCCGTAGGATCGCGGTCCCAGGAGCTCCGCATGAACATTCTCGTGGTCGGTCCTCATCCGGACGACCAGGAACTCGGCATGGGCGGCACCATCGCGCGACTGGTCGCGGACGGTCACTCCGTGCTGCTGCTCGACATGACCAACGGTGAACCGACGCCGCATGGCACGCCGGAGATCCGCGCTCGCGAGGCGATGAAGGCCGCGGAGATCCTCGGCGTCACCCGCGAGTGCCTGCACCTTCCCAACCGCGAGGTCGTGCACTCGGTCGCAGCTCGCCACGCGGTGGCGGGCGTGATTCGCCGGCATGCCGTCGAGGTGATCTTCACGCCCTACCCGATCGATGCGCATCCCGACCACGTTGCCACCACCCGCATCGTCGAGGACGCTCGCTTCGACGCGAAGCTCACCAAGACCGATCTGCCCGGCGAGCCCATCTATCCCAAGTGGCTCTTCCACTACTGGTGCACGCACCTGCGCATCGTGCCGGATCCGTCATTCCTGTTGGACACCACCGGCTTCGCCGAGCGCAAGATCGAGGCGATCCTCGCCTATGAGAGTCAGTTCGTGGTGCCGGAGCGCAACCGCCGCATTCCCGACTGGATCAACGCCGCGGGCAGCTTCTTCGGAAGCCGCATCGGGACCGCCTCGGCGGAGCCCTTCTTCAGCCGCGAGCCGCTCGGCCTGACGGGACTGTCGGGACTGACCTGAGCCTCGAGCGCGCCGCGTACGTCCTCGCCGAGCGAGGACGGCGAGACCGGCAGTACCGCCGTCGAAGGTTCGAGTTCAGATCGCCTTCACGATCTCGACGAGGCTCTCCGCGACGTGCTGCCGCTGCGCCTCGGTGAGGTCGGGATAGATCGGCAACGCGATCGTCTCGAGCGCCGCCCGCTCGGCGTGCGGCAGGCATCCCGGCTCGTAGCCGAGGTTCTGGAAGCACTCCTGCATGTGCAGGCAGAGCGGGTAGTAGATCTCGGTGCCGATCTTGCGATCGGAGAGCGCCTTGCGCACCGCGTCGCGATGCGCCGCCGGCACGCGGACGACGTACTGGTTGTAGATGTGCCGAGCGCCCTCGACCGCCGGCTTCGGAAAGCGAAGCGGCAGGCCGCCTTCGTCGAGCGAGACGTCGCTGGCCGCGGCGCCAGCCTCCGAGAAGCAGGAGTCGTAGAAGGCGGCATTGCGCTGGCGGCCCTCGGTCCACGCGTCGAGGTGGCGCAGCTTCACCGAGAGCACCGCGGCCTGCAGCGCGTCGAGCCGCGAGTTCATGCCGATCTCGGCGTGGTAGTACTTGGGCTCCATGCCGTGATTGCGCAGCCGGCCCATTCGCTTCGCGAGGTCCTCGTCGTTGCTGGTCACGAGCCCGCCGTCACCGAAGCCACCGAGGTTCTTGCTCGGGAAGAAGCTGAAGGTGCCGATCGCGCCGCGGTTGCCGACGCGGATGCCGTCGCGGTCCTCGGTGCCGAGGGCCTGCGCCGCGTCCTCGACGACCGGCACGCCCTTCGCCTTCGCGATCGCGAGGATCGCGTCGAGGTCGAACGCCTGTCCGAAGAGGTGGACCGGCACGATCGCCTTCACCTTCTTGAAGTTGGGGCAGGCGAACACGCGCTCGAGGCTCTCCGGGCACATGTTGTAGGTGGCCGGGTCGACGTCGACGAAGACCGGCTTCGCCCCGAGGCGATGCACGCTGCCGGCGGTCGCGAAGAAGGTGTAGGTCGGGCAGATGACCTGATCGCCAGGGCCGACGCCGAGGGCCTGCAGCGCGAGCACGATCGCGTCGGAGCCGTTCGCGCAACCGACCGCGAAGCGCGAGCGGTTGTACTGGGTGACCTCTTCCTCGAAGGCGGCGACCCGCGGCCCCATGATGAAGTACTGGCTCTCGATGACCTCGCGGAGGACGGGCTCGATCTCGTCGCGGATCGTGGCGTACTGGGCCTTCAGGTCGAGGAGGGGGACTTCGATCACGGCGGTGGCAGCTCCGGACATCGGGGACCTCTCGGGGGAGACGGGCGGAAACGGCGGAAGCGGTCAGTCTATCGAGACGGTCGACTCATCCCAAGCACCCTGTCACGCAGCGGAGCGAATCCTTGCCAGTTCCCCACTGCTGCAGCCCGACGACGGTCGTCCTCGACGGCCACCCACGCCGCAATCCCGTTGGCGCCGGGCTCCGGGCGGTCGCGTCCCTGACCTCAGACGCCGGTGCTGCCGAAGCCTCCGTGGCCGCGGGCGGTCTCGTCGAGCGAGTCGACCTCGGCGATCGCCGCCCGCACCACTGGAGCGAGCACCATCTGAGCGATCCGCATGCCCGGCTCGACCACGAAGGCCATCTTGCCCAGATTGATGAGCGGCACCTTGACCTCGCCGCGGTAGTCGGCGTCGATGGTGCCGGGGGCGTTGGGCATCGAGATGCCGTGCTTGGTCGCGAGACCGCTGCGGGGCCGCACTTGCAGTTCATGGCCCGGTGGAAACGCCACCGCGAAGCCGCAGGCGACGAGCACGATCTCGCCGGGCTCGATCGTCAGCGGAGACTCGATCGCCGCGTGGAGGTCCATGCCCGCGGCATCCTCGGACTGGTACGCGGGAATGGTCGCGAGCGGCGAGAGGCGCTTGACCTGGAGCGACAGGCGGCATGGCGCGACCGGCATCGAAGTGGCGTCTGATTGCATGGCGCGAGTGTAACCCGCGCCAGCCCTGCGCCTTCAGCGCTTTGCGAGCGCCTTGACCGCGGCGAGGACCTCTTCAACGTGGCCGGGCACCTTCACGTTGTCCCAGCGCTGCGCAACCTTGCCCGAGGCGTCGATGAGATAGGTCGTCCGGACGACGCCCATGTACTTGCGCCCGTACATCGACTTCTCCTGCCACACGCCGTACTTCGTGCAGATCGCCGGCTCGCCGCCCTCAGGCGCGACATCGGCAAGCAGCGTGAAGTTCAGATCGTGCTTGGCGATGAACTTCTGGTGGCTCTTCTCGTCATCGGGACTGACACCGAGGACCACCGCCTTCAGCTTGGAGAAGTCCGGACGCAGATCGCGAAACGCGCACGCCTCCGCGGTGCAGCCGGAGGTGTCGTCCTTGGGATAGAAGTAGAGGACGACCGGCTTGCCCGCGAAGTCGCCGAGGCGATGGAGCGAGCCGTCCTGGTCCTTCGCGGAAAACGCGGGGGCCTTCTTGCCGGGGTCGATGAGGGGCATGGTGGTTTCTCGTTCGAGTGCGAAACGCTCGGTGCCTCGCGGCCGTCGGTTCGGAGGCCGCGGCGGGGCGGCTCAGCCGCGGTCGTCGCGGCGGTAGGCCAGATCGGGCCGCCGGCTCCCGTGCGACTCCAGATGCTTCGAGCGCCAGCAGCCCACCCAGCGATCGGGCTCGATCTCGTGCAGGCAGTACTCGTTGCGATCGGGAGCAAGCTCGGGCATGACCGCGGCGGGCGTCTCCGGCCACCACGGCACCACGCCGTCCCGGAAGCCCGGAAGCTTGCGGAACTCCTCGGGATTGCCGACGACCTCCTCCACCGTGGTCAGGCGATGGCGGCGATCGTGCAGTCCGGGGATCGAGTTGAAGAGCCCGCGGGTGTAGGGGTGCAGCGGGCGGTCGAAGAGCTCGAAGACGTTCGCGTACTCGACGACTCGACCCGCGTACATGACGCAGACCACGTCGGCGTTCTCCGCCACCACGCCGAGGTTGTGGGTGATGAGCATGATGGCCATCCCGCGGTCGCGCTGCAGCTGCCGCAGCAGGTCGAGGATCTGCGCCTGGATGGTCACGTCGAGCGCGGTGGTCGGTTCGTCGGCGAGAAGCAGATCGGGCTGGCAGGCGAGCGCCATCGCGATCATGACCCGCTGCCGCATTCCTCCGGAGAACTGATGCGGGTAGGCCTTGAGCCGCTCCTCCGGCTTGGGGATGCCGACCTCGGTCATCGCCCGCACCGCGATCGCCTCCGCCTGCGAGACGTCGACGCGCTGATGCAGCAGGATCGCCTCGAGGATCTGATCGCCGATCGTGTAGACCGGGTTCAGCGAGGTCATGGGCTCCTGGAAGATCATCGCGATCTCGCCGCCACGCACCGCGAGCATCTCCTGCTCGCTGCGGGTGAGCAGATCGCGGCCCTTGAAGAGGATCGACCCGCGATCGAAGCGGCCCGGCGGACGGGGGATGAGCTGGAGCGAACTCATCGCGGTGACGCTCTTGCCGCAGCCGGACTCCCCAACCACCGCGAGGGTCTGCTCTGGATAGACCGTCATGTGGACGCCGTTCACCGCCTGGATCCGCGGCCCGCCGGTCGAGTTGTCGAAGCTGACCGCGAGATCCGCCACTTCCATCAGCGGGGTGTCGCGATCGAGTTCCGCCCGCACGCGACCGGACTGGGTGGACGTCGCGCTCATGCCTGGGCCGCCTTCCGAAGCTTGGGATCGATCGCGTCGCGCAGGGCTTCTCCGAGCATGTTGTAGGAGAGCACGGTCAGGAAGATCGCCAGACCCGGGAAGATCGCCAGCCACCACACGAAGGTGCCGGTGGTGTTGGTGGCGCTTGCGAGCAGCTTGCCCCAGCTCGCCTGCCCCTCCGGACCGAGCCCGAGGAAGCTCAGCGTCGCCTCGGCGAGGATCGCCGCCGCGATGGCGAAGGAGGCGTCGACCAGCACCGGCGTCACGCCGTTGGGGAGCATGTGCTTGAAGAGGATCGAACGCAGCGGCAGCCCCACCGCTCGGGCCGACTGCACAAAGTCCTGGCTGCGCATGCGGAGGAACTCGGCACGGATGAACCTTGCCGATCCGGTCCAGCTCACGCACCCGATGATCGCCATCATGACGTAGGTGTTTCGCGGCAGCACCGCCGCGGCGACGATCAGCAGGAAGAGCACCGGGATCGCCATGAACACCTCGACCACGCGGTAGAGCAGCAGGTCGACCTTGCCGCCGAAGTAGCCCATCAGCGATCCGATGGTCACGCCGATCATGACCGCGATGCCGGTCGAGACCAGCCCCACCGAGATCGAGAGCCGGCAGGCGTGCATCATCTGGCTGAGCACGTCGCGGCCCACCGCGTCGGAACCCATCACGAAGCTGCGGGCGCCGAACTCGCCGCCGACGCCGAGCTTCTCGTCGAGGGGACGGCCCGGCTCGACGAGATAGAGATCGCTGCGGGACTGGTTGGGCGACCAGGGCACCAGCGTCCAGTCGTTGTGCAGTGTGCCCGCCTCGCCGCCCTCGATGAACGCGTCGTAGTCGACCAGGGGATCGATCCAGCGATCGACCACCAGATAGGTCGCACCGATCGCCACCACCAGCACCGCCGCCGCGCGGCCGAGTCGCGAATCGCAGGAAGGAACGAAGAACGCGATCGCCGCGAAGATCGCGGCAAGTCCCCCCGCCGTCGCGAGCGGGAACCAAGACTCGCGTCCGATCTCGAAGAGCCAGGTCGGAGCGCCGCTGCCGCGCGACCACGCAGAGATGCCCGACCCGATCGCGACCACGAAGCCCGCCTGCAGCGCTGCGATCAGCAACATCCCAAGCCGAGTCGAGCGGGGCACGGGCAGCGGAAGCGCCACCCACGGAACGCCGATCAGGGTCCCGAAGAGAAGCAGCAGATCGGCGGCGGAGAGATGCCGCCAGAGCGGGCTCCACGAGTCGAGCACGGCGCCGTCGCCGCCGATCCGCTCGGTCCAGATCGGCAGGCCGTTGGCGAGCAGCGGGCTGAACACGGCGAAGAACGCGACCGCCGAGATCCACACCAGCGCCAGCACCGCACCCGGACGGCGGAGGACCCGGCCCCAGGCGTCCTCCCAGAAGCCCTTCGCCTCGACCGCGCCGATGCCGCGCATGAGATCGATGCCGGTGACGGACTCGGGCATCGGAGCGGGCGTGCTGGAGGCGGCGGCCATGGGATGGGGCTCAGTCGTAGGAGACGCGGGGATCGGCGAGGGCGTAGAGGATGTCGGCGAGCAGCAGCGCCATCAGGTTGACGCAGGCGATCATGAGGGTGTTGGCCAGAATCAGTTCGCGGTCGCGCAGGTTGATCGCCTCGATGATGAGGCTGCCCATGCCCGGCACCGAGAAGATCCGCTCGATCACCACCGACCCGGCGAGCATCGCCGGGAAGACGCTGACGAACATGGTGATCAGCGGCAGGAGACTGTTGCGGAAGACGTGGCGGAAGATCACCGCCCGGGTCGGCACGCCCTTGGCCCGCGCGGTGCGGACGTAGTCGGCGCTGAGGTTGTCGAGCATGGCGGCACGGGTCTGCTTGGCGAGCACCGCGAATCCCGCGTAGACGAGGCAACTCACCGGCAGCACGAGATGCCAGAGCAGATCGAGGAGATAGCCCGGCGCGAAGGTCCCGTCGGCCGTGCGGCTCGGAAGGAAGAGGTAGCTCGAGGCGGCACTGTCGTGCAGACCGCTCACCGGGAAGAGCCCGAGGTACTGCTTGTTGGCGAGATAGCCGATGGCGAGGGTGCCCGCCCACACCGTCGGCACCGACCAGAGGGCGACGAAGAGGGCGCCGGTCGCGACGTCCCAGATCGTTCCGCGCCGCACCGCCGCGAGCATGCCGGTCGGGATCGCGATCATGTAGATGATGGGGATCGCGATGATGTTCAGGAGCATCGTCACCGGAAGCGCCGCCGCGATCAGGTCGACCACCGGCCGCCCGCGACTGAAGGCGACGCCGAAGTCCGGCGGGCCGACGCTGAGCAGCCCCGGAAGCACCGGCAGGCCCACCTCGGGGTAGGGCTTGGCGGCGAAGACCCGCTCAAGCCGCGTTCGCGCCGCCACCGCCAACTCGTAGGCCTCGAGCGTCTTGAGCGCTGCTGCCTGCACCGGCTGCCAACTCGGCGCGGTGGTGTCGGGCTCGTAGCGGCCGAGCGCCGCCTCGACGGGCTTGCCGTCGCGGTCGACTGCGCCGGCGATGCCGGTCTCCTCGGCGTACCTGGTCACCGCATCCTTGAGCGCGCGGGTGGCCAGCACGTAGTCGGCTCGGGCGCTGGCGTAGGCGCGGGTCGCGGCCTTGTGTTCGTCGATCGTCTGCGCCGCATCGAGCATCGGCCCGGGAACCGGCGCCGCAGCGACTCGCGCGCGAGCGGTGCCATCGAGCTCGAGCCCATCGAACCAGCTGTCGCCGAGAAAAAGCGGCTTCACCGCCTTGGGCGTGCGGATGATCTCCCCCGCAGGCGTCACCTGGTCGCGGCCCCCGAACTTCACGGGGCTGATGCGGCCGAGCCAGCGCAGGTACTGCATGAGCACCGGATCGTCGAGGCCGTAGCGGTCCTCGAGATAGGCCTCGAGCTGCGCTGCCTTGCTCGCTTCCATCTGTCCGCCGCTGACCCGCAGCCCGGCACCGATGCCGCCGGGCGAGAGGGCGATCAGCATGAAGACGAGCAAGGTGATCCCGACGAGGGTCGGGATCATCATCGCGAGTCTTCGGGCGATGTACGCGGCCATGGCAGGGAGTTGGTCGGAGTCCGCAGGGACGGGGCGGTCAGGAGCCGGGTTGCACCACCGAGCCGCCGGCCCGGAAGAACTCGACCCGATCGAGTCCCGATCGGTAGGTGCGGACGTTTCCGATGTCTCCCTTCACGAAGCGAAGCCACGGCGACACTCGAATGAAGGTGTAGGGCTGATCCTCGTGCACCACCGAATGGAAGTCGTGCCAGAGCATCATCCGTTCGTCGGCATCGAGGGTCGCGCGGATCTGATCGATGAGCGAGTCGGCGTCGGCGTTGGCCCACTGGATGAAGTTGTCGCCCTGGTCGAGGATCGAGCTCGAGTGCCAGATCTGCTTGGGATCGCTCTCGGGGGCGCTTGCGGACCAACCCATCATCAGCGCGTCGAAGTCGCGCTGCTTGAGGAGGTCCTGGTAGACCGACCAGTCCACAAGTCGGATGTTGCAGCGGATGCCGTTTCGGGTGCACTGGCCCTTCACGTAGCTGGTGATCCGCTCGACGATCTCGCCACCGGTGGCCATGGTCATCTCGAACTGGAACTCCTGGCCATCCTCGTTCTCGAGCACGCCATCGCCGTTGCGATCTTCCCAGCCCGCCTCCTTGAAGAGCGCTCGGGCCTGCTCGGGGTCGTACGGCCACGGTGAGATGTCGGGATTGGAGGTGGGACTCTCCGGGTTGTTGGGGCCGCTGGCCACCACCCCGATCCCGTCCCAGATGTCTCGGATCATCTGCTCGCGATCGAGAATCATCGACATGCCGCGGCGGACCCGCTTGTCATGGAACGGGGTGAGGCGACCGTTCCGCGGTCCGCACTGCCAGGCGATGAAGCTGTAGCCCGAACGCATGTTGACCCAGTTGAGCGACCAGTTCTCCGCTTCCCAGTCCGGCTCGGCGCGAGCGGCGTTGTACTGCGGAGAGGTCGGCGTGAGCATGTCGCCCTCGCCGTTTCGATAGGAGACGAGCGAGGCGAGATCGTTGGTGACGGTCTTGTAGCGCATCCGCTCCAGCGGCGGCCGCGGCCCCCAGAAGCGATCGTTGCGGACCAGCACCACGTCCTCGCCGGGCGCCCACTGCCGGTCGGGGTCGAGGTTCTGCATCTTGAAGCCGCCCGAACCCATGAGCAGGCCCGTGGACTGGTTGATCTGCGACGGCTCGAACTTCGAGTAGAAGTGCTTGGGCAGGACGTAGATCCCCAGCGAGTAGGAGAGGTTGGTGAAGAGCGGCTTGTCGAAGACGAACTCCACCGTCTTCTCGTCGATCACCTTGACATCCTTGATCATGTCGAGGGTCGACCGCGAACGCTCCGCCTCGATCTGCGGGTTGAACACGAAGTCCTGCAGGGTCCAGCGCACGTCCTCGGCGGTCACCGGGGTGCCGTCGCTGAAGCGGGCGTCGTCGCGGATGCGGGCGCGGATCCAGAGACCGTCGGGGTCCTCCTGCCACGCCGAGGCGAGCCGGCCGCGAATGGCGAGCGTCTCCGAGTCGAAGGCCGCGAGCGAATCGCAGACCTCGTCGATCACCCGCCGCCCGTAGACGTCGGTCGAAAGGTAGGGCACCAACTTCGCCGGCTGGGCACCGAAGATCTCGGTGAACTCGCCGCCGGACCGGAACCCCGGGACGTCCTTGGGATCGGAGAAGAACTCCCACGGAGGCTGCCAGGCAATGGGGACCCCCGGCCGCGCCCACGACTCGTCGCGGCCGGTTGCGGTGGCCGGCGCGGTGGAGGAGTCGGCGTTGGCGAGGTCGACCGAGTACGGCTGAGTGGTCGTTCCGGCGGCGACGTTGCCGCCGCCCTGAATGATGACGTTGACCGGCCGCTGCAAGATCGCGTTGCGGAGTTCGGCGATCTCGCGCGAAAGATCCTCGCTCCCGGAACCCCCTTGCGAGAACATCTGGGTCTCGACGTCGCTCAGTCGCTTCTCCAGTCCCTGCAGCACCTCGAGGCGGCGATCTCCCGCCGACATCGACAGCCAGACGCTGACGAGGGTCAGCCCCACGGCCACCAGCAGCACGAAGTCCTTGAGGGCGAAGCGGTTCTGCATGGTCACTCCGTGCCGACGCAAGGCATTGGACGGCGTCGTGGACCGATCCGCCGCGGGCTCGCCCGCGTCACGAGTTCGATCGGTTCAGGGCCGCGTACGCTACGAGGTTCGCGTGGTCGGATCAATCCTCCGCCGCAGTCGATCTCCGACGAGGTTCAGTCCGACGAGGGTCGCGGAGAGGGCCACGCACGGCGCCGCAAGCAGCCACCAGCGACTCCGGAAGGGGTTGAGTTCCTGCAACGCATCGGCCGCGAGGTTCCCCCAACTCGGCAGCGGCTCGCGAACGCCAATTCCGAGGAAACTGAGGAAACTCTCCGCCAGCATCGCGGCGGGCACCGCAAGCGTCGCGTAAACGAGCACCGGTCCGGCCAGATTGGGCAGGACATGGCGAGCGAGGCGGCGTCGCCACGGGACCGCGATCGCCTCGCAGGCCTCCATGAACGGCTGTTCCCGAAGGCTCAGGACCTGCCCCCGGACGATCCGGGCGAGGTTGAGCCAGCCGATTCCGCCGATCGAGATGAACAGCGTGGCGAGACCGAGCCACTGGCGGATGACCGGCCGTGGCTCGAATCCGAGTCGCTCGACGACGCCATCGACGGCGATCGCAAGCAGCACCACCAGGAGAATCGATGGCAGCCCGTAGAGCACATCGACGCCTCGCATCAGCACCGAGTCGACTCTGCCGCCCGCGAATCCGCTCACGGCGCCCACCGCCGTTCCCAGCACCACCGCCACCAACGCCGCCGACAGGCCTACGGAGAGGCTGACCACACCCCCCGAAAGCACCCGCGCCGCGACATCGCGCCCGAGGCGATCGGTGCCGAGTGCTCGGCCGGGCACGAATCCGCCCTCGGCCCGCACCGACTCGATGCGAGCGCGAGCCTCCTGCTGCTCGACCGCGGAGCCGACCCAGGGCGGAGGAAGCAGATTCAACTCGAGGTTGCCGGCCTCGTAGCGCCGTGGCGAGGCGACTCCGGCCTCGACCCGACCGAACGACCATGGCGTCGCGAGAACGCAGGCGGCGATGATGCCGACCAGCACGAACGCGCCGACAAGGGCGCCGCGCTCGCCGCGCGACCTGCGCAGAGTTCCGGTCGGCTCACGAAGTGGGACTCTCGCCACCGTGGGAGAATAGACCGAACGTCGCGCTGCTCGAACTTGGGATGCGGCGTTCTCGCGGGCCGCGTCGCCAGACTTCGTCGACGCAAGCGCCGCACCTGGCTTGGGAGTTGCAACCCGATCAGTCTTCGTTGGCCGATGGCGGCAGACCCGCCGGCGGCGATGGCCGCGGCCGCCTCGGCGGTCCCCCCGCATCGTCGGGTCGACTCAGCCGCCCGACCGCTCCATCGCCACGACCCGGCGGGCGATCGATCGGTTCGAGCGGTCGCCCCGCCTCCACCGCCTCGACCAGCGTGTCGATCGCGGCGTCGCGGGCGAGGCTCTCCTCCTCGAGCTCGATGCGCATGCGGCGGATCGCCTCGTCCATCGCGGACAGTTCCATGGCTCGGGTCCGCAGGCCCAGATCGACATGGCGGGTGGCGAGAATCCGAATCTGCTTGCGGATCCCGACAGCCTCGTCGGCCTTGCCTGAGGCTGCAGCCTCGCGGAGCTTCTCGCTGAGCCGCCGCAACTCCATCTGGTTGCGAAGTTCCTCGACCTTCATCGCGTAGAGCTCGGGATTGCGATCCCGCAGCATCGCCAGCGCGAAGAGGCGACGGGCGTTGTTGGCCAGCGCTCGGTCGATGGCTTCGGGATCTGCGGATCGAAGCTCATCGAGCCGGCTCGCCCAATCGGGAAAGACCTCCCGCGCCACCTCGATCACCTGCTCGATCTGCTCGGGTGAGAGGCGTCGCCGCGGTCCTTCTCCGCGCTCCGAACCCGCGCCCTCGGGTCGGTCGCCACGGCCTCTGCGTCCGGCGCCCGGAGGCGCTTGACGATTGCGATCGCCTCGCTCGCGGACCGCCTCCTCGGGCACCGGCTCGAGCGAAGGTCGGTCGGCATCCCCCGCCGCTGGCGCCTCCTGCGCCATCGCGGGAGTTGCGACCGCCATGGCCGACACGAGGCCGAGGGTGGCAAGGGTCGCACCTCCGGACGCAATCCGACGCAGCAACCAAAAGCCACCACCAGATCTCGACCAAGAGCAGCTCACCATCGACTACCTCACATTCCCACTGAATTGGACTCGAGAGACCCGAAGATCGCCTCGAACTCCGCGTCATAGTCCTCGATGCCGCTGCCGCGGGCCTCGATCACCGAAAACAGCTCGACGCCATGCTCGTCATCGAGAAGATCCCGCCAGTCCGCGCTCGCCGGCTCGAGCATCGCCACCAGAATCGGCTCGGCCACCGGCGCCGGGGCCTCGAGCACCGGCGGCACCAGGGGTGCCTCGGCAAGACCGACTCCGGTCGAGGTGTCCCCGCGAGTTGGGTCATCGACGCGATCGACCAGCACCACCGCGGGCAGGCCCAAGGCGACCAGCACCGCCGCCGCCAACGCCAGTCGCGGCGGGGAGAACACCGCGAGCCACTCGGAAATCCGGCCGGCCAGCGACGGTTCCGAGCCGGCACGACGCGCGATTTCCCTCCGCGAGGCGGCGAAGACTCGATCCACGAGCGTGGGGTCGGGCCGATGCGAGTCGCTCCAGGCCTGCAGCAGCCGCTCCAGTGCCGGATCCGGCGAGCCGAAACCGGATCCGGAGTCTGGCGGATCGCTGAATCGATTCGAGGGGTGGTTCATGGCTGGGTTCCTTCCCGACCTCCGCGACACGTGCCAAGCCGGTTCAACGGAGGCTTGCCGCAGGCATTGCGGGCCGCCGGGTGAGAGAGGGCGAAGTCGCTGCCGATGGTGCCGATCATGCGAGATCCTCCACATCGTCTCCTATTCCCGGCCCGAGAATCTCCCGCAGCTTCCGCAGGGCCCGGTGGTGGCGGGCGAGGAGGGTGCCGAGCGGCTCCTCGAGAAAGTCGGCCATCTGGCGGAAGGACATGCCGCCCACATGCCGCAGTTCGATGATCTTGCGGTCCGACGGCGAGAGGCGGCTCATCGCGGTGGCAAGCGCATTGAAGAGCCGCCTGCGATCGACCGGTTCGGCGTCGTAGGTGCCGGGTGCGACCCGGCCAAGGATCTCCGCCTCCATCGGTGCGGCGTGCCGCTTCCGGCGCCGCATCTCGTCGCGGAGTCGGTTCATCGCGATTCGGAAGATCCAACCCTCGAATCGACCGCTCTCGACGTAGTCGCCGAGCTTGGTGGCAACCTTGCAGAAGGTCCACTGCGTGACCTCCTCGGCGAGCTCGGGATCGCCGCAGTTGGCGCGAATGAGTCCGAAGACCCTCGGGGTGAACCACTCGACGATCTCCCGCCAGGCGGATTCGTCCCCGCCGGCTGCCTCGCGGAGCGTGCGCTGCAGCGCTTCGGGTGAAGGATCGCTCGGAGTGTTCGGGTCGTGCGCGGTCATCTCAGGCCGAACCCATCGGGCAACTCGTGCAGCAGTGCTGAAGTCTTCGAGGCGGTCGGACGGAGACTGCGGCGACCGATCGCTGAACCCCCCATTCGCCCTGGCATTGCACGAGAAGGCGAGGAACCGTCATCAGATGGGGATGTCGAAGTCGTCATCCGAAGCAGCCGCCGACGCAGCGGGCGCGGGTCGCCTCGGCTCAAACGAGCGGGACACCATGCTCGGAGGCGGCGCCGCGTGGCTGAGGGTCCGGAAACGAGTCGAGGCGGCATCCCAGGCCAGTTCCACGGTGCCGGTGGGGCCGTTGCGCTGCTTGGCGATGATCAACTCGGCCACCCCGACCTTGTCGGGGTTCTGATCGGCCCAGTCCGGATCGGCGCGGTGGTAGTACTCCTCGCGGTGCAGCATGCAGACCACGTCCGCGTCCTGCTCGATCGAGCCCGACTCGCGCAGATCGCTCATTCGCGGCCGATGTCCTTCGCGTTGCTCGGCGGCGCGATTGAGCTGGCTCAGGCAGACGACCGGAACCTCGAGCTCGCGGGCCATCGCCTTGATCCCGCGGCTGATCTCGCTCACTTCGAGCTGGCGGCTCTCGACCCTTCCTCCCGCGCTCATGAGCTGCAGGTAGTCGATGACGATCGCCTTCAGTCCCGACTTCTCCTTCATCCGCCGCGCCTTGGAGCGAAGCTGCAGCAAGGTCAAGCCCGGGGTGTCGTCGATCAGGATCGGGGCGGATGCGAGGTCGCTGCACGCCACCATCAGCCGCTGAAAGTCGTCCTGCCTCAGCAGATTCCGGCGGAATCGCTGGCCGTCGATCTGACCGCGCGAACAGAGCAGTCGCTGTACGAGCTGCTGTCGGCTCATCTCCAGGCTGAAGATCGCCACGCCGAGCCCGTCCATCGCGATGTTCTCGGCGAGGTTGAGGGCGAACGCGGTCTTTCCCATCGACGGTCGGGCCGCGAGGATGATCATCTCGCCCGCCTGGAGCCCGCTGGTCATCTCGTCGAGCTCGACGAACCCCGTCGCCACGCCGGTGACGGTGCGGCCCTCGTTCTCCTCGAGCCGCTTCATGGTCTCTTCGAGGATCTGCCGCAGATCGGTCAGCGCCACCCGGTCGCGTCGTTGCGCGATCTGGAAGATCCGCTGCTCCGCGGACTCGAGCGCGGTGGCCGCGCCTTCGGCGGTGTGGTGGGCATCCTCGAGGATCTCGCCCGCGGCGCCGATCAGCTCGCGCAGGATGGCCTTCTCGCGCACCAGCTCCGCGTAGTGCACCGCGTTGGCGGCGCTGGGAACGCTCTCCGCGAGCTTGACGAGGTAGTCGAGTCCGCCGACGTCTTCGAGAATCGCGCGGTCGAGCAGCCGCTGGTGGAGCTGCACCACATCGACCGCCCCGACCTTGTCGTAGAGGTCGACGATCGCGTCGTAGATCGCCCGGTGCGCCGGACGCGCGAAGTCGTCGCCGCCGCGAAGCACCACCACTACATCGCCGACCACACGATGGTCCCACAGCATCGCACCGAGCAGGCTCATCTCCGCTTCGAGCGCCTGCGGCGGCAAGGCCTGGATGAGGCGAGCCAGATCGGGAGCCTGACGGTCGGGGCGGAAGCGGCGAGCGGAGGCGGCGGCGTCGGGCATCCCCTCATCTTCGCCGCCAGACGCAAGCCGACAAGCGGCGGCTTCGAAGTGGAAGGATTCCCACGACCCCACCCACGCCGCACCGACACCACGGGCTCCGAAACGCGGCGGCCCCGGAGACCCGAACGCCCCGACTGAAGTCGACCTCGAAGATCAGTCGTCGTCGCGATCGGCGCTGCGGGCGCTCGAGACGATGTCGGAGTCACCGTCGATCGAGGCCTTCATGAGGCGTCCGATCTTGAACTTCACGGTTCGCTTGGCGGGCACCTGAACCGGCTCAAGCGTCTTGGGGTTCTGCGCCATGCGAGCGGCCCGTTCCTTGGTCTCGAAGACCCCGAAATCGCGAAACTCCAGACGGTTGCCGCGGCCCAATTCGTCGATCACGTGATCGAGAAAGGCCTGCACCGCTCGCTTGACATCGCTTCGCTTGAGGCCGGTCTCGTCGGCGATTCGGTCGATCAGGTCCTTTTTGGTCGTGGTCGACATCGAATCCTGCCTTGGAAGAGGCGCCTCACACCGCGGGTTCGCCGCCCCAAACGCCGGCAGCCCCACCCCATTTCGAAGCCGATCGGTCGCCAGCCGCGCGATCGGGAGAAATGGGTCATCCCCTTCCGCGATCGAACCGGCGATTCTCTCGGACCCGCGAGTCGAGTATGCAGGTGGTTTCGGGGAGCGTCAAGGAAGTTGTCGCGGCGGAGACCGCTTTTACCGGCCTCGGCATGCGCAGGCGACCTCATCCGCGGTCGGATTCACCCCCTGAAGCCCGCGGCGGCACGCAGTCGTGCCTCGAAGTCGGCCTCCCCGGCACGGAATTGCAGTTCAAGTTGCGGGACGATTGCCGTCAGCGAGGCTGGCCAGGCATGCCCCAGCTTGACCCAGTCCTTCGCGGTCGTGGCTACAAGGTCGATGCCCCTTGAAAGGCAGACTCGCTCGATCTCGGCGAGGCGAGCCGGCGGGTAGTGCTGGTGGTCACGGGCGGGGATCGCCAGGGCCTCCTCGCACCCATGGGCAAGCAGACGACGGCGGTAGGCCGCGGGATTGCCGACTCCGAGCAGGGTGGCCACTCGGCGGCCGGCAAGCCACTCCGGTGGGTCTTCTCGCATCCCCTCGGCGGTCCAGACCCGAAGCCTCGACCATGACTCGTCCACCCAAGCGATCGGGGGATTTCCATGAAGGTCCTCGATCGCGGCGGCGAGTTCAGGATCCGCCGCAGCCGCCCGGGTCACGATCACCGCGTCTGCGCGACGCAGCGCCGAGGCCGGCTCCCGAAGCCAGCCGGCAGGAAGCAGTCGATCGCGAAGCGACGGGCGAGACGCGTCGATGAGCACCAGATCGAGATCCCGCGCCAGCCGCCGGTGCTGAAAGCCGTCGTCGAGGACCACCACCGTGGGCGGCCGCAGCGGGATCCCTCGCTCGCGCAGCGCCGCCGCGCGATTGCCGCCCACCACCACCGAGACCTCCGGCAGAGCCGCTCGATGGAGTTCCGCCTCGTCGCTCTTGCCGTCGCGATCGGCGCGGTAGCCCCGCAGCGCGATCACCGGGCGGCTACCGAATCGAAGAAGGCGACGCGCCACCTCCTCGACCATCGGCGTCTTTCCCGTCCCGCCGGCGGTGAGGTTGCCCACCGAGATCACCGGACACGCCAACCGCTCGACACCGGCCCCGCGATCCCAGCGGCGGTGCTTCCACGCGGCGCCAAGCCGGTATCCCCACTCGAGGGGCGCGAGCATCGCGACCGGGAGATTGAGCGGGCCGCTCACCGATCGGCTCCATCCGGATTCGCCGACCCGCTCGCCTCGTCGAACCGGCGACGGTGCCGCTGCAGGTCGCGGTGGTGAATCCACATGCTGTTGAGTCCGTCCGCGACCGCGGTCAGCACCACCAACGCCAGCAGCGCCATGCATGCCAGCCAGCCGCCGACGTAGGCCGCAGGGCTTTCGCGATGGTCGAGCATGCTCGAACACCACACCAGACCCGGCAGCAGCACCAGCGCAAGCAGAATCGAGAGCCGGCGAATGCGGCGCCGACTCTCGGGGACCTCGGGCCGATCGAGGTGCTTCCAATGGACCATGGCCGCGGCGGCGAGCGCTGCGGCCAGCAGGACGGCCAGCCAGACCGGCAGATCGGTCTCTGCCAGGGTCAGCATCGGTCTCCCCCGTCGCGTGCGGCCGCGAACGAATGCAACTCCTCGCGAACGCGGCGGGTCGAGAGCCCCAGCACGACTTCGGCATCTCCCTCGAACGTGATGGGCCAGCCGGCGCGGAGTCTTTCATCGGGGCTGTAGCCCCCACCCTCCCCCCGCCACTCCTGCGATTCAAGATAGGAATGCAGTCGCGGCTCACCGATCGCTTCCATCCGCACCAAGGCGACATCCGCCCAGATCCGCCGCCGGCCGCTCTGCACGCCGAGCAGGCACACGCCGGTCACGGTGCGGTGCACGCGCCCCTGCAACCGCTGCAGCATCGATCGAGCCTCTGCCTCATCCGCAGGCTTGCCGAGTGGACGACCGTCGAGTTCGCAGAGGGTGTCCGCAGCGAGGATCACCTCGGAATCGACCGGAGTTCGACTTGAGTTCGACGGCCCATCGAGGAGTCGCCGAGCCGCATCGGCCTTGGCGTGGGCCAGCGCCATCGCAGCAATCGGGACGGCAAGGCCCGCTCGAAGCGGCAACCGGGAGTCTTCAAAGCCAGTCTCCACCACTCGATGCGGCAGGCGTGCCTCCGCGAGCAGGCGTCGTCGCCGTGGCGATCCGCTCGAGAGCGCAAGGTCCGGAAGCCTCGGGCCGGAGGCGTCTCCAAACTCGGATTCGCATGTGTGGGTTGACAGGGTCACCACCTCGAAGAATAGTCCTCGATCCCGCCGACTCCGGCGCCGCAGCCGCGGCGGACCGCAACCATGCCGCTTCTTCTGCGGATGGGCGAAGAACAAGCCCCGATGAGCACCACGACGCCAGATCCGGCTGAAGGCGAACCCAAGGCAGCGGCGGCCGACGAGCCGGCGCCTCGTTCGCCCGACACCTCCGACCGCTCCCGCAGCGGAACCGGTTACGACACCATGCTCGGCAGGGTGCTGGTCGAGCGTGGATTCGTCAGCGCGGAGGAACTGCAGGAGTGCCTCGCGGCGCTCGCCGCCTCCGGCTCTCCGGGCACGCTTCCCGAGAAGCTGATGCAGGAGCAGCTCGTCACCGAGCGACAACTGCAACGCGTGCGGTCCGACCTCGACACCGACCGCGCCAGCCAGCACATCCCCGGCTATCGCATCATCAAGAAGCTCGGCGCTGGGGCCATGGCGACGGTGTACCTGGCCAAGCAGGTGAGCCTCGACCGGCTGGTGGCGATCAAGCTGCTGCCCCGCAAGTTCTCCACCGACGCCAAGTTCATCGAGCGCTTCTACAAGGAGGGCCGGGCGGCCGCCCGGTTCAACGATCAGAACATCGTCGGCGCCTACGACGTCGGTCAGGCGGGCGACCAGCACTACTTCGTGATGGAGTACGTGGACGGCGAGACCGTGCACGACCGCATCGCCAAGAGCGGCAGGCTCGAGGAGGGCGATGCCATCGAAATCGTCCGGCAGGTCGCCTCGGCGCTGCAGCACGCCCATGAACAGGGTTTCATCCATCGCGACATCAAGCCCAAGAACATCATGATGTCGAAGGCGGGGGTGGCGAAGTTGGCCGACCTGGGCCTGGCGCGAGCCCTCACCGACCGCGAGGCCGCCGAAGCCGAGGCGGGCAAGGCCTACGGAACGCCCTACTACATCAGTCCGGAGCAGATTCGCGGCCTTCGCGAGATCGGCCCGGCCGCCGACCTCTACGGGCTTGGCGCGACCTTCTATCACATGGTGACCGGCCGGGTGCCTTTCTCCGGGAAGACTCCGAACGAGGTGATGAATCGCCACCTGAAGGCACCGCTGACACCACCGGATCATGTGAATCCGAAGCTCTCGCCGGGAACCGCGCAGGTCATCGAGATGCTGATGGCCAAGGATCCGTCGGACCGGTATCGCGACGCCGGGCAACTGCTCGAGGATCTCGCACTTGTGGCGCGAGGAGAGTCGCCCTCGCACGCGGGTCACCCCGCCGATCTTGCCGCGGTCGCCGCCACCATCGCCGCCACAACACCCGCCGAACCCACTGAGATTCGACAGCACTCCGGTGGCGCGCCGGTCGGGCTCATCGCCTTCCTGGTGGTGAGCCTGCTCCTCAACGTGATCCTGCTGGTGGTCACGCTGGTGATGGCGAGCGGTTGACTCCCGCCCCAAGGCATCACTCGACTTCGAGCAGCAACTCGACCTCGACGGTCGCCCCTCGCGGCAATGACGGCGCCCCGACCGCCGCACGGGCATGCCTCCCCTTCTCACCGAAGACCTGCTGCAGGAGTTCGCTCGCACCATTGGCGACCTGAGGCTGCTGCTCGAACCCGGGGTCGCAGGCCACGAAGACGCCGACCCGGATGACGCGAAGGACTCGGTCGAGCCGACCCTCGAGCGCTGCAGCGGCTACGGCAATCCCATTGAGCGCGCACTGGCGGGCGGCTGCGGTGGCACGGTCGACGTCGACTTCCGAAGGAACCGGACCGCGGGCGAGCAGCTCACCGTCCCGGAACGGGATCTGGCCGCTGACGAAGAGGAAGGAGCCGCTCCGAACCGCCGGGACATAGGCCGCCACCGGCTGTGGCGCGGGCGGAAGGGTGATTCCGAGGGACTGAAGGCGGTCAAGAATCAGGTCGGGTGGCGGGTCGACGCTCATGGAACCTCCTCAGGCCGGGGGGGGACGGTGTGCCAGGTACCCTCGCACCCTGGAAAAGTCCTCAGGTGGACCCCGATTCGGAGAAAAGCGGAGGTTCACGGGAACTTGACTCTGCCCTGACTCGCAATATGGTACGGAGTCCCTGCGAAGTGTCAGGGCAGACTGGTTGCGGCACACATACGGAACGAAGCCCGCGAACCTGCCAACTCATCGATTCCATTCGGCAGGCTCCAAGGCAGACTTCAAACCCGCACTCATTCGTCGAACGCGACCTCGATCCCATCGAAGCGTTGCAGCCAGTCGACAATTCGAGTCCATCGCAGCCAGCGATCCCGTACGTCCACGCGTTGCGCAGTGGGTACCTGAGCCTTCCTCGGGCGACCCCTGAACTCGCATGGGCTCGTGAGATCTCCGGCGAGCGCCTTCGTGAAATCTCGATCGCGTCCGACCCCTCGTGAGGCGGACCGCTGCCAGATGTTCCATCGTCCCGCAATCGCGGGTTCTGTTCGTGTTCATTCGATCGAGCGGGCGTACCGCTCGCACCTAGGAGACCGTGCACATGAAAGTGAATCGGAACGATCCACGGCGGGGCTTCACACTCGTCGAACTGCTCGTGGTCATCGCAGTCATCGCACTGCTGATCGGGCTTCTGCTCCCAGCATTGGGCAAGGCTCAAGCGGCTGCCAAGTCCGCAAAGGACCTCCAGCAGCAGACCGAGATCACCAAGGCCTTGATCACCTCCGCGAACAACGACGAACGGCAGCGGTTCTTCACCCCCGGCCTTGTCGATCGCGGCGCAGTCAACATCGGTGGCCAGAACATCCAAATGCCTGGCAAGGGCCCGGAGGACGTGACCCAGAACACCACCGCCAACATTCTCTCAGGCATGATCGCTCAAGAGTACTTCCAGCCCGTCCTTCTTTACTCGCCGGTTGAAGTGAACGCGGTCGTGCAGGTCAAGGAGGACTACAACTACTCTGATTACAACCCCTCCCAAGACCAGTATTGGGACTCAACCTTCGTCTGTCAGATCAACTACCCCGCAGGAAGCGGCGTGTGCAACAGTTCCTACCCCACCCTGGTGCTTGCTGGCGAACGACAGAAGAACCAATGGAAGCAGCCGTCGAATCGCCCGAAGCCCGTCGTCGCCACTCGCGGGACCAAGGACGGCACAATCCAGGGCCCCGAGTACAACTGCAGCCCGACGCTCTTGATGATCGGGCCCGACAAGGAATGGAACGGCAACACCGTCTTCAACGACGGACACGGCGAGTTGACCAAGTCCTTCTACAACACTGACTACGAGTGCGGAAGCCTGAACCTGAGGCTCGACAACCAGTACGACGACGAGTTCCCGTGCGGACCTCCAGGAAACAGCAATGTTCGCGCTGGTGACACTTACCTCGGCATGGTCCTTGCCGTCACCGCCAACTCGACCTACGGCGTCGGTCTGGTCAATGTGAAGACGGACCGACTCCTGGAAAACTGCCAGTGAGCGAGGGCTCGCAACTCAAGTTTCCAGCCACATCGAATCAGGAGCATTCATTCATCATGAACAGAAACAAGAACCATCGGGGATTCACATTGATCGAGCTGCTGGTGGTCATCGCGATCATCGGAATCCTGCTCGCAATCCTCCTTCCCGCGCTCGCTCGAGCCCGTCAGACCGCCAAGAACACCGCCGACATGACGAAGCACAAGCAGATACACGCCAGCTGGAATGCTTGGGCCGGCGGACATAAGGGAGACTTTCCCACTCCGGGCAAGGTCAGGAGGCTGGCTGTCAACGGGCAGTTGATCATTGGCCGAGGTCCGGAGGACTCCACGCAGAACTCACACGACCGGATGCACGCCCTCTGTATGACGAACAACTTGTACACCAAAGAGTTGGCTGTTGCGTCCAATGAAGCCAGTTCGCACGTCACGGAGGCTTCCGCCTACGACTACACCGCAGCGAACCCTGCCCAGAACATCTACTGGGACGACAGCAATTTCAAGTCGGATCTCTCAGCGGTTTCCAACACCTCGTGGGCCACGATGCCGATCTGTGGCGAGCGGCAGAGCAGGCACTGGAATAACACCGCCGACGGAACGTTTGTGGTGAACGGTTTCCGTGGGCCCAAGAACGGCGATGTCAGCCAACTGGAAGACTCCGTGACCACCGGGGTCTACGGGCCCCCCGGCCAATGGGTCGGACCCCTCTGCTTCAACGACAACTCGGTACAGATGGCGGAAACGTTCTACCCCGAAGCGTGCAAGCGAGTTGGGGTGAATCAGGACCTTGACAACATCTTCAATAACGACACCGCCTCGCAGACTTCAGGTGCGGGGACGGATGTCTGGCTCTATCTGGTGAAGCGAGGCGTGACCGCCAACAACGGCGAATGCACTCTGCCCGCCAACAACTACGACTGATTGCCCTCGCTGGTTGTGTTCCGACTCTGGCGGCCGGCCCTTCGGGGTCGGCCGCCTTTCTGCTTGGGCAGCGGCGAACCCCTGCTCCATATACTCGCGGTGCATGCTGCATCGATCCGCCCTGCTCTGGATCCTGCTTTGGGTGGTCGGCTCAACAGAGGCTCGAGGCCAGCTGGTCGCGGTCCCAGCCCATCGTCAGGCCAACACCGTCGCGATCCTCTCCGTTCACGGCGAGATCGACCAGATCACCCACCGGTCGCTTGAGCGGCGAATTCGCGAAGCGGGAAGACTCGGCGCGAATGCGGTGGTGATCGAGCTCGACACTCCGGGCGGCGAGATGCTGGCCACGCTCGACATCTGCCACCTGATTCGGACCGCAGCACCCGCCAACTCCGTGGCATGGATCAACCCGAAGGCGTTCTCGGCGGGCACGATCATTGCGCTGGCCTGCCGGGAGACTCTGGTTCATCCCGAGGGAGTGTTCGGGGATGCCGCGCCGATCCAAGGGCTTCCAGTGGTGGGGCTGATCCAGATGCCGGTGGCGGAGCGAGCCAAGGTCG
Organism: bacterium; assembly: GCA_029977865.1. Classification (GTDB taxonomy): domain Bacteria; phylum Planctomycetota; class Phycisphaerae; order Phycisphaerales; family SM1A02; genus VGXO01. The sequence goes on from JAPOKA010000029.1 coordinate 30,543, forward strand.
AGGCACCCCTGCTCTCCGAAGTGGTGGGAAGCGCCCGCCGCCGCGGACTCGACGAAAAGCTGGTGCAGGCATTCGTTGCGGTCACCATGGAACTCTGGCTCATCGAGGAGATCGCCACCGGCGAACGGATGTTCGTGGATTCCGGCGAGTACGAGTTGGCCTTCGGAGAACCGCCTCCCCGCCTGCGGCAGCGCGGGCAGCCACTACCTTCCGTCGGGCAGGAACTCGCCGCCGCGAGCGAAGAAGATGCGTTCCTCGATCTCTCCGATCCATCGCCACGGAGAGTCCTGACCCCTTCCGACCGAGGCCGGTGGCGATTGCTCGGGCAAGTGATCGGCGGGGAGGAACTCCTGACCGTCCGAGCCGACGACGCGCTGGGCTACGGCCTGGCCAACGGGACCGCGGCCGACGACGAGGCGGTGCGGCAGTGGTTCGGGGCAACCCGGGTGGTGCGGCTGGATCAATCGTGGTCGGAGGCACTGACGCGGTTCCTGGTCAGCTGGCCGGTTCGACTGGTGCTCATCGCCGTGATGCTGGTCTGCTTCTTCATCGAGTTGGCCGCCCCGGGATTCGGCGTCTTCGGCATTGCCGCGACGGCAGCCCTGCTGGTGCTGATCGGCGCGCCTGCCATTGCGGGACTCGCGCAGTGGTGGGAGATCCTGCTGGTGCTGGCGGGACTTGCGCTGGTGGCGGCGGAACTCTTCATCATTCCCGGCTTCGGCTTTGCGGGCGTCGCCGGAGTCACCTGTCTGTTCGTGGGGCTGGTAGGGACCTTCGTCGGGGGAGGCCTTGAAGCCGGTCTGTGGCGCGGCCAACTGCTCACCGGTCTCGCGACGACCTTGGCCGCGGCCTTCGCGGCGGCGGTCGGAATCTGGATCGCGGCCCGCCACCTCGGAGGCGTTCGGGGGTTCGATCGCCTGGTCCTCGATGCCTCCACTGCCGACCCCGGCAATGGCGGAAGCGCCACCAGACTCGCGTCGACGACCGGCATGCCCGCCGTCGGCGCGTTGGGTGTTGCAGTGAGCCAACTGCGGCCGGCCGGGCGGGCCCGATTCGGGACCGCAACATTCGATGTCAGCTCCGACGGATCGTTCATCGATGCAGGGGCGTCGGTGCGGGTGCTCGCGGTGCGCGAGGGCCGAATCGAAGTGGAGGTCGCCTCGTGATTCCCTGGATCGCCACCGCCACCGCCGTCACCGAGACCACCTCCGACTCCCACTTCGTGCTGGGTCTGGTGTTCACCGGCATCGCGGTGTTCCTGTTCCTGCTCGAACTGATCGTGCCGAGCGGCGGTCTGCTCGGGCTTCTCTGCGCCCTCGCCGGCATCGCCTCGATCGGATCCATGTTCCTGTACGACCCGATCTGGGGCATGGCGACGCTCGCGGCCTACGCGGTGCTTGCGCCGGTCGCGATCGTCTTCGGGATCAAGCTGTGGACGAGCTCGCCGCTGGCCAAGCGCATGATCCTCGGAGCCGGCGAGCCCGCGTCTGAGTCGGCATTGCCTGCGGGTGGGCTCGAGAATGGGCTCGCCGGCCTCGTCGGCGAGCGCGGAGTCGCCATCACGCCGCTGCGGCCGGTGGGATTCGTTCGCGTCGCCGGACGCCGGCTCGATGCGGTGGCGGACTTCGGGGTCATCGATGCGGAGGCCGACATCGTGGTGGTCGAGATTCGCGACAACGCACTGCGGGTTCGCCCCGCCGATGTCTAGCGTCGCCTTGCACGTCCACGGGCGACCTGCGGCGAGGTGCTACCCTCACAGCCTCGGGACCTTGAGGCATCCGTCGACCAGTCAGGAGGCTTTGTCATGACCGTATCGCCGCTTTCGAACCCGCCAGATTCGGTGCTGTTGCTCGCCCAAGCCGCCGGAGGTGGGCTGGCTTGGTGGATGATCGGGATCCTCGTCCTCGTCGGCCTGATCGGCCTCTTCATCCTGTTCGTGCTCAGTCAGGTGATCCAGTTGTGGCTGCAGGCGCTGCTCTCGGGTGCCCGGGTCGCCCTGCTCGACCTGCTGATGATGCGCTTCCGCAAGGTCCGCCCGGACGTGATCGTCATCAACCGCATCTCCGCCAAGAAGGCCGGCCTTGAGCTTCCCACCAACATGCTCGAGGCCCACTACCTCGCCGGCGGCAACGTCAGCCGGGTGGTGCGGGCCATGATCGCCGCGGACAAGGCGAAGATCGACCTCGGCTGGGAACGGGCCACCGCGATCGATCTCGCCGGTCGCGACATCCTCGACGCCGTGAAGACCTCCGTCGATCCCAAGGTGATCGACTGCCCGAGCCCGCAATCAGGCAAGGGGACCATTGACGCGGTGGCGCAGGACGGCATCCAACTTCGAGCCAAGGCCCGCGTGACGGTGCGGACGAACATCGCACGGCTCGTCGGCGGTGCGACCGAAGAGACCATCATCGCTCGCGTCGGCGAGGGCATCATCAGCACGATCGGATCCGCCGCGAGCCACAAGGCGGTGCTCGAGAATCCCGACAAGATCTCCAAGACCGTGCTCGCCAAGGGACTCGACTCGGGCACCGCGTTCGAGATCCTCTCGATCGACATCGCCGACGTCGACGTGGGCGACAATATCGGCGCCCAGCTGCAGACCCATCAGGCCGAGGCGGACAAGAAGCGCTATCAGGCCGAGGCCGAGAAGCGCCGCGCGCTCGCGCTGGCCCAGGAAGCGGAGTATCAGGCCGAAGCGCAGAAGAACCGAGCGCTGGTCATCCTCGCCGAGGCGGAGGTGCCCAAGGCGATGTCGGATGCGCTCCGCTCCGGCAACTTCGGCGTCATGGACTACTACCGCATGCAGAACCTCGTCGCCGACACCGGGATGCGCAACGCGATCGGCGGCGACGGCACCAAGGCGGACGCCTGATCGGACTCGGCGTTGCCGATCCTCCACGTCGCGATCCCCCACCATGACGAGGCCCGGACCCTTCCGGAGCTGCTCGTTCGGCTTGCCGACGCGGCGCTTCCCGAGGACTGGACGCGGCGGGTGGTCGTGTGCGACGACGCCTCGCCTCCCGAATCTCGCCGCACCGCGGAGGACGCCATCGAGCGGCTTCGCCAACGGGGAATCCCCGCCTTGCTGGTGGCGCACGATCGGCAGCGAGGCAAGGGTGCGGCGGTGCGGACGGCGCTCGCGGCCATTCTGAGCGATGCGAGCGACATCGATGCGGTGGTGCTGCAGGACGCCGACCTCGAGTACGACCCCCGGGACCACGCCCCGATGGTCGCAGCGCTCGCTCGCGGCAACGACGCCGTATACGGAAGTCGATGGAGCACGGGAGCCCGTTCGCTCGGGGCGGTGCAGCGACTCGGAAATCGACTGCTCACCCTCGCGAGCAACCGCATGACCGGGCAGCGGCTCACCGACATGGAGTGCGGGCTCAAGCTGATTCGGGTCGCGGTGCTTCGCACGATCGCCGACGCGCTCGACGAGGAGGGCTTCGGCATTGAGCCGCAGATCACCGCGGCGCTCTCGCGGGTGGGCGTCCGCATCGCCGAGGTGCCCGTCGCCTACGCACCGAGAACCGTCGCCGAGGGCAAGAAGATCCGCTGGCGCGACGGCATCGAGGCGCTGCGGGTGATCCGACGCGAACGGCGACGTCCCGCCAGCCCTCGCGAGGCGGTGGCGACGTGAGCCTCGAGCGCGACGATCCGTCGTCGATCGTGATGCCCGATCGCCCGGGCATCCGCGAGATTCGCTCGACCACGGACGAGGCGACCCGCGAACCGCTGTTTCGTCCGCTCAAGTTCGCGGTGCAGCTGATCGGATTCGCCGGCGGAGCGGCCCTGATCGTCTGGTGCGCCTGG